>CAYZJC010000017.1:3525-33468 GCA_964478775.1 uncultured Verrucomicrobiales bacterium | reverse complement strand
CACAGATAGATGACAAAATAGACACAAGTCATCAAAAATAATCAATCATTTTTTTTTAAATCTAACAATCAAACATCTCAGCATTTACTAGCCTTGTAAGGCGATTGACGGGGTTGCGTTGACGGTTACTTTGATCCAAGGCCTTCTGAAACTGATCCTGACCAAAATACCGCTTTAGCATCAACGTAGAGTTCTTTGATAAGTTTTTGAATGGTTGCGAACGATGTAGGTTTGATGGTCATATTCACACCTCCTTTTCCAAAATGAAGACTTCACTTGCAATATTTTCCAATACCTCTTTACGTATATGTTTTATCTTGAATCCATGGTTTTCCCAAAAATTTAAAGCACGAGGGTTTTGAGCCTGAACAACGCATCTTAGTGCTTTAATGTCTGGTTGTTGAGAAAATGATCTTATAATGTTAGAACCAATTTTTTGATTTCTGTAGGCAGGATGTATAAGCAAATAGCCGATTGTCCAAACACCATCTTCGGGATAATCTTTAATGAGGTCGATAATACCGATTAGAACATTGTTTGAGTAAATACCAGTAAGGATTTTATCAGATTTAACATCCTTACCTGGTGGGCAAGTTGACAACAAACCCGTGGCTGTGCCTTTTTCACCTTCGCATAATATAAAAAAGTCATCAAAAAGATCTAAAAAATCCTGTATTTCATTAATTTTTTTTTCTCCAAGGTTCCTGAATTCATAGGCAGAAAAATTGGCAGTCAGAATTTTGCTCATGCTGCGTCCTCTATTTGTTGTTGCAAAATACAGCGTAAATGTTCATCAAACCCTTGCTTATTTTCGTCTAAACTCACGAAAGATGGAGCTATGATCGAAAGTTGTGTTTAGGAATCAAGCGGCGACTTTGTTAACGGATTGATTTTGTGCAATTCCATCAACGAATTTGACTCCTGAAAAGGCTTGAGCAGTCAGATATGCGCCTGATCGTTTTTTCCATCGTCCTTGTGCAGATTGCAACAACTGAAAGGTCATTGTCAATGCCGTTTGTCGTGTAAGCATCCTTTTGTTTTGGCTGTTCTTAATCTGACTGTGGCAAATGTGGATTCAATGTAACCGTCAACACAACCCCATCTTTTTAAAAAGCTGAAAAAGTATGAAGGTCAGACAAGAAGCAAAAAAGTGTGAAAGCACAAATGAATTTCTCCTCACATTTTGTTGCTTAGTGTTTTTGACTTTGGGGGGCAGTTTACCAAAAGAATAGCTAACATTATTTTGGAAAAGTATAGAATTAAACCCTTATAGCTTCCCGCACACCCATTCAAGTCTTGAATCACACGCACAGTCTGGTTAAAATGATTAAGTGCAAAAGCACTTAACACATTTACATGATGAGGTTTTTATTCTATGCAGCTATCAGCAAAACGAAAAAAATTGATAACGTTACCTCTTAAAGTTTTTGCATTTACTTTTACTATATTATCAGGAGTTTATTATATTATGCCAGAAAGTCAACAATACATAAAAACAGAAAATAACCTACAATACAGAGATGTTGTAGAAGGGAGCGGAACTAGCCCAAAGAACGGTCAAATGGTAACTGTTCATTACACCGGAAAATTGGAAAACGGCACTGTATTTGACAGTTCAGTGACACGTGGGACACCGTTTACATATCAAATTGGTGTCGGTCAAGTCATTGCTGGCTGGGACGAAGGCGTTGCTACAATGAAAGTGGGTGGCAAAAGAGAATTGGTGATTCCTCCTGAATTAGGATATGGAAGTCAAGCGGTTGGGGGTAAAATACCTGCTAACTCAACATTGATATTTGAGGTTGAATTATTGGGGGTAAAATAGAGTTAAGAAAGACAATTGTAATGGTCTTGTTTTTATAAGATGATCACAAAAGGGCGCCTCGTTACACAACGTGTAAGGGCGCCCTTAATAATTTATGCGCCCCCCTAAAAACCAATTTACAATTCCCCCTGCGGCGTTGAGTTCCTCCTCAAATTCAGAACTATTTGGATATACACTGGGGTTTTCCAGGTGAGGTCTTTTGGTGCTCGCCACATGAAAAAAAGTTATTTCGAGGTACCCTTATAAAAATGTATTCATGAACAGCAAGCAGATAAAGAAAAATAATAAGCTGGTGCCAAAGCTTTTTGTAAGATTTTGGGTTTTATGCATCGTAAATGCAGCTAGAACTAATGTTAGTCCACTTACTACACTAAACGGTACAGGGTTTTGTTTTAATGCAATATCATGATAAGTTGTATAATATACAATTTCACCTGTTATCAAACAAATAGAATAGTCTAAAAACAAGATAAATCTTGGGTAATTTAACACGTTGCTAAGACTTGAAAAATAAGCTGGCAAGGTGCGCGTCATTAAGATGACAACCACTGAAACCAACAATGAAAAATAAAAGGGCTTAGCAAGGAACATATGCTGTCTTTTCCTTCTTTAATGTAACAAATAGTGCCGCTATCGCAAGCCACACAAATACGTGCAGGTTATAAGGGACAACTTTCGATAATAGGGGAGAAAGTACAAATCCTAACACTGAAAAAAGAACGGTGAGGGGCTCATCCATTCGTTTAATGGTGATACATGTGAAATGGATAGGTAACACAACACAAGCAATTTCTTTAAGGTACAATCGTATAAGTTCTGGGGCGTGCCATGCATAGTGACCAACCACTGTTGCAAACAAAGACGCTAGAAACGTTGGCACGGTAAGTGCGATATAAAAGCTCCATCGATCGGGAACTTCTTTTTGTGTTAAGGTTAGCAAATAACTTGTGTTCGTCATAAAGCTAAGCCCAGGAATTAAATAGCGTTTTTTTTGATCAATCAGCGTCATTAGTATAATTGCCATCATGACAAATTTAACGTTCAATAAAAATACATTTAGCCCAATTGCCCACAAAGACTCATTTTGGTTGGTTAGCAAATACAGGTGAGTCGGGCCAGCGAAAAGCCCGCCTGACATTAATAGCGACTGTGTGAGGGTGAATCCTTTAGAATGACCAAGAATACCAAGGGCAAAAAAAAGAAGTGAAAATGAAATAGAAACGGGTATAGAGTAAGTCAGCCCTGACTTAAAGCTAACAGGTTCAAATGAATATCGCATAGAAATATATATCCAGCAAAAAGGTTCTGGTAAAGTGTAGCTGTAAAAATGATGTTTAATCAACAAATCTTTAGCAAAAATAAAAAAGTCGAATGAAATTATCATCCGACTTTTTCAATACTAATAATCAATTAGCCTTGGCGTGCCTTAAAGCGTGGATTAAGTTTGTTAATTACATACAAACGACCACGGCGACGCACAACTTTACAAGCCTTATGACGGCTACGTAATGTCTTGATTGAGTTTGCGATTTTCATAGAAAAAATTCCTGATATCAGTCTAACTAAAACAAATTATAAAAGAATTAGAGCTGAAGTTCAAGGAATATTTATAAAAAAGTTGAAAAGCAAATGGCCAGAGGGGTATATGGATTTAGATTAAGAACTCCCCTCCTTGCTTTAATATAATAATCTTATCACTGGCTTCCCTTGCTTTTTCTTGCAGTTCATCCATCTTGTCATCTGTATTTGCAGGATCATGGTGAAATACACCTATTTTTTTAGCGTTGGCTGCATCGCCAATTCTAAGCGCCTGTTGCCAGGTGGAATGTCCTCTGCCTGCAAATACAGACATGACATCATCACTATAAGTTGAATCAAAAATTAAAAGATCCGTATTTCTCACAAATTCTTCTAATTCTCCATATCTTGGGTCTGTTCCATGTTCATGATCAGTTATGTAACAAACAGATTTTCCCTGATAAACAATTCTATAGCCAATCGCATTATTGGGGTGGTTGAGTCTGTAGGTTCGAATTTCAATATCATCAATATAAAAAGTGTCACCAGGGATAAAGTCTGTAAAGGTTTTGGTGCTTGGCCAAATGTTTAAAGGTTTGGGGAAAAAAGGTTCTGCAAATAAGGTATACAACGTTTTTTCAACGCCACCATACACACTTAGGTTTCCTGCATAAAAGTCAATACTGTGATTTTGAGCCCAGATTGGGCCATAAAAGGGAAGGCCAGTGATATGGTCAAGGTGAACGTGTGACAAAAGTATATGTGTTTTATTGAGTCTGTTTTCAAAACCTAAAGAAGATGCGTTTTGTATACCTGTTCCAGCATCGCAAAATAATAAATGATCACCTATATGAATGCTCACGCAACTTGTATGACCTCCGTATTTACAAAAAGTGGAATCTGCACATGGCGCACTACCTCTCACGCCAAAAAAATGCAGTTTTATTTTAGCTTCTTGGGTTGAATTTATGCGCGTATCCTCATCTGTTATGGGGACAACCCTAGAGGAAGTTAGCGCGTAAGAATGTATTGTCAATACGACAAGAAGTGTCAGAGCTTTAATCAAAAGAATCATTTCCATTATTACCTTTTAAAAAAATTATAATATTATTTTAAGGATTATTCCAGAAATTTTATTAGTTTTGGGTGTGTTGATCCTACAGGTCAATTACCATATCTTGTTTTAAAACCATAGCAATTGAGCATGTTCGCCTGACTTCTTTTTCTATTTGTGCCATCTTATCGTCATCATTCATTGGGTCGTGGTGAAATATACCAATTGTTTTCACCCCCGCATCTGTGCCAAGACGCACAGCTTCTTGCCAAGTTGAATGACCCCAACCAATAAAAGGGGTAAAATGAGTGTCATTATAGGTTGAATCATAAATGAGTAAATCTGTATCTTTTATAAAACTTACCAAAGCTTGCCTGTTTACATTTTCACCATGTTCATGGTCCGTAATATAGCACACAGATTTACTATTGTGTGTAATGCGGTATCCCGTTGCACCATTGGGGTGGTTAAGTTGATGTGTTTCAACAGTAACCTCATTAAGCTTAAAAGTATCACCCTGCTCGAAGTCATAAAAAGTTTTTTGACAGGGGAAAACTTTAAATGGCACAGGGAACAGAGGTTCTTTTAATAAGTTTTCAAAATAGTCTTTTATTCCCCCCCAAGGCTTCAAATGACCCGCATATATATGCATGTGGTGGTCTTTGTGCCAAAAGGGTCCATAAAAAGGAAGCCCCATGATATGATCAAGGTGGGTGTGTGATAATAAAAGGTGTGTTGTTTTTGAAGGGGTCGATACACCCGCTTTTGAAGCATTTATAATACCAGAGCCAGCATCGCAAATAATGTGATGATCAGCCACCTCTATCATCACGCAGCTGGTATGCCCACCATACTTAATATGAGCAGGCCCCGCACACGGGGTGCTGCCACGAACACCTAAAAAATGTATTTTCATAACACAGACCTAACTTAATTACCAATTCAATTTTTGCACCTATTACAATGCATTTTATAATGCATTTGAACTAAATTAAAGGCACCTATTCATGGTGGCATGTTTTTAAAGATTTGAAAACCGTTAAAAAAAACCTATATACTAAAAAGTGATTTTTAATTTTATTAACGATTTCAGATGATGCTTGTAAAAAAAATAAATATATATATACCAACTGCCGCGATTGCTTCAATTTTTTTTGCAGTGTTTTTTGGTATGCTGCTTGACAGTAATGCTGGGGCAAATGAGAGTGATTCCCCTTTATCCCTAGTTGTAAAAAGCAGTGTCGCAAGGATTACGCCACAGGAAACTTTTTGGCTGAATGTGAAGTGGTATATTGCAAAAGACTGGTATATGAAGCCCCCTCAAATGGCCACAGATACACAAAAGGATGAAATTTTCGTAGACCCTGAACCCAAAATCACGTTTGATTTGCCAAAGGGCATGACAGTGGGGCAGGTGCGATGGTCTCAGCCTAAAGTGCTTAAGAAATATAACACATCGTTTGAAGCATATGAAAATGAAGCCACCACAAGCATTGAAATTAAGACAGATAAAGACTTTTCCACCCCTGAAAGTGAAATTAAGTTTGAAATAGAAGCACCCATTTGCGCAAAAATTTGTAAAATAGAAAAACTGAAAATTAATTTTACATTCCCGACAACACACATATGTGATTTAAGTGAAATTATTTTACAAAGCCCAGCATCATCAATGACTTTAGTTGGGTTATTAACAATGCTTTTGTTTGCTTTTCTCGGCGGGATCATTTTAAATGCAATGCCATGTGTTTTTCCTGTGCTTGCGCTTAAAATTATGCACTTTGCATCATTAGCTGAAAAAAAACTTAATAAGGAAAATAGTAGCGTTCACACATATCTTGAAAGAAAACATTATTGTCTTGGTTATACAGCTGGTGTAATGCTGAGCATGGCATTACTAAGCTCTATCATTTTTGCTTTTAAAGCAATGGGGTATCACCTAGGGTGGGGCTTTCAACTACAGTCTCCTGCTTTTATTATCACTATGGCCTTAATCTTTTTAAGCTTTGCTTTGAATTTATTTGGAGTGTTTGAAATAGGAAGCCGTTTGCAAAGTGCTTTTTTGCAACAAAATGATATTAAACACAATGAAACAACCCACCCTTATATCAAGCATTTCTTTTCCGGTGTCCTAGCATGCATTGTAGCAACACCGTGTTCAGCACCTTTTATGGGAACAGCAATTTCAGTTGCATTCACACAGTCTTATGGGGTTTGTTTGCTGATATTTTGTGCCTTAGGTTTAGGGCTCACATTTCCTGTTCTGGGCATTTTGTTTTTCCCAAAACTGTTGAATGTATTGCCGCGCCCTGGTGGGTGGATGGTTAATTTGCGTATTGTTCTCGGCTTTGGCATGCTAGCAACAGTGTTGTGGATGTTGTGGATTTTTAGTTTTCAAGCACCATCACAGCTCTATTTTGCGTATATCTTATTGTGGGCGGTCTCTTTGCTGTTGTGGGTTTACGGCAAATATGTTGTAAAGCTTTCCAAAGAGGATAGGGGTGGTTTTAAGAAAGATTTACTAGCGATAGTGATTGTGGCTCTTTCTAGCGTTGGGGTATTTCACATTTACAAAGACCATCAACATAGCTTAAAGGCATCCTCAAAAAGTGGTGCAGGTTTGAACCTAAAGGATGAAGTGAAAAACTTTGTGCAACCCTATTCCCCCAATGCATTACAACAAGCTTTAATGACGGGTAAGCCCGTATTGGTTTATGGGACTGCAAAATGGTGTTTAACATGTCAAGTGAATGCAGTGAATGTCTACCAAACAAAAGCCTTTGAAGGATGGGTTAAAAAAAATGATGTCATAGTCTTTGCAGCAGACTGGACAGACCATAATGCGACCTTATCAGCCTATTTTTCTTCCCTAGGTCAATTTAGTATTCTATTAATGATATTTTATAAACCATATCATTCAACACCTGTTATTAAAAATGCACTTATTACCCTCAATGATATTAATGACTTAATAAAACAACCAACAAACGGCAAAACTTAAGAGACTCTGATGAATGGTTAGCTGTGTTTTAAACGCTTTTGTTAAAATTTACCCATAATTGGACTTTAAAGATGCACCAAGTGCTGCTAAACTGTTCAAAACTATTATCGTACAACTACTTTGTAAGGGCTCTTCTTGTGGACGCTAAGAAAATTAATCTGACAACATCAAAATTTTTAAATTTGAATTTTGCATTATCTGCATGTGCACTATTGTTATTAACAGGGTGCAGTTCACATGATGAGGACCTTGCACCTGACCAGCCAGTCAATAATCTATATATTGAAGCAAAAAAGCTGTTAGATAGTCGTGAATATACATCGGCTGCAAAGCGTTTTGCTGACGTTGAAAGACAACATCCTTACTCAAACTGGGCACTTCGTGCACAATTAATGTCTGCTTATTCATACTATCAAGCTAAAAAATATGATGAAGCTATTGATGGCTTTCAAACCTTTATTCAATTACACCCAGGTCATCGTGATGTCGTGTATGCATACTACATGATCGGCCTTTCTTACTATGAACAAATTCCAATTGTTCAGCGTGATCAAGAACCTGCCCAAAAAGCACAAGATGCCTTTTTAGAAATCACCAACAGATTTACGACTTCTATCTACGCTAAAGATGCAAATTTCAAACTCGATATGCTGAAAGACCATTTGGCAGCTAAAGAGATGGATATTGGTCGTTTCTACCTCAAACAAAAATCGTATATTGCGGCTATGAATCGTTTTAAGTCAGTCATTGAAACATACGCAACAACAGCGCAAGCTCCAGAAGCCATTTACAGACTTGTTGAATGCTATTTGGCTTTAGGTCTTCAATCAGAAGCAAAGGCTGCTGCTGCCGTATTGGGACATAATCACCTCAATACAAAATGGTATAAAGATGCCTACGCATTGTTAAAGCTTGACCTGCCATTAATTAAACCTGAGCAAAAAGAAACGACACTGAAGCAAGAAATTGAGTCTGCAGATGAAGAAATTTCAGAAACTAATGAAGAGTTAAATGATGAGTTAAATGATGAAAATACTAAATCAAAAAAAGCCCTAAAAGATTTACAAAAGTCTGTGAAAAAAACTGATAAAAGACCACCTGGAACGCCATTAGATTTAAATCACCCTAATTTCTCATAAAGTGAGTAAAGTTCAATGTTAGTGCACCTGACTATACAAAATGTAGTGCTGATTGAACGCCTAGACCTTTCTTTACTTAAAGGATATACAGCGCTTACAGGTGAGACAGGTGCTGGAAAGTCTATATTACTAGATGCTTTATCTCTGGCATTGGGTGCCAAGACTGATTTATCGCTTGTAAGACAAGGCAGCGATACCGCAAGTGTGACCGCGCAATTTGATTTATCTGATTTTGAACCTCATCACTATGTTTTTCAATTGCTTCGTGAGCATGATATTGAACTAGATGAAGATAAAACACTTTTGCTAAGGCGCGTTTTGTCTCAGCAAAAGAGTAGAGCATTTGTGAATGATATGCCTGTTACTGTAAATTTAATAAAACAATTGGGCGATTTCATTTTACATATTCACGGGCAGCATGATTCACTGTTAGATGAGGATATACACCAACAAGTGCTTGATAATTATGCTGCAGCGCAGTCTGATCACTTCCAAGATACTGTCAATAATTGCACCCTTGCATTTGAGCAACATCATACTATTCAAAAGCAACTCGCAATCTTTGATAAGCAAACACAAGAACATGCCTTACAAGCTGAATATTTTGCACAAGTCATAAAAGAATTAGGCCCATTAAATTTACAAAAAGATACAGAAGAAACTTTATTGGAAAGAAGGCAAGCATTAAGCCAGTTAGGTAAAGTCATGCATTCAGTTGAGGCCGCTTTAAAAACATTTGAAAGTCCGCAGTCTTGGGTAACGGGTTTATTTAACCATCATAAATCCTTGGAAAAATCAAACCCAGGTGGAATTTTTGCCCTAGACAATGCCATTAAAGGCATAGAATCTTGTGCAATTGATTTACAAGAAGCTGTACATGAACTTAAAAGTCTGCATGATACAAACAGGTCTGCAACCCAAGAATTACAAGACATAGATGACCAACTCCACATGATACGTTCTGTGTGTAAAAAATACCGTGTCGCTAACTGCGTTGAGTTATGCACATTGCTAGATGAAGCAGAACAAAATATTAACAACCAAGATTTGCGTATTGCCCAAAGAAATGATTTTCAGCACAAACTTAATGAAGCACTTACGTACTACCAATTGTGCGAGCAACATTTATTTAAAGAACGCGCTGATGCAGCTGAGAAATTAACTACATTAATACAACAAGAACTACCAGAACTAAAACTAGAAGCAGCTTTGTTTGAAATCCGCATTTCAAGACAATTTGATGATAAAAAACATATCCAACCACGCCCCAATGGTGGACATAAAGTTGTCTTTTGGGCAGCGATGAATGCAGGGCAAAATATGACTCCACTTGCTAAATGCGCTTCAGGCGGCGAAATGGCACGTTTGATGCTTGTTTTAAAAATGGTTATTGCTAAAACAACAGCACTTCCAACCCTCATCTTTGATGAAATAGATACGGGAGTAGGGGGAGCAGTCGCTATGGCTATAGGTAAAAAATTGAGGCAATTGTCACATTACGTACAAGTACTTTCTATTACACACTCAGCGCAAGTTGCAGCAGCAGCGCATCACCAATGGCAGATTTCTAAACGGATTGAAGATAACCAAACCTTTACAAATGTGGTAACCTTAAGTGAAAATGAACGTGAAATTGAAATTGCGCGTATGCTCTCAGGTGAGCAGATTACTGAAGAGGCTAAATTAGCAGCAAGGTCATTAAGATTGAATGTATCTTAAACTATCGTTTAGTTTTAAAAAAATCAGTCAATAATTTGCCGCACACTATTTCATCTATTCCACCAACCCAATCAACAGGGTGAATGGCTGTATCTAGCACCCTTGCGCCATGGCAAATCCCACCGCCCTTTGGGTCATAAGCCCCAAAATAAAGCTTACTAATACGCGCATGCGCTAAGGCTGCAGCACACATTGCACATGGTTCAAGCGTAACATACATTTCACAGTCACTAAGGTAGCGAGATTTTAAATGTGAGGCTGCTAACTTAATGGCTAACATCTCTGCATGTGCAGTTGGATCATGCACCGTAGTAACTAAATTATGTGCTGATGCAATGACATTTCCCTTATGTGTCACAATGGCACCAACAGGCACTTCATCATGCTGCAGTGCATTTTTCGCTTGTTGGATTGCCAGAGCCATAAAGGAAATGTTCATATTATTTATATACCTACGCAGTTGTTTTAACCAAATCATTCTTATCAAGTATATTTTGCAAAAGAACAAAATTTCGTAAAGCACAATTTTTCTTTGCATAATCTAATAGGGAATTTTCCATGAAATCTTTAATGTGAATATTTAAAGGGTCAATTGTCAAAAAATAACACAGCATTTCAGTTAGCTTGTCATTTGATGCAGCAATTTGCACAACATTCATACCACTATTATCTTCTAAATGTAAAAGTGCACCATGTTGGTGTAGCAATTCAACAATCTTCGGGTCTCCTCGAAACACAGCAATTTTTAGACAGGTCCAATTAAAATAGTCGACGTGATTGAGAACAACATCTACATGTTGTCTATGGCGTTCCAACTCTGTTTGAATAGTTTGGTAGTCTTTTTCGTCACAAGCCGATAAGATGTCTACAAAAGCTTTGTGTTGTTCATTTGAAAGCTGGTTGTTAATCTCATGAGAATCCATAGCAGAGGATTGCTTGCATATGGTGCTGCAAACCAAACACATTGCCATTGAAAACTTAAATGAGTTTTTATAAGCACAGAAAAATTGATAAAACATAAGATCACCTTAACTTAAAAAATATTTTAGAGATCTTAAACAATTATCAGGATAAACACAAGAGTAATAAAACATATTGCTTTCCATAATATTCATTAATAAGAAGAATAAACAAAATGCTACGTATTTAAATAGTCTCATATATTCCTCTTCATACACACTAGGACACCTCTAATCAGCATCTTTAAAAAAATTATTAAAATTCTCGCTCACTTTTTTGACATCATCAACAGACAAATTCACATGTAATGGCAATGTCAACATTTTTTCCCACAAATTTTCTGCAACAGGAAAGGGTGCGGCATCTTCTTTCGCAAAGTATTTTAGCAAATGGTTTGGCTTATAATGTAAGCCTGTTTCAATCCCCTGCTCTTTCAAAAAATCCATCAAGTTGTTACGCAATTCTCGCATTTCATCTGATGATTTTCCATTGTCATTTAAAAAGACAACGTAAGGGTGTGGGACTGATTCTGTAATATTCAAAGCCACTGGTTTTGCAAACCTATCATCAATTAAACTGCTATAGAGTGTGAACAATTCCTGGCGCTTTTCAATAAAAGATTCAACCCTGGCAAGTTGAGCGCGCCCAATTGCGGCATTAATATTACTTAAATGGTAACGCCAGCCTTGCTCACTGACCTCTAAGTCAAATGAACGCTGTCCCTTATAACGTTTCTCTGTATCATTTTCCACACCAAGTAAACGCAAATCACACACCTTATTGTATACGGCAACATCGCGTGTGACGACAGCCCCACCCTCACCGCAGGTAATATTTTTAATACCATCAAAACTAAAGCAGGTCACATCTCCGTCACAACCTACGCGTTTCCCGTTAATCAATCCACCAAAGGAATGGGCAGCATCTTCAATAACGCGAAGCCCATGTTCTTTTGCAAACTGAAATATAGCCTTTCTATCGCCATAGCCACTTGCATAGTGAACATACATGAGTGCACGTGTCTTAGGTGTTAAGCGTTTTTTTGCATCTTCTACATTCATACACGCTGTTAAGGGGGCTACATCAACCGCGACAGGTGTTGCCCCTGTTGCTGCAATGGCTTGAAATGAAGCCACATACGTTATGGTTGGAACCAAGACTTCATCACCCGTTTTCAAACCTAAGGCTTGTACAGCCAATTGTAGGGCAGATGTACCTGTGTGTGCTGTTGCAACATATAAAAGTGCGTCAGCGACTTGTTCTGGGTCAATGAACTGGTTAAGCTCAGCTTCAAAAGCCCTAACCTCTGCCCCCATACCTAAATACAAATTATCAATTACACGGTTTACTGCTTCTTTTTCTGCAGCACCGACATTCGCCTGCGATAACTTTATCATTTTTTATCTTCACCATCTTCCTTTTTATTTTGTTCATTTTCTTTGGAATGGGGTGCTACCGGAACGGGATAGATTACAATTTTAACTACTGCGTCACGGCCCAGAACCTTCTTTGCAACTTCTTGGATATCTTGAGACGATAAGATTTGTATATTTTCCACATAGTTATTAAACATTTCTATATGGTGATTTTTACCTAAATGATTGGCTACGGTAAATAGGTAGTTTTCAGTGCCGTCCTTTAAAGAATCTAGGGGAGATAACAAATCATTCTTTGCACGGGAAAGCACATCATCACTCACACCTTTATCTATAATCTCTTTGATTTGCTTTTGCATTTCAGCTTCAGTTGTTTTTATATCCATAGCCGGGTTTAAAACGGCAGATAATGAAAAATATTTTGCATCAATACTGCCACCATCGTATTCAGAAGTCACATCTATTGCTAATTTTTTTTGATCAACAATCGCTTGTGAATAATCAGTCATGGAATTTCCACCAAGAATTTGCGAGAGTAATCCCAATGCATAGTATTCTTTCTTATTTTGCACCCCGTGAAAATGTGGGGCATCATACATCCACATTCCAATGATGAGTGAATTTCTTTTATTAATTTGCGAAAGTTCTTGGGTAATTCCTTCTCTTTCAGGGTTAGGTGTGCGTGCACGTGTCGCAATTTCACCAGCAGGAATATTTCCAAAATTTTTTTTGATTAACGGCAACGCTTTTTCAAGGGTGATATTTCCAGAAATAATTAATGTAACATTGTTTGGATGATACCACTTGTTGTAATGTGCCCTTGCAGATTCATATGAATATTTTTTAATATGGTGAGGAAAACCAATTGGCAAAACGCCATAAGGGTGATATGGATTAAAAGCCTGAAGCAATCTTTCATACGCTGTTCCCATGGGGTTATTATCTATGCGCATTCCACGTTCTTCAAGAACAACTTTCTTTTCTGATTCAACTTCCTTCTTAGAAAAAGACAAATGGCGAAGACGGTCGGCTTCTAATTCTAAAATATTGACAAATTTATCGGCTGCTACAGTTGTATAATATAAAGTGTAGTCATATTCCGTCATTGCATTGGTCTGACCACCAATTCTTAAAATTTGTTTTTTAAATTGGTCAGATGGAACTTTTGTGGTTCCTTTAAACATCATGTGTTCTAAAAAGTGTGACAAACCAACTTCATCAACTGGGTCATCAGCCGTTCCCACATGCACTAACATACCAACCGTTACAATAGGGGCTTTACCACATGGCAAAATAACAATTTTTAAGCCATTTTCTAATTGATGTGTTTTGGCATCCACTAAGGATTTTTCTAAAATCACAGCGTTTTGTTTTCCTTGAGATTCATCAGGCTGTGCATTTAAATAAGAAGATTCCATTGACATAAAAAGAGTACCTAACATTAAACTTGGCAATAATAAAAGACGAGAGCGATTTGATTTTAATCTGTTATTGTGCATCTTTACCCTCCGTTATATTGAGAACTTCTTCATGTGATGCATCAGCAACATTTGCTTTTGCAACTGAAGGCCCTAAAATCAGAAAGCGTAACTTTTCTGCATGAAGCAACTTTTTGGCAACTCTATTAACGTCACTTAAGGTTACAGCTGAAATTTGTTTCATTTGTTCAGTCACTTGGTTAGCTTCATACCCATCTTGCATATTATTTAGCAATAAGCTAACAATTGATGATGTTTTATTAAACTGCAAAGGATATGCTCCTAGTAAATAGTTCTTATGCAATTTTAACTCTTTGTCGTTAACACCCTCATTTGCAGTTTTTTCCCACACAGACTTAATGATTTCTATTGATTCATCAACAGAGGCAGGAACTGTTGCAAGGCTACCCACAAGCGCATATTTTCTAGCGCTAAAGTACCTGTCAACACTAATGCCATATGTCAAACCGCGTTTTTCACGCACCTCTTGCCAAAGTCTTGATTCAAATGGGGTTTTACCCAAAATAGACAACAACACGACACTGGCAAAATAATCTGGGTCTGATTTTGGCATGTAGGGATGCGCAAACAATACAACACTTTGTGGATTGACCGACTGCACAAACAATATCTGACCTTCATTTTTAAGCTCACCATCTTGCACAATTTCTTCTTCTTCTCCCTTAGGAATGGCAGATATAAAGTCATTGAGAGCTGACTGTAGTATTTGCAAATCAGCCTTTCCAGCTGCGGCAATATACATCTTTCCACGCTTCACCGCATGATCAAATTGGGCTTTAATGTCAATCACCTCGGCACTAGAAGATATACGCAACTTGTTTTCTGTTGATTTCACATAAATATGATCTTCCCCCATAATGAAGGGAATAAATTTTTCTTTGGCAATTGTTGTAGGTTCATGTAAAGATTGTTGGTAAGAAGCTATGACTTTTTGCTTACACACTGTTAGGGTTTCTTCATCAAACCTTGGCTTAGTTAACACATCCCTTAGTTTTTGCAATGCATAAACAACATCTTTACTTTTACACTGCAAACGAATTTCTAAACGGTCTGCATGAGCGACAAAGGTAAACTGTATAGCCTTTGCCAATAAATCTTTTTGAAATGTAATTCTGTCTTGGATACCTGCGCCAGCATCATCAAAATAAGCAGCAAGCAACTGCATAAGACCTGGCTTGTTTTTCAGGTCTTTCGTATGACCACACCCTTCAAAACTAATCCCTATAGAAATAATCTCTAAATCTTCATTTTCATAAAACCATAATTGGTTTTTATCAACTAATTCTACTGTTTTTATAGCTTGAATCTGCATTGCATCTTCAATATTTGCTTTCGCATTAAAGCTGTGTGGCATCAGTGAAGTTGAAGGAGACATAGCAAATCCTTGTGAGTGATAAACAATTGAAGAACACATTAGCATCATAGTTGCTTTTGCATAATAATTACGCTTACTTTTATAGACGCGTACAAAGAATGATTTTGAATTCATATTAGTCATACAAGCCTTGCATTAAAAATGGGAAATGAATCATAAGAACAGGTAACACTACTTAAATTTTAGAATAAACTAGCTTAAATGATGATAGCATAAACCATTAAAAAACACAGGGATATTTTAATAGAGATACAAAAATCCACAAAATAAAAAGCGGAACCTTACAAACAGCAAGGTCCCGCAAATGTGAGTAAAATAGTGAGCTATATTACTTTGTCTGTGCTGAAATAATTTGATCCATATCCATAGGTTCACCTTTGGGGTCAAAGAATTTAACGCCAGAATCAACAATAAGCTTTTTCATATAATTACCAAGCTCACGTTGACTTGCAACTTTTTTGAGTTCGGGTGTCAACTTTTCAAAAGATGGTGGTTCTGCGCGACGCTTATCTTCAACACGTATCACACTATAACCAAATTCACCCATTTTAACTGGCTCTGGCAGCAAGGTTGCTTTTGGCGCTTTATTTACAATATTTCCAAGATCAGCTGCCATCTTGCTCATTGGCAAGTAACCAATGTCACCACCTTTGTCTTTTGTTTCGTCATCAATAGACTTCGTTTTCACAAATTCATTAAACTTATCAACGCCACCAACTTTAATTTGCTTGATGAGATCATTAGCCTCTTCCTTTGTTTTGACTAAGATATGGCGCAAGCTAATTTCCATATCTTCTTTCGGCAATAAACCAAGGACTTCTTGGTAAATTTGACGCAACATTGTTTGGTCAATTCTACCTTCAAGTTGTTTTTGCATGTAATAATTTTGCATTGCATTCTTTGAAGCTTCAGCAACTTTATTTTTGAAATCTTTACTTGAAGAAATATCTCTAACGTTAGCTTCTGTATTTAATATCTTAATGTCAACTAATCGCATTAATATCAACATAAACAAGCGGTGGAACGGTTCTTCGCGCAATTGTGCAGGCACAAGATCCATATTTTCTCTCACATCTTTCAGTGTGAGTTTTTCACCATTCTTAAACACTGCAACAACCATATTGTCATCAAGTGCTTTTTCATTTACGGCTGAAAAATCTTTGGGTTCAGGCATTTTAGGCATATCATTAGGATCGGTACCAATTTTTGGAATTTCTGGTGCCTTTGGTATATCAAGTGGTTGATTATCCAAACCTGTTAACTTCACACCTGAATCTTCACGCATCTTCGTCAACACTTTTGTTGTATAAGCCAATGACAAAGCTTTTTTCAATTCATCTTTAAACTTGCCATATGGTGGTAATTGTCCAGGGCGTGCTTTTTTAACCAAAATAACACTAAATGCATTATCTGTAATTTTCATAACTTGTGGAACAAGTGAACCTACAGCTGTTTTTTCAACTGGGCTTCCTTTAAGTTGACGTGCTTTTACCCATTGCAACACTCCACCTTTAGCTTTGGTGCCTGCATCAATAGAATGCGCCTTTACTGCGGCATCAAACCTGGTTTCTACATTACCAGACACAGCTTTAAGTTCAGCTAACACTTTTGCAGCTTCAGCTTCTGTTTTAAAAGCGATATGTGCCAATTCATATTCTTGTTCTTTAGCTTCTGCAGCCACTGCTTCCTTATATTTTTCCTGCAATTCTGCATCTGTTAAAACTTTATCAACATCAGCATCTAACACTTGCTTGTGAAGTAATGTTTCTTTCATTTTTTCTAAGCGGGTTAAAAACTCAGGGTCTTTATCAGTGCCAGCTTTAACAGCTGCATCGTTAATCACTTTTTCATTTACAAGCTTTACAAGCATCATCTTTCTTGCTTGCGCTAAGGATGTTTTGTTTTCCAATTCATCTGGCATATCATCTAATGCAGCTTTAACTTCAGCATACGTAATTTTTGTTTTATCTGGAAAAACAGCTGCTATGCCTTTTAGTTCTTCCCCGGCTGAATCAGAAGCTTTTGTATCAACAATTTGTTCAACAGCTGCTGCAGGTGTATCCTTAGAAGAGCTATCGCTCTTAGACGAAAAATAGAGGTAAGCACCAACGCAGGCGACAGCTACACCTGACAACATTAGTGTCATTTTCATTGTATCAAATTTCTGAGACATTCTTTTATAATCCTTCGTTAGGTTAATCGTATAAGGTATCTGCAATAGTATAGCAACACTTAATCCGTTTTCGATAGCAGATTTTCATTGAAAGAGTAGAATTTTTTTTAAGCTTACGCTACTATGAATCATATACAATAATTTACTATAGTGTCTGATTTCTGTGTTATTCAGTTTGCAACACTTTGGTTTTACGCAAAAAATATTAGGATTAAATTAAGGTTTCTAAATATGTTCTCAAAATTTGTCACAAATTTTATTGGCTCAGCAAATACACGCACAGTAAAAAAATATGCCAAGATTGCCCAGCAAATCAATAAGCTAGAGCCACAGTTTGCAAGCCTTAGTGAAGATGAACTCAAGTCCAAAACACAAGAATTTAAAAACAGATATGCTAACGGTGAAACTTTAGACCATTTATTGCCAGAAGCTTTTGCAACCGTACGCGAAGCTTCAAAGCGTGTTCTGGGTATGCGACATTTTGATGTGCAGCTTATTGGTGGTATGGTTTTACACCACGGACAAATAACAGAAATGCGCACAGGTGAAGGTAAGACACTCGTGGCAACGCTGCCTATATACTTAAACGCACTCAATGGCAAAGGGGTTCACCTGATTACGATTAACGACTACTTGGCAAAACGTGACAGCGAGTGGATGGGACAACTCTATTCGTTTTTAGGGCTGACAACAGGCTGTATTGTTCATGGCTTAAGTGATGCGCAACGTAAACATATGTATAGCTGTGACATTACATACGGAACCAACCATGAGTTTGGCTTTGACTATTTACGTGACAACATGAAGTTTCGCATCTCTGAAATGGTGATGCGTCCTTTCTCTTACGCAATTGTTGACGAGGCAGACAGTATTTTAATTGATGAAGCGAGAACACCTCTTATTATTTCTGGTGCTGCTGAGGATTCATCTGCTCATTATATTTCTATTAACAAGCTCATTCCTGGACTTACAGAAGAAGACTATGAAAAGGACGAAAAGCAACGTTCAGTGACACTCACCGACAGTGGTGTCGAAAAAATTGAACAACAGTTGATTGCTGAAAGCATTATTAAGGGCAATTCCTTGTATGATGTTCAAAATATTTCTATTGTTCACCACGTGAACGCAGCCCTTAAAGCCCATAAATTGTTCACACGTGACGTTGACTATATTGTTAAAGATAACAAGGTTATCATCATTGATGAATTTACAGGTCGTATGATGGAGGGGCGTCGTTATTCAGATGGGCTCCACCAAGCGATTGAAGCCAAAGAAGGTGTGAAAGTTGAACTTGAAAACCAAACCCTTGCTTCTATTACTTACCAAAATTTCTTTAGGTTATACCCCAAAATGGCCGGCATGACCGGTACCGCAATGACTGAAGCTGCTGAGTTTGAAGAAATCTACAACTTGCACCCTGTTGATGTGCCAACAAACCTTCCTATTGCCCGTAAAGACCATGACGATGAAATATTCCTAACGGCAAAAGAAAAGTATGATGCTGTGTTAAAACAAATTAGGGAATGCCATGAACGCGGACAGCCTATATTAGTTGGCACCACCAGTATTGAAAAATCTGAATACATTTCAAACTTTTTAAAGAATGTAAATGTCCCTCATAAAGTTCTTAATGCCCGCTTTCACGAACATGAAGCCTACATTGTGGCAGAAGCTGGAAAATCTGGTGCTGTTACCATTGCAACAAATATGGCAGGTAGAGGAACCGACATTAAACTTGGCGGAAACGTTGAGATGCGTGTTGAAACTGAGCTAGCTCACATGCCAGAAGGCCCCGATAAAGACAGGATGGTTTCAGAAATTCGAAAAGAAGTTCAACATGCCCAAGATAAAGTGAAACTAGCAGGTGGACTGTTTGTTGTAGGTACAGAACGTCATGAAAGTCGTCGTATTGACAACCAGTTGCGTGGTCGTTCAGGTCGTCAAGGTGACCCAGGTGCATCACGTTTTTATATTTCCCTCGAAGACGATTTGATGCGCATTTTTGGTTCGCAAAAACTAGATGTGATGCTAAGAAAACTCGGGGTTGCTGAAGGCGAAGCGATTTCCCACCAATGGATCAACAAAGCCCTAGAGCGTGCACAACAAAAAGTTGAAGCTAGAAACTTTGATATTCGTAAACACTTGCTGCGCTACGATGACGTGATGAATGATCAACGCAAAATTATTTACAACCAACGCCGAGAAATTATGCAGTCTGACACCGTGCATCAGATGGTTGCCGATATGCGTGAAGATGTCATTCATGAATGTATTGATGCGCATGCACCAGAAAACTCACTGCCTGACCAGTGGGATCTTAAGGGGCTTCATGCGGAAGGTATTCGCTTATTTGCAGCAGACCTCCCCCTTAAAAGCTGGCTTGAAGAAAAAGACATTACCATTCTTGGTTTGAAGAAAAGAATTCATAAAGGCTTGCTTGAGCTGATGGAAAGTAAAGAAGCCAAACATGGCGCTGATGTGATGCGCCAAGCAGAACGTTCACTCATGCTTAAAATTTTAGATCAAGCTTGGAAGGATCACCTCTTATCATTAGATCATTTGCGTCAAGGTATTAACCTTCGCGCCTATGCACAAGGCAACCCTTTAAATGAGTACAAACGTGAAGCTTATAACTTGTTTACATTCATGTTAGACAAAGTGAAAGCTGAAATTGTTTCAACCTTATCGCACTTTGATATTCATGTTCCTGAAGGCATGTCTGTTGATTCTCTTATTAACCCTGATCTTTCCTTTTCTGATATGGGTGAAGGCTTACCAGAATGGCTCACCAATATGGACGATGAAACGAAGGAAAAGCTTGAACAACTCTTACATGCAACTGATGGCGAAAAACAAAAAAATAACGTCGATATGTACGACCCCACCACATGGGTTAACACACCTCGAAATGCTGACTGTCCTTGTGGTTCAGGAAAAAAATACAAACACTGCCATGGTGCACTGTAAATATATCAACTCCCAAAGGGCATTTTGTTAAGAAATGCCCTTTTGAATTAAATAAAATCGTTAAACATACGTATTGTATAGGAATTTTATTATGCTTATTGAAATCACGCAAGCCTCGCACGATGTCATTATTGATTTACGTTACGGCACAACAAATAATTTTACTAACCAAATAATTTATCAAAACCCAAAATTATTTTTACATGAAACAGCCCATGATTGTTTATTAGAGGCCATTAAGCTTGCCTCTCAACAAAATTTAAAACTCAAACTTTTTGATTGCTTTCGTCCCCAAAAGGCACAGGAAATTTTATGGCAGCACTGCCCTAATGAAATGTATATCATGCCCCCTAACAAAGGTTCTGTCCACACGCGCGGAGCTGCCATAGACTTAACGCTTGTTGATGAAGATGAAAACGAGTTGGATATGGGAACCCCCTTTGATAGCTTTCAAGCAGATGCACATCATGGCGCAGCCGTTTCAAAAGAAGCGCAGGGCAATAGATATTTACTGCTGGGAATAATGAGCACAGCCGGTTTTGATTTTTATAAACGTGAATGGTGGCACTATCAGCTATTTTGCCCAACTGAATACCCGCTTATTGAAGACGATTATGGCATAATGGGCAATACAAAAGTGGTTACAGCCGCCTAAATAAATGGAAAACAGATATGTATATCATTGCGCTTAAAATGCTACTAGGTGATAAAAGCAAATACTTTAGTATGGTGATTGGCATTGCTTTTTCAGCCTTAATTATGACGCAGCAACCTGGTATTCTTGTGGGGCTATTATCGCGCACCTACAGTTTTGTAAGGGATGTTTCTTTACCAGATATATGGGTAATGGACAAAGGTGTACAGTTCGTAGAAGAACATAAACCCTTAAAAGAAACTGACCTTGGCCGTGTCAGAGGCATTGACGGGATTGCTTGGGCTGTGCCTTTATTTAAAAACCTTATGCGCGCACGTATGCCAGATGGTTCAAGCAAAACAATTGATATGACAGGTATTGATGATGCAACTTTAGTCGGTGCACCTTGGCGTATACTTTCTGGTTCTTTACAAGACTTTAGACGTGCTGATGCTTTATTTGTAGATTATGAAGCGGCCCAATCGCGCCTTCGTATTCAAATTAACGAAAACGAATCGCGGCCCCTTGCCATAGGTGATGTATTAGAAATTAATGACAAGCGCGCCACCATTGTAGGCTATGTTAAAGCCACCAGAAATTTTGTATTACAACCCCAAGTTTATACCACCTATTCCAGGGCAATTAATTATGCACTAAATAACAGACGCTATTTAACCTACATACTTGTAAAAGCTAAAGAGGGGGTTAACTTAACCAAGTTGTGTCAAAACATTCAAAAATCAACAGGGCTTAAAGCCTACACAGCTCATGACTTTGGGATGGTAAGCCTCAATTATTGGATGAAGAACACCGGTATTCCTATTAATTTTGGTATATCCGTTCTTTTAGGGTTTTTAGTTGGTATTGCAGTGGTTGGTCAAACCTTTTTTAACTTTGTGTATGATCATATCAAGCACTACGCTGTTTTAAAGGCGATGGGTATCAGCAAAGCAACTTTAACACGTATGGTCTTATTACAAGCCCTTGTGGTTGGCTTTATTGGATACGGCATAGGCGTTGGACTTGCAGCCCTTTTTGGTATGAAATTTCACGATTCCATTTTAGCCTTTCGCATGCCTATTGACTTAATGTGCTACTCTGGCCTTGGTGTTTTTGTGATCATTGCAGCCTCTGCTTGGCTTAGCATAAAAAAAGTATTAAGTGTCGACCCTGCTGTTGTCTTTAGAAGTTAGGGAAAATGTATGAACCACTCTATTATTTGCGACAATTCAAACATAGCCATTTCTTGCAACAATTTAACTAAAACTTTCAAGGCGGCCTCTCATGAAGTGACTGCATTGCGCGATGTCACCTTTAGAGTGAACAAAGGTGAATTTTTAATGTTGGTTGGCCCCTCTGGTTGTGGAAAAACCACTTTGATTTCTATTCTGGCAGGGATATTAAAGCCAACATCAGGTGAGTGTCATGTCTTAAATCACCATTACCCCGACTTAAGCGACGAAGAACTTATCACCTTTAGGTCTAAGCATGTCGGGTTTATCTTTCAGTCATTTAACTTAATTCCAACCATTAGCTTAGCTGAAAATATTAGCATTCCCCTTTTGATACAAGGCCATACTACAGAGTATGCAATTGAACAAGCAACGATGATGCTTGATAAAGTAGGCCTTATCAAACGGGTAAACTCTAAAGTGACGCAATTATCGGGCGGTGAACAACAACGCGTTGCTATTGCACGGGCGCTTGTACACAAACCAGATATCTTAATTTGTGACGAACCCACGAGCGCACTAGACCATAGCACTGGGTCTTCCATTATGGAACTGATGAAACTTGTGAATAAGGAAGTGGGAACGACGTGTGTCATTGTTACCCATGACCCGCGCATTTATCATTATGCAGACCGCATTACCCATATGGACGATGGACGTATTATTAACCCAGATGCCGCTGCCTATGAGATGATAGAAGACTAAAGCAGAACGAAAATAAATACTGACAATGAAGAGAGCTATCACATGAAACAACTCAATACAGATAAAAACTTAAAGCAAATTAAAAGTGTTGTAACCTATTTAAGTAAGAATCCGCTTGCCCTTGTCGCAACCGTTGGTTTTGTTGGGGCTGTCTTCTTTAGTTTATCTAAAGGTAACCTTGCAGATATACCAGCCAATCAATTGCATCTACCAGCAACATCACCGTATCAACAAACAATTTCTGGTATCGGCTTTATTGAATCAAGTTCACGCAATATTCGCCTTGGAACGTTTTCTGCTGGCATTGTTGATGAAGTGCTGGTTAAAGAAGGTGACCTTGTCACAAAAGGAACCGTCTTGTTAAAGCTAGATGATAGATCACAGCAACTGCAGCACCAAATGGACCTTCATGAAAAAGAAGCGATTACCCATGCTATCACAGCACAGCAAGCCGTTTTAAATTTAGCAAAAGACCAATATACCCGTGATTCAAAATTAAAGGCAGGTCTTAAAAGCATACAAGAAGTCAATAAGTCCCGCTATGACTTTGAAAAAGCACAAGCTGATTTAAAAGCGTTAGAGCAAAAGGCTGCCCTGTTGGGGCAAAAAATAAAAGCCTCACAAGTTGTGTTGGACAAGCTTTCAATTAAAGCCCCTATCGATGGAACAATTTTTAAAATATTTGCCAGAAAAGGTGAATATGTGCAAGAAATTGGTCAAACACCTGTTGCGATTATGGGGGACACCTCTACCCTTAATGTCAGAATTCAAATTGATGAAAATGACGCTTGGCGCTATACAAAAGGTGCTAAAGCAACGGCTTGCCTTAGAAGCAACAGTAACATTTGTTTTCCTTTAACCTTTATTCGCTTTGAACCGTTTGCGGCCCCCAAAACCCAACTGAGTGGTGACAGTGCTGAAAAAGTAGATACACGTGTTATTGAAATGGTTTATAAATTATCCCCCAAAGATATGTCACAAACCACAACTCCACTTGTTGTAGGGCAAATTATGGACGTTTTTATTGATACAAACGTAAGTGGTTAATGCATCTCTCACCCCCCTCACCCTTGTCTAGTGTAAGTCAGTGCTAGCGTTTTAGTGAGAAGGCCGTTATAATAAAAGTTAAAGTATTTTAAACAATTATCTTACCGCGTGAGTTTTTCTATGCCTATTATTGACAATATCGTATCTGTTCTTCAAAGTTTTTGGCCTTTCATTGTAGCTATTTCTGTTTTGGTGTTTATTCATGAATATGGGCATTTTTGGGTTGGCCGCAAGAATGGCGTGCAGGTAGATGTGTTTTCTATTGGCTTTGGCAAAGAATTATTTGGCTTTACAGATAAACTGGGGACAAGATGGCGTGTTAGCCTTATTCCCCTTGGTGGCTACGTTAAATTTGCTGGTGATGCGGATGTTAGTAGCACCACCGTTGATGAAGAAGGCCTTCAAAAAATGACAGATGAGCAACGAAGCCAAACATTGACCGCTAAAACCCCATTGCAGCGCATTGCCGTTTCAATTGCGGGCCCTGCTGCTAACTATATTTTTGCAATATGTGCTTTAATCGTTATGCTATTGATTAAAGGTACGCCGCAAACACAGCTGATGGTTGCAGAAGTCAAAGAAGAAATGAATGCCCAAAAGGCAGGTCTGTTGAAGGGGGATATCATTAAATCTATCAACCAACAAGAAATTAAAAGACAACAAGATGCTTTGAAGATTTTTAAAGAAAATGAAGGAAAAGTAGTCGACATTACAGTTGAAAGAATGCCTGCATCTACAACACCAGATGAAAACAATGCACAGCAAGCAACAACCCACACCTTTTCTGTCCCTTTATATGAAGAAAAAGACGGTGTTAAGCAAAATTCAAAAATGGGAATTGCTTTGTACGACCATGCAACATCTTATAACTCTGTATCAATCTTAGAAGCAATTACAAAGTCACTTTCATTTTGCTGGACTGTTTCTGTTGACTTAGCTGTCGGCATTAAAAATATGATTATAAGAGGAAGTGGTGAGCTAGGTGGCATTGGCAGTATTGGTGCTATGGCAAACCAATCTGTTGAACATGGGTTGTGGTCATTTATCATGTTTTTAGTTGTCTTGTCGATTAACCTAGGCTTTGTAAACTTACTTCCTATTCCTGTGTTAGATGGGGGCAGTATTTTAATGTCTACCATTGAACTCATCAGGGGCAAAGCCTTATCAGCAAAATTACAAGAACGTATTTACATGGGTGGCTTTGCAATTGTCGCAAGCTTAATGCTGTACACAACCTATGCAGATATCATGCGCTTTAAAGTCTTTGAGAAAATCATGTCATTATTTTCAGGTTCTTAAAGTCCATCACATAAAATAAGCGGTGCAAAAATGATATTCAACCCTCAAAAGCTCTCAGTCCTTTTCGCTATAGGTTGTTATTGTTCTATTGTATCGCCCATATTTGCAGAGCAAAAGAATAATACTACCCCACCATCACCAGAGAATGTAGAACAGGTAAAAGAGTTTACGTTAAGTGAACAAGAGCTGTCTTCATCTCCTGAAGATTATGCACTTCTTGAAAATGACATTGTCAATCTTGAGTTTTGCTATTACTTAAGCGGTATCTTACACATGAACAATAAACAATGGTCAGTGTGGCTAAATGAGGTTCAGTATTCACAGTCTATTGGCCCAACCCTTGTTGATATTATGAAGGTAGAACCACACAGAGTGTTGTTACAACCCAAAACACACGGCAAGGATAAAGCCAAATGGGTTTCATTTAACCAAACCTATTGCGTGGATACCAACAAAGTCGCAGCTGGTGATTTACGTGATGAGGCTGAATGATAGGAGTGATTTAATTAAACAACCTACTTTTCACACCCATAGACGATAAGATTTTTTTTCTTATTAAGAAGATTGTTTGCATAGAGTAAAACTGAATCTAAGCTAACAGCTTCAACTTTATTTGCAATTTCTTGCGCTGTTATTGGCCTTCCATGAACAAGCATTTGGTTAGCAAGTCTTTCACAGCGATTAGAGGTGCTCTCCAACCCCATCATCAGGCCTGCTTTTAATTGTGCTTTTGCTCTGTTAAGTTCATCTAAAGCAAAACCCTTAGTTGCTTTTTGTAGTTCTTCTTCTACAACAGGCAGCAAATCTTGCACATCGCTTGGGTCAGTGCCTGCATAGACATAAAACTGTCCGCTGTCACGGTAGCTTGCAGTGCTGGTTTGTATGGTATAAACCAAGCCGCGCTTTTCACGTATTTCTTGAAACAGTCGTGATGACATCCCGCCGCCCATCATCATAGAATAGAGCATGCCATCATAATAGTGTGGGTGCCCATAAGGGAGCCCTTCAAAGCCTAAAACAACATGTGCTTGTTCTAAGTCTTTAGAAATATTTGTTTTACCACTTTGATAGTTTGCTTTTATAATTTCCCCTTTTTTAACTAAGTCTTGCTTTAGCGTTTCGCCGCCAATAAATAAACGGTTGGCTAGGTCAACAAGGGTTTGATGACAAACATTGCCAGCTGCAGATAAAACCATATCTGATAAACTATAATTTTTTTGCATATAGCCTTTAACAGCGGCAGGGCTAATGTCTTTTATAATAGATTCAGGCCCTAGAATTGACCACCCCATAGGTTGATCTGGGTAGCAAAGTTCTTGGTAGTAATCAAAAACAATATCGTCAGGTGTGTCTAAGGTTTGACCAATTTCTTGCAAGATAACACCGCGTTCACGTTCAAATTCAACTTCCTCAAAAGCCGAGTTTTGCAGAATGTCAGCTAATATATCAACAGATAAAGCTAAATCTTCTTTTAAAGCCCTTGCATAGTAAGCGGTGACTTCAC
Source organism: uncultured Verrucomicrobiales bacterium (assembly GCA_964478775.1). Classification (GTDB taxonomy): domain Bacteria; phylum Pseudomonadota; class Alphaproteobacteria; order Paracaedibacterales; family CAIOTO01; genus PNMQ01. Next base: position 6,444 of record CAYZJC010000017.1, on the reverse strand, counting down.
GACCCGTATAAGCATTAAGGTAGCCACCTAAAGATTCTATTTCGTGGGCAATTTGAACAGCTGAACGTTTGTGGGTTCCTTTAAATGCCATGTGTTCTAAAAAGTGGGAAACACCATTAATGTCTTTTGTTTCATGACGCGTTCCAACAGGAACCCACACGCCGCATGAAATTGTTTCAACAGCGTCAATGCGGTCAGAAACAACCTTCATTCCATTTTTAAGTGTTGTGACTTCAATTGTCATGGCATCTTAACCTTATCTTGTTGTTTGTCTTAGTTTGTTTGTGATTTTTGCATAACTTGAAAACGCCCTTGCATAAAGCTTAAGACTTCTTCTTTTACATGTTGTGTTAATGTAAAGCCTGCTTTCGCATAAGCGTCTATGCTTGAGTCAATCAGCTGTGAGGTGATTTGATCTTCAATTGGGTTTTCAATTACACGACTTGACCCTTTCCATTCCACAAGTAAGCGTAATATACCAAGGGCTGTGCGTCTAATAGCAAGTGGGTCTTTGTTTCCAGTTGGCTTAACATCATGGCCAATAAACCCAACAAGTGTGTCTAGCTTATCTAATAAGGCAAGTGCACGGCTGATTGGCCTACTTGGAATGCTTCGTGTTGGCCCCAGAGGTTGGTAGTGATACTGTAAGGCATCGGCTACTTTTTCATCTTCACCTTGGCGTTTTGCATAAATATTACCCATAATACCTTGAAGTTCTGCAAACTCACCAACCATAGTTGTAAATAAATCTGCTTTTGAAAGTTCACAGGCCCTTTTTAACAGTGCAATATCTTGGTCTGTTTTAATGTCAAGTAGCTGAGCGCTTGATTCAATCATGAACTCAATACGTTTGATTTTATCTGCCAATGTACCAAGCTTTTCATGGAAAACAACCTTTTTATATCTTTCACATAAATCTTGTAAGGGCCTTTTAAGGTCCGTTTCAAAGAAGAACAGGGCGTCTGTTAGTCTTGCGGTTAAGACACGTTCAAACCCATGCAGCATCAGACTCTTTTCACCTTCACAAGGCACATTCGTAGCCACAACAAAATACGGGGCAAATTCACCATTTGAGGTTTGCACTGAAAAATATTTTTGATGCACACGCATAGATGTGGAAAGTACTTGCGCTGGAAGCTGCATAAATTTTTCATCAATCTTACCAATTTGAACAAATGGAAAATCAACAAGCCCTGTGACTTCGTCAAGTAAAGCTGAATCTTCAATCAAGGTTAAGCCCTTAGCCTTACACGCCGTTTCAATGGCATTTAACAAAAAGGCTCGTCTTTCTTCAAAAGATGTAATCACAAAATTGTCTTGTAATTGTTGAAGGTAAGTATCAGCATGATTAACGGTGATGGTTGTTGGTTTGTAAAAACGGTGGCCTTGTGTTTGATGAGATGTTGTGATTTCAAGATCTGCCACATCAAATACGACAGGCTTATCACCTAGTACAACAGTAATGCCACGAATAGGTCTTACCCATGTGCGTGTATGTTGACGTGTTTTGGGGTTGTACCAACGCATAGCTTTTGGCCAGGGCATATCTGTTAAAAAACGGTCAACAATTGTAGGCAATAGCTCAGTTGTCGTACGTGCTGGAATTTCAATGTCTGCAAAGTAATAGTCACCCGCAACCCGAAGTTGTTCTTGGGTCATGTTAACTGCATTTAAAAAACCGTCTAATGCTTGCTTAGGCGCTGTTATTTTAGGCCCCCGCTTTTCAACGTTTTGCGCTAAGGTTTGTAGAGCAACATCTTTAATAATCATGGCAACGCGTCTTGATGAGACATACACATCAACACTTGAATGTGTTAATTCAATATCTTTTAATATATCAGTCATGACTTTGTTTGCATTGGCTATGGCGTCAAACTGCATACGTGCCGGGATTTCTTCACTTGAAATTTCAATTAGTAAATTCATAAATTGTATAGCCTTTTGTTTTAGGTGTTGTGGCAAGTTGTTCGAACTTATTGCGCTACGTTAGCGTCGTGATAATGCATCCAAGCAGAGCAGCAATTTTTTGCAAGGGCTCTGACCCTGCTAATGAATCGCGCACGTTCCGTTACGGCAATGACTCCCCTTGCATCAAGGACGTTAAACGTATGGTTCGCTTTAACGCATTGTTCATATGCTGGTAAGATTAATTTTTTCTCTAACAAAGCAATTGACTGTGCTTCATAGTCGTCAAAGTGTTGAAATAAGATAGACGTATCTGCAGCTTCGAAGTTGTAAGCTGAAAATTCTTTTTCAGCTTGTAAGACAACGTCACCATAGGTTAGTTTTCCCTCACCTTCAACACCATTCCAATTAATAGAATAATGGTCTTCCACACCTTGAATAAATGTTGTAAGACGTTCCAGCCCATACGTGATTTCAACAGGAACAGGGTTACAGTCAAACCCACCAACTTGTTGAAAATAGGTGAATTGAGTGATTTCCATACCATCACACCAGACTTCCCAGCCAAGCCCAGCAGCACCTAATGAAGGGTTTTCCCAGTCATCTTCCACAAAACGAATATCATGTTCGTTTAAGTTAAGACCAGCAGCAGTTAAGCTGTCAAGGTAAAGCTCTAACGGGTTAGAAGGTGTTGGTTTCATCAATACTTGAAACTGATAATATTGTTGTGTGCGATTAGGGTTTTCACCATAACGACCATCTCCTGGCCTTCTGCAAGGTTGGACATAAGCTGTGTTCCAAAGCTTTGGTCCTAATGATTTTAAAGTGGTCGCTGGGTGGGATGTCCCCGCCCCCACTTCAGTGTCATAGGGCTGCAAAATAACGCAGCCTTGCTTTGCCCAAAAATCTTGCAAACGAAGGATGATATTTTGAAAAGATGTTTCTTGCACCTTTGTGAGGTGCCGTGATAATGACATATAAAATTACATTATACCTGGACATAATGGTATAATT
>CAYZJC010000017.1:0-3515 GCA_964478775.1 uncultured Verrucomicrobiales bacterium | reverse complement strand
GCAAAACTATTAGGAAGAGAACAACTCTGCATAAAGAGCGAGACCATACAACATCCACGAAATCCCTCTTGAAAAGACAACATTAAAACTATAAAATCTTGTTATCTAACACCCTCTAACTTTATAGAATTCTTTTTTATGACAATTTCATTTATATTTCCAGGTCAAGGCTCACAAACAATTGGCATGGGAAAAAGTATGCACGACAATTTTCAAATCGCAAGGCAGATTATGGAAATGGGTGAAGAGGCTTTAGGCTTTAAAATTTCTTCATTGATGTTCGCCGGTAACAGTGATGAATTAACACGTACAGAAAATGCACAGCCTGCCCTCCTACTGAGCAGCACAATGGCTTGGCATGTTTTACAAAGTGAATATGGCCGCCCCCTTATGTCACTTGATTGTTGTGGAGCAGGGCATTCATTAGGGGAATATTCCGCAATGGTTGCCCTTGAAGCTATGCCTTTTGGTGATGCCCTTAAAGCTGTTCGCATACGTGGCATTGAAATGCAAAAAGCAGTTCCTGCTGGCATTGGTGCTATGGCAGCTGTCCTTGGCCTTTCAATTGAAAAAACAGATGAAGTCTTAGCAGCTATAGACAAAGAAAATCATTTGTGTCGCATTGCTAACGATAATTGTGATGGTCAAATTGTGATCAGTGGTCACAAAGATGCCGTGGAGGCAGCCATTGCCCTCTTAAAAGCAGCTGGGGCAAAACGTTGTTTGATGTTACCTGTAAGTGGCCCTTTCCATACCCCACTCATGCAACCTGCTGCAGATGCTTTGCTTTCAACCTTAGTAACTATCCCCTTTACTGAACCAAAGGCCCCTCTTATCTTAAATACAACCGGTACTCCTTTAACTGATTTCACATCAACCCACTTTGTCGAAACACTACAACAACAAATGGTAGGCCAAGTCAAATGGCGCCAAAGCATGCTCACAATGAAGGATGAGCTAGGCGCCACAACTTATATTGAAATTGGCACTGGAAAAGTATTAAGTGGCCTTGTCAAGCGAACGCATAGTGATGCTAGCATCTTATCTTTGCAAGACCCAAGTGATATTGACGCAGTTTTACAAAACTTTTCCAACCTTTGTGTTACCTCATAATTTTTTAAGGCACCCTCACCCTCTTTATGTCTAAAACCATTTACACAACAATGAAAGTCCCCACAACCTTAGATCAGCAGGAAAGGGATTTTCATTTTTTTTTAAACCAAAGCAGACGTTATAAGCGCTTGTCACTTTCTTTTTCAGTGACAGAGCAACACTTTACCATTAGAGCACCGCACCACATTGAAAGTGCTGTGATTGAAAACTTTTTAAAAACTTCTAAAGAATGGGCGCTAAAACAAGTTAAGAAATTGTGTGAAAGCAGTCAGCCACCCCCGCAAAGAATTTTGTTTAATCATGGAGCCACCTTCCCTTTAAATGGCAAGCCCACACGCATTGAATGTCAGACGACCAATAAAAGGTCAGCCTCATTTGAATATATGGAAGGTACTATAGACCACACTTCATCAAGCAGCATACCGGCGAAATTAATTGTTTATGTAAATGACCCTTACAAGTGTGACTACGCCGTTAGATATTGGTTATACCAACGTTTAGAAAATTTTGCCCTTCAACAAAGTAAGGTCTATGCAGACAGGCTTGGCCAAAACGTTAACAGCATTAAAATTAAGTGTGTGAAAAGTATGTGGGGTAGCTGTTCAAGTCAAAAGAATATTATGCTCAATTGGCGATTAATTTTAGCCCCTACATTTGTTCAAAATTATATTATAGTTCATGAAGTCTCGCATTTAGTGCACATGAATCATTCAAAAGCCTTTTGGTCAACGGTCGCTTCATTAATGCCTGAATATAAAATTGCCGAAGCTTGGCTTAAAAAAAATGGAAAGCAACTTTATTTGTATGGCCTGCAATAAAATAATTGATTGCAACTATTGACTTATTGAAAATTAACACTATCTTAATCTTTAAGGAAATAAAACTGATTACGATTGGAGGTTTGTGATGATAGTCGGTTCAACATCAACATTGCTTAAGCCTGTTCAGCCACCAACGCTTCACCCCACAGAGTCAATTAAACAGCACATTCAACAAGACCAAGTTGGGCGCATTATTCCCAATGAAGTTTACCTGATACAAAGCTGCATTTCGCAATGCACGAAATCAGTTGACGATATTTTAAAAGACTATAAAAAAAGAAATAAAAAGGTTGAGGGGCCAATTGTGCATATGATAGCGCCTGTTAGCATTATGTCAAACGAAGTGACTAATTTCTATTCGGCAGATTTTTCAAAGCAGCACAGTCTTTTAAAAGACCAAATTCCGCCAGACTTATTGTCACTAGAAAATGGCCAATTGTTGATACAGCTATGGCTTGAATACATAGATGATGAACACTTAAACGACTTGGATGAAGTCTATATGCGCTTACATGCTGAGGAGAAATACTCAACAGCCTACAAAAATCAACAACACCCCAATTACGAACCAGAAAGCAGCAGTATTGGTGATGGTGTTATTTAAGGGATGCTTTCGAAAACAGGCATTAATGTATAAGTGCGGGAATGTGACCAACTCATTTGTTGCGCACCAGTAAAATATGCTCTTCGAAGAATGCTTCACAAACCACATGAAGCATTCTCAGAAAATTTTTAGTGTATGGATAGTTTATTGATGCTTATGTTAACAAATTAGGCTGCTGAAGTGATTTTTTCATTAAAAACAGCTGCCGTAAGGCAGGCACTACATGCTCTTCTTTATCCAACCATTGCACGAGTTCTTCAAGACTGAAGCCTAAAGATGTTTGAAACTCAAGCAGTGTGGGAAATGTCTGTATAATTTCTATTATTCTTTTGGCATGAGACTTATGCAATTCAAAGAATCTTGGAAAACCATTATCCCCAGGTGCTTTCAATTTTTCAATATTAGCACCAATAAATACAAAACTCCATCTATCAGTCTTTTCTAATAACTTAATGTTCTCTCTAATTGCATCAATTTTATACTCTTTTGATGAATTTTCTTCGCCATCTGTTATAATAACAAAAACAATACTTCCTTCTCCAGTTTTAATTTTTTCCATTAAATCTGTATTACTTTGCATTAACGCAATTCCTTTTCCTATTGCATCATTCAATGCAGTACCACCATTTGCAACATAATTAGATCTATTAATCTCCTCCAAATCTGAAGCTTTCTTCATAGTAAACTCAACATCAACATCTTCATTAAAATTTACATAAGTCATAAAATATGACTGTGTTGGATACTTATCCTGTAAATTTTTAATTGTTTGTACTTGCTCATTTACACCGGTAATAGTGCTCTCTGTTAAATGACTCATTGAACCACTTTTATCCACAACTAACACGTAATGCGTCTCATTTGGATTTTTTAAATTTTGCTTTTCCATTTTTTATAAAATATTTAATTGTTATATTTGGATAACTTTTTTTGTTTTTATTTAACTTTCTTCTTCTGTAAGGCCCTCAATAGAATCT
>CAYZJC010000016.1:16294-36417 GCA_964478775.1 uncultured Verrucomicrobiales bacterium | reverse complement strand
CGAACCCACGTAGCCAGCTTGGAAGGCTGGAGCTTTACCATTAAGCTACACCCGCGCGAATGGTGGAGAGAGCAGGATTCGAACCTACGTAGACAATCGTCGACAGATTTACAGTCTGTTGCCTTTAACCACTCGGCCATCTCTCCAACTAAATTACCAAGATTGCAAGCTGCTGTAATCACATTTCACAAACTCAATACAGTCATTTATAAAGGTTTTCCATCAACCTTGTCAATCACATTTTTAAACCTGGTCAATTTATAAATTTGCTAGACAGGCATGCATGTTTCTGATATTTTTATTAAAATTTAATTTACTTTCGAGGTTTGTAATGAAATTACGCACATTAAAGAATATGATCGCCATATCTTTCATTTTAGGCAGCAGCGCGCACTATGGCCACACATCAGAACAATGGACAGGTGAATTTAGGTTGCTTGATGGGTCATCGGTGCGTCACACACCATCAACGATCAATATGGGTTATATGACTGCTAATTCTATCACCATGCGTACTGCAAGCTATAATGGCATTACTGTTAAAGCCCCAATCATTTTGCATGTCAAACACACGCGCTCTCAGTTTGTCACATCCCTGATTGACGCCGGTTTGTATCAACCTACCGCTACCGAACTTCGTCAATACAATCAAAACGCTGAGTGGACTGCTGAGTACCCAATTGGACAGCATATTATTATTCATAAACCTGAAGGGGTGTGTTGCATTGACCTAATGGCAGAATTAATGAACCCAGGAATACAGAGAAATTTTTCACAAACACTAATGGTTAATAAAGTTTTATTAAGAAGGAACTTTACGCAAGATGAGTTTGAAGTTGAGATTGGAAAAATTAAAATAGCTGCTGGGGAAGAGGCAGAACCGGTAGAACCTGAAAATCTCGCAAGAAGCATGTCCTCTAGTTTTAGTGAGCTAGAAGCAGAAATGCGCGCTTTCATGAATCAAAATCTTGAAGATCAGCGCGCAGAAACCCAAGCAACAGCACCTTCAGCAAGCAACAACAACACAAGCACAGTGTTACAGCCCTCTGCCAGCAGCGCCTCAAGCACAGCGCACTCTTCAACACCTGATGATGATTTTTGGCAACGTGCCTTCGGCACATTTCCAGAAAACCCAATGGCTTTGGGCGGTGGCACTATGCGCTTTGGCTATTTTCCAGACAATCCATCACCAAGATTGCCCCCCTTCTCTGCCTTGATGCAAGAATATGAAGCAAGCTTTTCAAATCAAGAGGGTGCAGTTGATGCCAACTCAACATCCAGCAGCCTTAACACTGAAGCAACACCAGCTGAAGAAGACATTTCTCATAAGAATGATGAAGCAAACTGGTCAAAAACATACTTTGTTGGGAATATGATTTTAAAGCATGAACCAACTGGCATTTCATATGTACTAAGGGAATCTGCTCACTTAGAGCCAGCAGTAGTACAAAGCTTAACCCTAAAAGGCATTACATTTGAAACCAATTCAGCAAAGCAAGACTTTGAAAAGGCTATCAAAGCGTATTTGGCTCTAAAACCCTAAAGCTTAAATGTTTAGAAGATAAGAATAAAGAAGCTACGCCTTAAAATATGGCTTGGCTTCTTTTTCTTTTTGCACCATAATTACCTCATTCAATTTTAAGACTTTTTTAAAACTATATACTACACATGAGGCAATAATGAGAATAAAATTCGCAAAAACAATGTTCAGGCAGTTTTTCACACGCTTACTTCTCTTTTGTGGCCTATCACATCATGCATATGGCGCATCATGCTGGGAAGGCTCTTTTACACTTAGAGATGGTTCTGAGGTGTGTCACACCGCATCTGGCTGGGTCATCTTAGATCAACTCGCCAGTCGCACCATTCATATAGAAGCATCACTGTATAATGACATGATACTAACAACTCCAATTTTATTAAAAAACAGTGATACCCGCTCACGCTTTATAACAGCATTAATTGATACAGGGCTCTATACCCCAACACAAGATCAGGTGTGTGATTATTTTCGCAAAGCACAATGGACACATAAATACGACCTTGGCACTTTTTACATCATCCATACCCCAAAAGGTGTTTGCCGTATGAGCAAAGCCTGTGACAATCAAAATACAAATCACCAATTCAAACAAGTCCTATGTATTAACAATATTTTATTAAGGCGTCATTTTTCCAAAACAGAATTTGATGAAGAAATTCAGATGTTGAGAAAATCTTTAGGCTTACCTCAAGAAACTATGCCTGCAGAAACCATGCTTGAAGGTATAGGCAAAGAGGATTATAAATTTAATGACCGCCCTTATTTTCTAGACGATTCACCAACTGATGCGCAGCAAGAGCCGGGCTTTATCTTAAATGCATTGGGGGAGGACGTACCAGTCTCTATGCCTGCTAAAGAATCAGAAAAAGGCAACTGGACTAAAAGCTACGATTTAGGTGATGTCATTATTACACATGAACCCAGCGGTATTTATTGCTTAGACAAAAGAACTTCTCCAACAACTTGGTCTGTTTATGAAATTCTTAAAATTAATGGGTATTACTTCTTTCAAGAAATGACACAAGATGAATTTAGGCATAATATTTACTCTTTATTTTATACCCTCAAAAGCTAAAAAATATACGCCCAACATGCTAAGGGCGTATGAAAAATTTAAAACGATACCGCTCAGGCAAACCGCTTAAGCTTTTACATTGACTATCCCCCTCTAGTAATTTTGTAAAAAAAAATTTATACTACGCACATAATAACACAGCTGCACGATAAGACACTTAAGGCTGGAAGACGTTTGACCATATCATCAACAGGAAAAAACAGATGCTATTTTATTCATTAAGACACTACAAACTTGCCTACACTATTGCTGGCATTGCAGTCGCACACACCCTCATTTTAAAATCTCTGTCACCTTTGTGGATGTTATATCTTCCGTTATTTATTGGCTCAATTCCTTTTGGGTATCTGTTTACAAAATTTGCAGGTCACGGTGATGTGCGCACCTTTGGTTCTGGCAATATTGGTGCTACCAACGTATTGCGAACCGGCAATAAAAAAATCGCCCTCCTCACTTTGTTGTGTGATTTCTTTAAAGGCTATGCTTATGTCGTGTTTGCCTCAACACACCTGACTGACCCTTGGGACATGATTTGTGTTGGGTTGTCGTTAATCATCGGCCATATCTTAGGGCTATGGTTAGGCGGTAAAGGTGGAAAAGGTGTTGCGACAGCACTTGGAACTTTCTTTGCTTTCTCGTGGCCACTTGGTTTATACACCCTCACCTTATGGTTGATTTGTGCTAAGCTTTTCAAGATATCGTCATTATCGGCACTTCTTGCTGCCCTATTAAGCACCTTAACGCTGTGGGGCATGTGGTCAATGCAAATAACCACTGTAGATTTATTTTATCTTGCAGTCTATGTGACCATCACAACAATCATCATTTTATATACTCACCAGGAAAATATACGCCGTCTACGCTTAGGGGTTGAAAATAAGATTGGTGATTCACTATAAGGTTTAGGCATCTTTGTTACTAGCGTGCACCTTTTATAACATACCCACCAAAAATCTCCTCTTCAATCTGGACGCAACTAGTTGTTTTACGACAGCTGGTTGTTTTATTGGCATAAACGTCAAGTGTGTTGTACACTATTGAAGAATGGATTAGTTAAAATTATATCAAACATTTTCAAAGGATTGACCCAATGACAACACCTGTGATCGCTTCTTCTTTTCAGCAATGGTTAATTATGTTACCATTTGCAGGAGTTTTGTGCAGCTTATCCTTACTCCCTGTGCTGATGTCAAGGTTGTGGCATCGCTTTGAGGTTCATATTTTATCCTTTTGGGTTATATTGTCTGTTGCTTTATTGGTGCCTCACTTAACGACATTACAGCTCTTGCATTTTATGACTGAAACTATTTGGTCGGAATATTTTCCCTTTATTGCATTAATGTTTGCACTCTACACGATCTCAGGCGGCATACATTTATCACTGCAAAACAAAGCATCCCCTATGGTGAACACACAATTTTTTATTGTAGCGGCCCTTTGCGCCAGCGTTATAGGAACAACTGGGGCATCTATGTTATTTATTCGCCCCTTTTTACATTTAAACCAGCATCGCCATTACAAAACGCACCTTGTTGTCTTTTTTATTATCGTGGTATCGAACATTGCAGGTTCTTTAACCCCCTTAGGTGACCCTCCCTTGTTTTTAGGCTTTTTAGAAGGTGTTCCCTTTTTATGGCCATTATTGCATTTATGGGGGCCCTTTTTATTTTTAATGACAACACTTTTGACTATGTTTTATGGTGTTGACTCTTACCTATTTAAAAAAGAAACAACGCAACAATTGACGCACGCTCATACAAATCCCCACAGTGATAAAGTGTTAAATATTAGTCGTATTCAAGGCAAAAAGAATATACCGATATTATTTTGTGTCATGGGCGTTGTTGCTACCCTACACCACTTACCTGCGCACCAAATAGGCAATCTATTTGGGGTTAAAATTGAAACACAAGCCTTGTTGTTTATCATTGCGATGGTGGGCTTTGGCCTACTTTCAAAAGCTGTGACGCATCCACGTATTTATGAAATGCAACGTTTCCACTTTGGCCCTGTGTTAGAAGTTGCACGTGTGTTTGCAGCCATTTTCATCACACTCATTCCGGTGAATATGATGCTCTCTTTGGGGGCCGACGGTCCATTTCAAGCCATATTAACGCATTTATCGACCCCAAACAGCCAGCGCACTTATTTTTGGTTAACAGGTATATTTTCAAGCATGTTAGACAATGCCCCCACATATTTGGTCTTCTTTAAATTAGCAGGTGGCAACGTGATTGAGCTGATCACTGACAAATCATTATACCTCACAGCGATTTCCATGGGGGCTGTCTTTATGGGAGCCATGACCTATATTGGGAATGCGCCTAATTTTATGGTATTGAGCATTGCTAAGCAACATCACATTGCCATGCCGTCATTTTTGATGTATATATTATGGGTAACACTTATATTAGTTCCATTATTGGTTATTGTGAGCTTCGTATGGCTATAGCCCCATCTCTTATCAATCAAAACGTCAACACCTTGCTTGAAGGTAAGGTTGATGCATTAAATCTATTAGCGCCCTTTCAAGGAAAATTCCTTATTTTGTATTTTTACCCAAAAGATATGACTTCTGGTTGCACAACGCAAGCCATAGAAGCCCAAAGCCTTTTAGCACAATTTGAAACCTTAGGGGCCGTTGTATGCGGTGCTTCAAAAGATTCACTCACCTCACATGAAAGATTTTCACAAAAATACGATTTATCTTTCCCCTTACTCAGTGATACAACAGGTGAGTTATGTGAAGCTTTTGGGGTATGGGTGGAAAAATCAATGTATGGCAAGAAGTATTTTGGCATTGAACGTTCAACTTTTATGATCACCCCTGAAGGTGACATTATAAATGAATGGCGTAAAGCCAAGGTGCCTGGGCATTGGCAAACTGTTTTAAGCGCGCTTAAAGAAATTTAAATTACACATAGAATATTCAACAACAATGATTTCACCTTCCTTTTTTGACCTTGGCTTATCACAAACATTATGTATGCATTTAGCGTCTCTTGGTTATAATGCCCCTACACAAATTCAAGCTAAAGCTATACCCCCTATATTGTGGGGGCAAGACTTAATTGCCTGCGCGCAAACCGGCAGCGGAAAAACAGCCTCATTTTTATTGCCATTAATACATGTCTTGCAAGAAAGCCCTGTGAAGGCGCGTATGCCACGTGCCCTTATTTTAGAACCAACCCGTGAGCTTGCACAGCAAGTTTATGATGCATTGGTAAAGTTAAGCAACAACACGATTAAGGCGTCACTGCTTGTGGGCGGCGAATCATCCCTTGCACAGCAAAAATTACTTACAAGTAACCCAGATGTTTTAATCGCAACTCCAGGGCGTATTTTAGACTTTATAGACAGAGAAAAAATTTTATTGTTTGGCATGCGCTTTGTGGTGGTGGATGAAGCCGACCGTATGTTAGACATGGGCTTCTTGCCAGATGTACAACGTATCTTTGACAAGCTTCCCCTGTCACGTCAAACACTTTTATTTAGCGCAACATTTGATGATACCATTGCCCATTTAACATCAAAGCTGATGCTTGCACCCAAACATATTACAGCAAGCGAACTTGGCATGACGGCCGATAAAATAGAACAATTTTGCATTAAGTTAAAAGACGTTCAAAAGAGAAAAGCCATTCACACACTTGCACATTTGCTCAATCAGTCACACAACTCACAAAGTGCTGGTATTATTTTTTGTAATCGCAAAAGAAGTGTAGATGAAGTTGCACACCTCTTTAAAGCAGACACCATTAATGTCAAAGCCTTACATGGTGACCTTGGACAGTCATTACGTAATATCACCTTAGAAGAACTGCGTGATGGGAAAATTCAAATTCTCATTGCCAGTGACGTTGCGGCCCGCGGTCTTGACATTAAACACGTTGACTGGGTTATCAATTTTGATATTCCTACATCTTCAGAAGATTATGTGCACCGTATTGGCAGAACAGGGCGAGCGGGTCGTGAAGGCAGAGCATATAGTCTTGTTACAGAAAAAGATAAAAAAACATTTGCAGCTGTTGAAAAACTGATACAGATGTCACTTCCCGTAAGCCATATTCTTGACGAACATCTTACAGAAGACAAGGATGCGGAGCCAAGAAGAGCCGTAAAAGAAAAAGATGTCGAAGTTCAAAAACCTTATCAGCGTCCAAAAGGGGAAAAAAGAACATATGAAAGACGCCGCTATGATGATGGCGTTGATGATGTTCCCTGCATGGGCTTTGGCACAGATATTCCCACCTTTTTTAAAGCACAAGAATATAAACACCTCATACAACACAGTTCAAATGCAATAAACAAAGGAAACAAGAGCGATGAAAATTGATATTAAAGTCTTAGACCACGCTACAGATTTACCTCTCCCCGTTTATGCGACAAAAGGTAGCGCTGGTTTTGACTTAATGGCAGCCATCGAATCTGATAAATTTATCGTACTAGCCCCAGGCAAGCGTTGTTTGGTGCCAACAGGTATTGCCCTTGGCTTAACCCATGGCCTTGAAGCACAAGTGCGCTCGCGCTCTGGTTTGGCACTTAAAAATGGTGTGTTTGTACTCAATGCACCGGGGACAATTGATTCTGATTACAGAGGTGAAGTCAATGTCATTTTGGCAAATGCAGGCGATGAACCCTTTACCATCTCACGCGGTATGCGCATTGCACAAATGGTGATTGCAAGTTATCAACAAGTCGAGTTTGATATTGTTGAAGACCTAACAACAACTGAACGTGGCGCAGGCGGCTTTGGTTCCACAGGAATTTAAGTCATGGACGATCATCTCACCAGTTTTTTAAAAGTAAAACGATTTGCAAAAGTGAGCACAACATTGGCTGGCATGGCGGGTCGCCTTGTGGCTGATCGCACAACTTCTTACGAGATTGACAATGAACGATACGCGCAGCAGCTATTAGAAGTTTTGGGCACCTTAAAGGGGCCTATCATGAAAGTGGTTCAGTTCTTAGCAACCATTCCCAACGCCCTACCCCCTGAATACGCAAAAGCATTTTCCACCTTGCAAGCCCACGCCCCAGCTATGGGTAACTATTTTGTTAAACGAAGACTTGCAACGGAATTAGGGGCCAATTGGAAAGATAACTTTTCAACCTTTGAAGACACACCTTCATTTGCAGCATCTTTAGGCCAAGTACACAAAGCCACCCTTAAAGATGGAACCCCTGTTGCCATTAAGCTGCAATACCCCAACATGGAAGCTATTGTGGAAAGCGACCTTTCGCAACTCAAGCTTGTGTTAAAAACTTATAAACTATTTAATCGTGCGCTAGACCTTAACCAAGTCTTTGCGGAAATTGAAGAACGCTTAAAAGAAGAACTCGACTACACATTAGAAGCCACACGTTTAGCCCAATACCATACCTTTTACGCCCAAAGCTGTGCCAACACAAGCAATAGTTCTTTTCAAGATAAAGTCAAAGCCCCAAAGGCCTACACACATCTTTCCACTTCCAAACTCTTAGTGATGGATTGGGTCAATGGAAAACCTTTAACACAAATTGCGCCTGAATTAAGCCAAGCCGAAAAAGATGAATTGGGGCGTCAACTCTTTCGTGCCTGGTATCGCCCCTTTTATTTAAAAGGCTGGATTCATGGTGACCCCCACCCTGGCAATTATTGCGTTGATGATGAAGGATACTTAACCATTCTTGACTTTGGGTGCGTGCGCATATTTGACAATAACTTCATTAGTGGGGTGATTGAATTATACCAAGCCTTAAAAACAAATGATGAAGCGCTTGCCCGCCAAGCTTATGAAAGATGGGGTTTTTCTAATTTATCTGACGAAATTATGCAAGCGATGACCCGTTGGGCAAAACTCCTATATGACCCACTATTAGAAGACTGCACACGCCCTATTCAGCGTGATCAAAGTGGTGAAATAGGCTGGAACACAGCTGTTGAAGTGCATCGCTTGCTGGAAGCCAATGGTGGCATTAAAGTGCCTAATGCCTTTGTATTTATGGACAGAGCCGCTGTCGGTATTGGGTCCGTCTTAATGCGTGTCGGTTCACAGTGTAATTGGCACCGCTTGTTTGAAGAGATCTTACAAGAAATGTCTGCCACGCAGATTTAAGTTGGATTACCAACCTAACTCTCAGCAGATAGGGTCTTTGCATACAACCTGTTTTTTCCTATAATAATAAAGGGGAAATTAATAAAATATTTAGAAATTAATTTTATAATTTATAAATGATAGATAATCTGATTACAAGGTATAAAAATTATGAAAAAATCAACACTCTTATTCATGTGTTGCGTATTTCAACTGACTAACAATGGGTATGCAAAAATAGCGGGGGAAAATTTGACCCAGCCGCAAACAACATTGCAATCTTATCTAGCACATTCAAATCGTGAGAAGGCTAATGAACGACGCGATAACCGACTTGCCCTATTAAAAGACATACGTGAAAGCCGACGTTCTGCTGGAAAATCCTTGCAGGTGGCAGCCGCAGGTGAGTATGGAAGTGTTGACACTAACGCCACCCAGGCTAATTTTCACAGGCCCACACGTGACGAATGGTATCGTTCTTCATCAGAAGACAGAAATGTACAAAAGAATTCCTACTGGCCTGTTGAAGCAAAATTTGGCAACGTTGACTTGCTTGACTTTTCAGGCATTGCACCATTACATGACCGACATTTTTACGGGTCTGGTGTCAAAGTGTTTGTAGAGGAAGTTGGTGGTATGACAAATGTACCTGAGCTTCGCCTTAACAACGTTGCAACCCCTGCACAACGCTGGAATGAACATTCAATCGCAGTGGCAGGCATTATCCGTAAAATTGCACCAGAGGCCATTTTAAGTGGTGGTGATGCAAATGATGGCTTAAGAAGTGATGCTGACATCATTAATTGTTCCTGGGGACAACATATTATTGATAATTCAAATAATATAATTGAGATTTATACTGCACCAAACGTGCAAAATAAGCTTGTTTTATTTGCTATTGGTAATGGCATAGATGGTCTTGGTGCAACTCAAGCATTAAACAATATACGCGGTTATAAATATGCGTATGGAGAGCTAAACCATAAAAAAGAACAAGAAGGTATTTCGATTGAAGAACAGCTTAAAAATATTTTATGGGTCGTTAATGTGACTTCATTTAGTGTGGCTTCTGAGAGATCAAATTATCCTGATACTCCCTTTGCAAATCATACTATTTCTGCATTAGGGACAGATGTGGAAGTCATGCGTCACGTTAATGAATACCGCAATGAGTTCCCACGCAAATCAGGCACAAGCTTTGCTGCACCTACAGTAACGGGGGTGGCAGCCCTGATTAAAGGTGCATTTCCTGTTTTCAGTGCGTTCGATATTAAAACTTGCTTACTTGAATCAGCAGATTCTTATGTGTTTGAAAACTATACAACGAACGGCAACTACGGTATTAAAACAACATCGGGAAACAGTAATAGAATTAAACTAGACCCACGCTTCTATGGCAAAGGCCTGCTCAATGCAAACCATGCGATGGTCTATGCCGAAATTTTAAATGCTGCTAGGAAAAACAATCCAACTCTTCAAGCGAATGCCCCAACAGTCATTGCAAAATATAAAAAATATGTTGAAATTGAAGAAAAATTTGCTGCACGGAAAATTCAGCAACTCAAACACAGCCCCGGCTTCAAGCGTGCGAAAGAGCGATTAAAGGATGAGGACTATTACAGAAACTATCTTCGAAGTGATGATAGAGAACGGATTTTAAGCCGTGGAGAAAAAGTCAGTTTGTCTGAATGTATGCCTCAAAAGCCATCTACAAAAACAGTCACTACTCATTCTTTTTACAGCTATCCATTACCGTCACATCAAGCTTACGGCCAACCAGACCGTTGGGATGCTCAGCCAAGTACACTGCCAGCGTCTCCAAGTGCTAGATCAGACTTACCCCCCTCTTCTTCATTTGATGATAGCGTATCTATATTAGAGGTTGAAAAATACAAGAAGCAATTGAAGTGGCAAACCTATATTGATAATTTATTACTTCCGCACCTAGAACAATATAATATGTATAAAAATAATTATGATGATTTTACAGAAATGCTCATGGATTATCACAAAAGCACTAGAATTGATACGTTCATGTATGCTACTGAAGCCGATGGAGGCTTTCCACATGCAAGTCTGCAGGGAATAAATTCCATGCCTGAAAAGAAATTATTCATACAATTTTTGATGGCAAAATGTTTAAGCACACCAAATATGTATAAACAATTTTTGGGAACACCAGAAAGTTCTTTTCAAGAAAAAATCGATGAGCTTTCTCAAGAAAATCCTCAAAACCCACGTATTGCGTTATATAAAATGCTTATGCTAGCAGATAAACTTTCAAGCATCCTCTTGCAGCAAGCGAATGAAAGCAACACTCCAGTGTTACGTCTCAGCCATACAGATTTTAGTGAATTTGAAAACTTATCTGGCATTAATAAAGCACAATTCATTAACTGGTTTAAAGAAATTTATAATCAATATAATGAGAGATTGAAAATTTAATTTTTTGCCCTACAAATTAATTTGTCCTATGTTTGCCCATTCCTTTTTGAATGGGCATCATCTTTTTAAGGGCTAGGTCAATATAACGAAAAGGCACTTATACAAGAAGGGCTTTTATGGTACACTTCCACAACTAAACTCGTGTAGAACCAAAACCTTATGAAACAACTCTTTTTAATTGATGGCTCAGGCTTTATTTTTCGTGCTTTCCATGCGCTACCTCCCTTAACAGCAACAGATGGAGCACCCGTAGGTGCCGTTTATGGGTTTTGTAATATGCTAAGAAACCTCATTGCAGCCCATAAACAACATCATTTTCTTGTCGTGTTTGATGCGGGCAGGCAAACCTTTCGTCAAACTATATACCCTGATTACAAGGCACACCGTCCGCCTGCACCTGAAGAACTGGTGCCGCAATTTCCTTTAATTCATGAAGCTTGTGAAATGTTTGGCATTCCATTTGTCGATATGGAAGGGTATGAGGCCGACGACTTAATTGCATCCTACGCAAAACAAGGGGTTGAAAATGGCTTTGAGGTCACCATTGTTTCTGCTGATAAAGATTTAATGCAGTTGATTACTCCTTCTATTAAATTGTTTGACCCCATGAAAAGAAAGGCCATTGGCCCTGTTGAAGTCATGGAAAAATTTGGTGTCACGCCTGATAAAGTGATAGATGTACAAGCCTTAGCTGGTGATGCTGCCGACAATGTACCAGGTGTGCCTGGCATCGGCGTTAAAACAGCAGCGGAACTTATTAATACATTTAATACACTTGAAATTCTGTTAGAGCAAGCCCACACTATTAAACAACCCAAGCGCCGCCAAAATTTAATTGACCATGCAAATGCTGCCCGCATTTCAAAAGAATTAGTCACCCTGGTCGATTCTTTACCTTTACCGCTTGACTTTGATGCCTTGTTCGTTAAAGACGTGGGCCCAGAAACTATAGACTTTTTAAACCGCATGGGCTTTAAAACCTTAACGCAACGTGTTCAAACAGAAGTTAATGCTTTAGCACTATCAAAACCACACCTAGCGAAACCTTCAACCCTATCACCTACCACAGTCAATGAGGGTAACACTCACACCTCCCCCAGTGACAGAACGAAAGATCAAGTTTTAATTAACGTGGGAGAAGTTGAGGCCTATTTAAAAAATGCCATGCAAAGTGGAATTGTCGCATTTGACTGTGAAACAACTTCTCTTCATATTCATGAAGCAAGCTTAGTTGGTTGTTCATTTGCTTTTGAAGATGATAACGGTATCATACACCCTGCGTATATCCCCTTTCATCACCAAACATCCGCCCAACAAGCCAGTTGGCAAGAGATCTGTCCCTTGCTAAAAGCATTTCTTGAAAACCCTGGTGTGCTAAAAGTAGGCCACAACCTTAAATACGATATGGGGATTTTAAAAAATTTAAATATAGATATTTTAGGCTATGATGACACGATGTTGATGTCATATTGCTTATATGGGGGATTACACAGCCACAGCCTTGGGTATTTAAGTGAACACTACCTGAAGCTTGCAACTATCAGCTATGAAAGCATTTGTGGTACGGGTAAAAACCAAAAAACATTTGACCACGTGCCTTTACAAGAAGCAACTGCTTACGCTTGTGAAGACGCAGAGCTGACCTTAAAGCTGTATAAACTATTCAAACCGCAACTGATAAGCTTAAAAGTCAGCACCCTTTATCACGACATTGAACGCCCCTTACTGCCTTCAATTGTTGCCATGGAACACAAAGGCATTATTGTAGACAAAGCGGAACTGCAAGCTTGTGGCCTTGAGGTTAATGCGCGTCTTCAAACATTGGAAGATGAAATCTACAAAATTGTAGGGCATACCTTTAACATAGGGGCGCCCAAACAGCTTGGCGTTGTCTTGTTTGAAGAGATGTCGCTTCCTTCCCCTAAGTTTACAAAAACAGGCGTTTATGTGACAGATGCAGATGTCCTTGAAGGACTTTCCAAACAAGGCTTTGAAATTGCCACTAAGCTCTTAGAGTGGCGCAGCTTATCAAAGCTATTATCAACCTACATAGAGGCGTTACCAAAAGAAATTTCAGCCAAGACTGGCCGTATTCATA
The DNA here is from genome assembly GCA_964478775.1 of uncultured Verrucomicrobiales bacterium. Classification (GTDB taxonomy): domain Bacteria; phylum Pseudomonadota; class Alphaproteobacteria; order Paracaedibacterales; family CAIOTO01; genus PNMQ01. Next base: position 23,179 of record CAYZJC010000016.1, on the reverse strand, counting down.
CATCCTACGCTTTGTCTGGCACTGCAACGGGAAGATTATCTTCCTCAAACCCAAACTTACAAAATATCCCCATTAAAACAGAAGATGGAAAACGCATTCGCAAAGCCTTTGTCGCACAAGCAGGCTATGTCTTGATGTCATTTGACTATTCACAAATTGAATTGCGCCTATTGGCTCACTTTGCGGATATAGCCCCCTTAACAAACGCCTTTCAAAATAATATTGACAGCCACACAGCAACAGCAAGCTTGTTATACGACACCCCGTACGAAACAGTAACACCAGAACAACGACGTAATGCCAAAACCGTTAATTTTGGAATTATTTATGGAATTAGCGCCTATGGGTTATCAAACCAACTTAATATCCCTCAAACACAAGCGTCACTGCTCATAAAAGCTTATCTCAACCGCTACCCTGGTGTAGAAACCTTTATGGAACAGCAAAAAGGAATTGCCGCAGCACAAGGGTATGTGACAACTTTGTGTGGAAGGCGCTGCTACACCCCTGGTATTCACGATAAAAACACCGCCATTCGACAATTTGCAATGAGGCAAGCCGTGAATGCGCCGTTACAAGGCAGTAATGCAGATATTATAAAGCTAGCTATGATTCGCATTCAACACTACTTAGAAAAATCTAAGGTAGACGCACATTTGTTATTGCAAGTGCATGACGAATTGGTATTTGAAGTGAAAGATGAAGTTCAATTAAAAGAACAATTTACAAAAGAAATTATCAGCCTCATGGAAAATGTGATTAAACTAAAGGTGCCTTTAAAGGTGGAGATGGGAGAAGGCAAGAACTGGCAGGAAGCCCATTAAAGGTGCTGCATTTACAGTAAATTTTAATTAAATTATTTTTACCGCTACCGCCCCCCGCCCATAACTTTCCACCCTTGTTTCAAGGGTGGGGGGACACAATCCCTCCTATGTCAAGCCAAACACCACCTAATGCTTCGCCTGTCCTGTTCATGCAGCAATTCATAACAGGCTATCAGATATTTCAATACGTTAAGCTTAACATAGAGTTGTTTCATTACACTGCAAAGAATAACACCGTTCACACAGCACACATCTTTATGTCAATATAAACAAACAAAACTACATACGTATTTGCGATTGTTCATATTATACAACAATAACAGTTAATAAATAGTTAACATAATAAAAATACTTTTTTTTCACAAGAAGGCCCTTCATGCATTTGGGCAATCTGAAGCAAATATTTCACACAAGGAAATTGCAGCCTGAAAAGCTGTCTTAACAAAATATTTTTATAAAAACCATAAAAAAGGATAGACACACAGGTTGAAAATGCGCTATAAAGAAGGGCAGTATTTGTGTTTCCTAACATAAACTAGGAGTGTAGCTCAATTGGCTAGAGCGTCGGTCTCCAAAACCGAAGGTTGGGGGTTCGAGACCCTCCACTCCTGCCAGGATTTCATCATTTAAGGGAGAAGCTTTCTTGAAAACAGCATCTAACAAGTCATTATTTTCACGCATTCCAAAGTTCGTGACTGAAGTCAAACAGGAAACAAAAAAGGTTACATGGCCTTCACGCAGAGAAACAGTTATCACAACTATATTTGTGTTTGCATTCTCCGTCATTGCTTCCATTTATTTTTTGATTGTCGATAAAATTATTATTGCCCTACTTGAATTCATTAGAGGATTATAAACCCCCATGATTGAGCCAAAAAAAGTTGCCCAAACAAGATTTCGTTGGTACGTCGTAAACGTTTACTCAGGGCTAGAAAAGAAATTCATTCAATCACTCAAAGAAACTGCGGAACGCAAGGGATTGCTTGACCGTTTTGAAGAGTTTTTAGTACCATCAGAAGAAGTTGTGGAAATTAAATCTGGTCAGAAGGTAACTTCAGAACGTCAGTATTTCCCTGGGTATGTTCTTATTAAGATGGAAATGAATGACCAGGTATGGCACTTAGTGAGCAGCATTCCTAAGTTTTCAAGCTTCCTTGGCTCAAAAGGTAAACCGATGCCTATTTCAGAACGTGAAGTTGCGCGCATTATGCAGCAAGTTGAACAGTCAGCTGAAAAGCCACGTCATACAGCAAGCTTTGAAATTGGTGAGCAAGTACGTGTGAGTGATGGGCCTTTTGCCACATTCAATGGTATTGTTGAAGATGTAGATGATGAAAAAGGTCGCTTAAAAGTTTCTGTTACTATTTTCGGTCGTCCAACCCCAGTTGAGTTGGAATTTAACCAAGTCGAAAAGACGTAACTTTTAAAAAATCTGTCGAAAGACAGGTTGTGGTGTCACTGTAAAAAGCTTGGCACCCTTTGTAAATCTGTGGCAGATGACGCTAGGCATCGGACCACAGCTCAGATAACACTAACTTTGCTGAGGATATCATGGCAAAAAAAATTACTGGCTATATTAAGCTGCAGGTGGCAGCGGGCAAAGCCAACCCATCCCCACCCATCGGTCCAGCTTTGGGCCAACGCGGTTTGAACATTATGGAATTTTGTAAAGCGTTTAACGCACAAACACAATCTACTGAACCAGGCACACCAATCCCTGTTGTGATTACTGTTTATGCTGACCGTACATTTTCATTCGTAACAAAGACACCTCCAAACACATTCTTCTTAAAGAAGGCTGCTGGTTTGCAAAAGGGCACACAGACGCCTGGTCGTGAAACTGTTGGCAAAGTCACAATGGCACAAGTACGTGAAATCGCTGCGATTAAGATGCCTGACTTGAATGCAATGGATATTGAAGCTGCTTGCCAAATGATTATTGGTTCAGCACGTTCAATGGGCTTGGAAGTAGTGGAGTAAGAAAATGAAAATTGGAAAACGCTTAAAAGCTGCACAAGCAAATGTTGATAGCAATAAAGTTTACTCAATTCGTGAAGCTATTGAAGTCATCAGAGCAAATGCAAAAGCTAAATTTGACGAAACACTTGAGATTTCTGTAAACCTTGGGATTGACCCTAAGAAGTCAGACCAAAACCTACGTGGCGTTGTTCAAATGCCAAATGGTACAGGTAAGACATACCGTGTTGCAGTGTTTGCACGTGGCGCAAAAGCTGAAGAAGCTAAAGCTGCTGGTGCAGACATCGTTGGTGCTGAAGATTTAATGGAACGCATTCAAGCAGGCGATATGCCTTTTGAACGTTGTATCGCTACCCCAGATATGATGGGATTAGTTGGTAGAGTCGGTAAAATCTTAGGCCCACGCAGCATGATGCCAAACCCAAAGCTTGGCACTGTGACAATGGATGTAGCGCAAGCTGTTCAAGCCGTTAAAGGTGGTCAAGTTGAATTTCGTGCTGAAAAAGGTGGTATCGTTCATGCTGGTTTTGGTAAAGCAAGCTTTAGTGTTGATGCACTTGTCGAAAACGTAAACACATTCATAGATGCGATCGTTAAAGCAAGACCAGCTGGTGTAAAAGGTACGTATGTGCGTAAAATGAGCATCAGTTCAACTCAAGGCCCAGCAGTCACCTGCCGCCAAGATGCATAAAACAAATTCGGTGCCAAAGTATTGAAAGATATCTTGGTACTGGTCCCGTCAATGATGATGGCTAAGCTTTTAGCAAGGCTTTCAAAGTTGGTGGTGTCGAAGACTGAGGGTGCCATTTGGTATAATTGGGAATCCAGCCTTCAGGAGGCAGAAGGGACAGAAAACAAGATTAAAATGCTACGTCGTTAAGATCTTACCCTTCTGTAAAAAGAATAAACCGTCTTATATGGTAACATGTAAGATAATGTTAATAGAGGAGTAAGAACTATGGACCGTTCAGAAAAAGAGCAACTCGTTGCCGAAGTTCGCGAATCTTTAGATGCAGCATCCGTTGTGATTGTGACCCAACAAGTTGGTGTAACAGTTGCACAGGCAACATCTTTACGTCGTGAAATGCGTCAAGCGGGTGCAGATTTTAAGGTTCTGAAAAATACGCTTGCTCGCATCGCAGTAAAAGATACACAAGTCGATGGTATCTTAGGAATGTTGACAGGGCCTACGGCTTTGGCATATTCACAAGATCCAATCGCTGCGGCAAAAGTTGTGGCCAAATTTGCTGGCGCCAACCCACAGTTGAAAATTGTTGGTGGCTACCTCAATGGTCAGATCTTAAATGAAGCTGGTGTGAAAGCACTTGCAGCATTGCCATCTTTAGACGAATTGCGTGCCAAAATCATTGGTGTTATTTTAGCACCAGCGACAAAATTGGCTATATTGTCTAAGGAACCAGCTACAAGAATCGCACGTGTATTAGCTGCGCGTGAAAGCTAAGTATATTATTCATACAAAAAACTAAGGAGTATTAAAATGTCTAAATTAGAAAAAATCGCTGAAGAATTGTCAGCATTGTCAGTACTAGAAGCTGCTGAATTATCAAAAATGTTGGAAGAAAAGTGGGGCGTTAGCGCTTCTGCTGCTGCGGTTGCAATGCCTGTAGCTGCTGCTGGTGCAGCTGTTGAAGAACAAACAGAATTTGATGTAATTTTGGTAGAAGCTGGTGCGAACAAAATCAACGTGATTAAAGAAGTTCGTGCAATCACAGGACTTGGCTTGAAAGAAGCAAAAGATCTCGTTGAAGCTGGCGGAAAAGCTGTAAAGCAAGCCGTATCTAAAGACGAAGCTGCAAAACTCAAGAAGCAACTTGAAGATGCAGGTGCCAAAGTAGACGTAAAATAAATTTTCGTCTTATAATGCCAAAAGGGATGGTGCAATTGCATCACCCCTTTTGTGCGTTAAAAAAAATGCTATAGGCAGCTAATCACTAAAGCTGCATACAAAAATAATTTTATATTGGTAAATACCGGGGGATAATAATGGTTAGGTCGTACACAGGACGCAAGCGCTTTCGTAAATCATTTGGACGCAACGCTGACGTCGCACCATTACCAAACTTGATTGCATTACAAAAATTTTCTTATGATAATTTTTTGCAAGCTGACGCCGCTTATGAAAAGCGACTAGATATGGGGCTGCAAGAAGTTTTCAAATCTATATTCCCTATTAAAGATTTTTCAGGAAAATCTCAATTAGAATTTCACCGTTATCATTTCGAAACACCAAAATATGACGAACCAGAATGCCGTACACGTGGCATGACATTCTCCGCACCTTTGCGCGTGACTTTTCGTTTGGTTGTTTGGGATGTTGACGCTGATACAGGCGCACGCTCGATCAGGGACATTAAAGAACAAGATGTCTACATGGGTGACATTCCTCTTATGACAGATCGCGGCACCTTTATCATTAACGGTATTGAACGTGTTATCGTTTCACAAATGCACAGAAGCCCTGGTGTTTTCTTTGATCATGACAAAGGGAAAACACACAGCTCTGGTAAGATTTTATTCGCAGGTCGCGTGGTACCTTATCGCGGTTCATGGATTGATTTTGAATTTGACCCGAAAGATACCATGCATGTGCGTATTGACCGTCGTCGTAAACTGCTTCTCACCACATTTTTAATGGCGCTTGAGAGCAAGGAAACAACTTATCTGCGTGAAGAAGCGGCTAAGAAGGGACAAACCTTAACACCAAATCAAATCACAGGTATGACACGCGAAGAAATTTTGCATACATTCTACAAAACTGTAAGCTTTACGAAGGTAAAGCAAGGTTGGACCACCCCTTACCTTGCAGAACGCTGGCGCGGTGTTAAGCTCATGCAAAACTTGGTCAATGCAGACACCGGTGACATTATGGCCGAAGTGGGTACAAAAATCACGCCCCGCATGGCAAAGAAATTTGAAGCTGACGGCTTAAAGAAAATTCTTGTTAAAGACGAAGATCTAAACGGTTTGTTCATTGCCAATGAATTTATCAATGAAGAAAATGGTGAGATTTATATTGAAGCTGGTGATGAAATCACAGCAGAAATGCTTGAAACACTTGAATTACTAAAGGCAATAAAAATTGATGTGTTATTTATCGACTACGTAAACGTGGGCGGTTATTTACATGCAACATTGATGGCAGACCGCAATCATTGCCGTGAAGATGCCCTTCTTGATATATACAGAGCCATTCGCCCAGGTGAGCCACCAACCGTTGAAGGTGGTGAAGCCATATTCAAAAGCCTATTCTTTGACCCTGAACGCTATGACTTGTCAGCTGTTGGTCGTGTGAAGTTAAATGCAAGGCTTGGTATTGAAGCTGATGATTCAGTTCGTATCCTGCGCAAAGAAGATATTCTTGAAATCATTAAAACTTTACTTGAGCTTAAAGATGGTCGTGGTGAAGTTGACGATATTGACAACCTTGGCAACCGTCGTGTTCGTTCTGTTGGTGAACTGATTGAAAACCAAGTACGTGTTGGTGTTGTCCGCATGGAACGTACGATTAAGGAACGCATGGGCGCTGTTGATATTGACACAGTTATGCCAAATGACTTAATTAATGCAAAGCCTGTATCAGCTGCAATTCGTGAATTTTTTGGTTCATCACAGCTCTCCCAGTTTATGGATCAAACAAACCCACTTTCAGAAATTACGCACAAACGTCGTCTATCAGCATTAGGGCCTGGTGGTTTGTCTCGTGATCGCGCTGGTTTCGAAGTTCGTGACGTTCACCCAACTCACTATGGTCGTATTTGTCCAATTGAAACACCTGAAGGTGCGAACATTGGTTTGATCAACTCATTGTCTACATATGCGCGTATCAACAAGTATGGTTTCATTGAAACCCCCTACAGAAGAGTGGATGCAGGCAAGGTGACAAATGAGGTCATCTACATGACAGCAATGCAAGAAGCCCGTTATAACATTGCGCCTGCAAATGCGATGATTGATAGCAAAGGTATATTGGTTGACGAATTTATTACAAGCCACCGTGCTGGTGAAGTTGGTATGACCCACCGCGATGAAATTCAAATGATGGACGTATCACCAAAGCAATTGG
>CAYZJC010000016.1:7522-16284 GCA_964478775.1 uncultured Verrucomicrobiales bacterium | reverse complement strand
CCTTGATTCCTTTCTTGGAAAACGCCGACGCGTCTCGTGCATTGATGGGTTCAAACATGCAACGTCAAGCCGTTCCTTTACTGCGTTCAACAGCTCCACTTGTTGGCACAGGGATGGAACATATAGTTGCGCGTGACTCAGGTGCTGTGATTGTTGCAAAGCGTGCAGGTATTGTTGACCAGATTGATGGTAAGCGTATCGTGATTCGTGCAACTGAGCCAGATAGCAAAGGTGATGTCGGTGTTGATATTTACACTCTATTGAAGTTCCAAGGTTCAAACATGAGTACTTGTATCAACCAAAAACCACTTGTTCACAAAGGTGATATAATAAAAGCAGGTGATATTATTGCTGATGGACCTTCAACGGATTTAGGTGAACTCGCCCTTGGCCGCAACGTACAAGTTGCTTTTATGTCATGGCAAGGTAACAACTTCGAAGACTCTATTGTTGTATCTTCTAATATTTCACGTCAAGACGTCTTTACTTCAATTCACATTGACGGTTTTGAAGTGATGGCACGTGACACTAAATTGGGTAATGAAGACATTACACGTGATATTCCAAACGTTGGGGAAGAAGCACTTCGCAATCTTGACGAGGCCGGTATTATCTACGTTGGTGCGGAAGTTAACCCAGGCGATATTCTTGTGGGTAAAGTGACACCAAAAGGTGAAACACCAATGACACCAGAAGAAAAATTACTACGTGCAATTTTCGGTGAAAAGGCAGCTGACGTACGTGACAGCTCACTTCGTGTTCCTCCTGGGGTTAGCGGAACTATTGTGGAAGTTCGTGTCTTCTCACGCCGTGGCGTTGAAAAAGATGAACGTTCTATTGCAATTGAACGCCAAGAAATTGAAAGACTTGCTAAAGACCGTGATGATGAACGTGCAATCGTTGAACGTGGTTTCTATCAACAATTAGCCGATAAGATTAAAGGGTATAATGTTAAGGCTGGTCCTCCTGGTGCAAAATCCGGCACCGTGCTTACAGATGCAGTTTTGGCTGAATATCCGCAATCACAATGGCGCAGATTTACAGTTGATAATGATGAAATCATGAACGATGTAGAAGCTATGAAGCGTCACATTGATGAAAGAGTCGCAAAGCTACAAGCTGTCTTTGAAGACAAGGTTGAAAAACTTCGCCGCGGTGATGAGCTCCCTCCTGGGGTTTTGAAAATGGTGAAGGTGTTTATTGCTGTTAAGCGTAAACTACAACCAGGTGATAAGATGGCGGGTCGCCACGGTAACAAGGGTGTTGTATCTAAAGTTGTTCCACTTGAAGATATGCCCTACTTAGAAGATGGTACACCTGTAGATATTATCTTGAACCCACTAGGTGTTCCGTCACGTATGAACGTCGGTCAGATTTTGGAAACTCACCTTGGTGCAGCCGCATTTGGTTTGGGTAAACAAATTGAAGAGATGATGGCACAGTATCGTTTAGGCGAAAAGAAGGTAAGCGACATCCGCTCTCATCTTGCTACACTGTATACACGCGATGAAGACCAAGCTGATTTGAAAACACTTAATGAAAAAGAAGTATTAGAGTTAGCAACTAACTTGCAAAATGGTGTGCCTATGGCAACGCCAGTGTTCGATGGTGCCAATCAAACTGAAATTGAAAGCCATCTTGAGATTGCAGGTCGTGACTCATCTGGTCAGGTTATATTGTATGATGGTCGTACAGGTGAAGCTTTCGATAGAAAAGTGACAGTTGGTCAAATTTACGTCTTAAAGCTACACCACTTGGTTGATGACAAGATTCACGCGCGCTCTATCGGACCATACAGCTTAGTTACACAGCAACCTCTTGGTGGTAAGGCACAGTTTGGTGGCCAAAGACTTGGAGAAATGGAAGTCTGGGCATTACAAGCATATGGTGCAGCATACACCTTGCAAGAAATGTTGACAGTGAAGTCAGACGACGTATCTGGACGTATGAAAGTGTATGAGGCGATTGTTCGTGGTGATGAAAATATGGAAGCTGGTATTCCTGAATCCTTCAACGTTTTGGTCAAAGAACTTCGTTCACTTGGTTTAAACTTATCATTCGATTATAACTAAACATTAGCTTTTGCTGCCTTGCCTTTTGGGTGGGGCAGCCATTAAAAAAAATTTACAAGAGGGAGTATATCCATGAGTCGCGAATTTCACAGAGCTGTAACAGCTGGAGATATCGTTCCAGGTTTTGATTCGCTAAGCATTTCAATTGCAAGTCCTGAACAAATTCGTTCTTGGTCTTTTGGTGAAGTGAGAAAGCCTGAAACCATTAACTATCGTACTTTTAAACCTGAACGCGACGGCTTGTTCTGTGCACGTATTTTTGGTCCTATCAAAGACTATGAATGCTTGTGTGGTAAGTACAAGCGCATGAAATACCGTGGTATTGTTTGTGAAAAGTGCGGTGTTGAAGTGACATTAAGCAAGGTGCGTCGCGACCGTATGGGCCACATTGAGTTGGCCTCACCCGTTGCGCACATTTGGTTTACAAAGTCACTACCAAGCCGTTTAGGTACATTGCTTGACGTGACACTTCGCGATTTGGAACGCATTTTATACTTTGAAAACTACGTTGTGATTGACCCAGGTCTCACACCCTTTAAGTACAAGCAGTTGTTGTCTGAAGAAGAATACATGGCTGCGCAAGACGAATATGGGGAAGACGCCTTTACAGCTAGCATTGGTGCTGAAGCCTTAAAAGAAATCTTGCTGAAGCTTGATATGCGTTCTGAAAGTGAATCACTACGTGTTGAATTTACAGAAACAACTTCTGAAATTCGCCGTAAGAAAATTTTCAAGCGTTTGAAATTAATTGAAGCCTTCTTAGAATCAAACACAAACCCAGAATGGTTGATTATGCAGGTTATCCCTGTGATTCCGCCAGAACTTCGTCCGCTTGTTCCGTTAGATGGCGGTCGTTTCGCAACTTCTGACTTGAATGATTTGTATCGCCGTGTGATTAACCGTAATAATCGTTTAAAAAGACTGATTGAACTTCGTGCACCAGATATTATTATCCGTAACGAAAAGCGTATGCTTCAAGAATCTGTTGATGCGTTATTTGATAACGGTCGTCGTGGCCGTGCGATTACAGGTGCGAACAAGCGTCCATTGAAGTCTTTGGCAGATATGCTAAAAGGTAAGCAAGGTCGTTTCCGTCAAAACTTGTTGGGTAAGCGCGTTGACTATTCAGGTCGTTCCGTTATTGTGGTGGGTCCAGAACTTCGTTTGCACCAATGCGGTTTGCCAAAGAAGATGGCATTAGAATTATTCCGTCCATTCATCTATTCACGTCTAGAACGCTATGGTTTGGCTAGCACATTGAAGGCAGCAAAACGCATGGTTGAAAAAGAACGCCCAGAAGTTTGGGACGTTTTGGAAGACGTGATTCGTGAGCACCCTGTATTGCTCAACCGCGCACCTACCCTTCACCGTATGGGTATTCAAGCTTTCGAACCTATTTTGATTGAAGGAAAAGCGATTCAGTTGCACCCTCTCGTTTGTGCAGCCTTTAACGCTGACTTTGACGGTGACCAGATGGCTGTTCACATTCCCTTGTCACTCGAAGCGCAGCTTGAATCACGTGTGTTGATGATGTCAACCAACAACATTTTAAGCCCTGCCAGCGGTAAGTCAATTATTGTTCCTTCAAAAGACATTGTACTTGGTCTTTATTATTTGTCATTAGAAGCAAAAGATGTTCCTGGTCAAGGCATGTTGATTGCGAACATTGACGAGCTAGAACATGCCATGCAGGATAAAAAGCTTTTCCTCCATGCTAAGATTCAAGGACGTGTTGCTTATTATGCGCCAGATGGCACAGTTTCCTACAAACGTGTTGAAACAACACCAGGGCGTATGATTTTAGGCCAATACTTACCAAAGTCACATCTCATTCCTTTCGACATTGTAAACCAGGTTTTAACCTCTGGTGAAATTAGCAACCTCGTTGATATGGTGTATCGCCATTGTGGACAAAAAGAAACGGTTATCTTCGTTGACCGCATCATGTCACTTGGATTTACGTATATGACAAAAGGTGGTATTTCTTTCGGTAAGGATGACTTGGTTATTCCAGTTGAAAAAGGCCAGGTTGTTAATGAAACAAAGTCGATGGTCGCTGAATTCGAACAACAATATCTTGATGGTTTGATCACACAAGGTGAAAAATATAACAAGGTTGTTGACGCTTGGGACCGTTGTACTGACCGTGTTGCGGAAGCGATGATGAAGACAATGTCGGCCGCTAATGCTGACAGCCCAGTCAACTCAGTTTATATGATGACCCACTCCAAGGCCCGTGGTTCTGTTGCGCAGATGAAGCAGCTTGGTGGTATGCGTGGTTTGATGGCAAAGCCATCTGGTGACATTATTGAAACACCAATTATTTCAAACTTTAAGGAAGGTTTGAACGTTTTGGAATACTTCATTTCCACCCACGGTACACGTAAAGGTTTGGCTGATACTGCGTTGAAGACCGCAAACTCTGGTTACTTGACACGTCGTTTGGTTGACGTTGCGCAAGACTGTATCATTTCTGAAACTGATTGCGGAACCTCAAATGGTTTGTCTGTGCGCGCAGTAACGGAAGGGGCAAACGTTATTGCCACATTGGCTGAACGTATTTTGGGCCGTTGCGCTGCAGAAGACATTATTGACAATGCAACAAAAACAGTGATTGTCCAGGCAGGTGAAATGATTGACGAAGAACTGGTTGAAAAAATCACGCAGACAGGCATTGACGAAATTAAGATTCGTTCTGTTTTGACTTGTGAAGCACCAGTTGGTATTTGTGCAAATTGTTATGGTCGTGACATGGCACGTGGAACCTTGGTATGCAAGGGTGAAACGGTCGGTGTTATTGCGGCGCAGTCTATTGGAGAACCTGGAACACAGCTTACTTTACGTACCTTCCACATTGGTGGTGCGGCGCAAGCAGGTGGCGAGGCGTCAAGCATTGAGTCAACTGTTTCTGGTAAAATCGTCTTGAAAAATGCAAATATTCAGGTCAACAGTGCGGGAAATGCAATTATGCTTTCACGTAACTCTGAATTATTGGTTGTTGATGACCAAAACCGTGAGCGTGTGCGTCACAAAATCCCATATGGTTCAAACATCCGTATTAAAGATGGTGATATGACAACACCTGGTGTGCGTTTGTATGATTGGGATCCGTATACCCTTCCAGTGTTAACAGAAAAAGACGGTATCGTTCATTTCGTTGACTTGGTTGATGGTCAATCTATGCGCGAAGTGATGGATGAAGCAACAGGTATTTCAAGTCGTGTTGTTGTGGACTGGAAACAAGTTGGTAAGTCTGCTGAACTGCGTCCGATGATCAGTATCCGGGATGAAAAAGGCGTTCCTGTCATGTTGCCAAATGGCCTTGAAGCACGTTACTTTTTGCCTGTGGATACAATCGTCAGTATTGAAAACACAGTGAAGGTTAAAGCGGGTGACATCATTGCGCGTATCCCACGTGAGACAACAAAGACACGCGATATTACTGGTGGTTTGCCACGCGTTTCTGAATTGTTTGAAGCACGTCATCCAAAAGATGCTGCTATCATCGCAGAATTCGATGGTCGCGTAGAGTTTGGTAAAGACTACAAAGCAAAACGTCGTATTTTGATTGTTCCTGAATCAGACCAATTTGAGCCTATGGAATACCTCATTCCAAAAGGTCGCCACGTGACAATTCACGAAGGTGACTATGTAACACGCGGTGAATTGTTGGTGGATGGTAACCCCGTTCCACATGACATCTTGCGTATTTTAGGTGTGGAAGCATTGGCCGCCTACTTGGTCAGTGAAATTCAACAAGTTTACCGCCTACAAGGTGTGGGAATTAACGACAAGCATATTGAAGTTATCGTGCGTCAAATGCTACAGAAAATAGAAGTCACTGACGCGGGTTCAACAGACCTGATTGTCGGTGAACAAATTGACCGTATTGAATTTGCGATAAAGAATCGTGAATTAGAAGCGCAAGGTAAGCAAATGATTCAAGGGATCCCTGTTTTGCAAGGTATTACCAAAGCGTCTTTGCACACGAAGTCATTTATCTCTGCTGCCTCGTTCCAAGACACAACACGTGTGTTGACAGAAGCTGCTGTCGCAGGAAAAGTAGATGTCTTGGCAGGTTTGAAGGAAAACGTGATTGTGGGTCGTTTGATTCCAGCAGGTACGGGTGGGGTTGTGCGCAGCCTTAAATCACTCGCAAGCCAGCGTTCAGAAAAAACGTTACCCGTCGTGGAAACTCCACTTGAGACGGACAGCGATTGCGAAGTCGCCTCCGCATCATAAAGCTTAAAGATCACCCCCCTGAAACGGGGGGTATTTTTTTAAAAATTTAAGAAAGTTTAGAAAGTTATAATCATGTATGCATGGTTCACGCGTCTCTTTGTTTTATCCATTGTAAGTGTATTGGCACCCTTAGCAGGCACCGCTATTGTTGCCACAACCGCTCCAGCACAACAACATAAAGTATGTATTCATCAAAGTGCAAACCATGTGGCATTAGATAGTACGGCGCAAGGTATTATAGATACACTTACAAAAGAGCATACTTTGGTTGAACCAGAAAATATTAGCGTTGAGTCCGCACAAGGTAATGCTGTGATGGCTTCACAGATTGCATCTAAATTTAGTGCACAAAACCCAGCATGTGTCTTTGCAATTGGAACGGTATCAGCCTTAAGCCTATTGAAATTTGTCAACAACAACCAAGTTAAAGTTGTTTTTGCATCAGTGACAGACCCGCTTGCCAGTGGCATTGTGCAAGACTTAAAATGTAGAACACATTCTATTGCGGGTGTGTCCAACTATGTTGATTTGGCCCCACAAATTGATATGATGTGTAAGTTTCAACCCAACTTGAAAAAGCTTGGTGTCTTGTATAATTCAGGCGAACCCAATAGCGTTCGAATTGTGGCTTTATTAAAAGAAGTTTGTCTTGCAAAAGGAATTGAATTGGTTGAACAAACAGTCACCAAAACAAGTGAACTTGCCCAAGCTGCAACACAACTTGCACAAAAGGCTGACGCTATTTTTATAAGCAATGACAATACGTGCCTTTCAGGGTTTCAAAGTATTGTACAAGCTTGTAAGTTGGTGAATAAACCTATTTATTGTAGCGATACTGACCAAGTGAAAAAAGGTGCTCTTGCGGCCTTAGGCCCTAACCAATATCAAGTGGGTGTGCAGGCCGCTAAAATGTGTATACGTTCCATTAAGGGTGAAGCCTTAAATGAAATGCCGTGCGAATTTCCAAATGCCGTTGAGTTGTTTATTAATCAGTCGGTGGCAAAGCAGCTTAACATTGAAATTCCCCAAGAACTTCGTGGTTCAGCAATGGTTGTTGACTAAGGAATTAAGCAGATGGCTATGTTAGAATTTTTAAAATGCCTTGAGATGGGGATGATTTTTGGAATCCTTGCCATAGGTATTTATTTAACGTTTCGTGTGATCGACTTTCCAGACCTGACGTGTGATGGTAGTTTCGTATTAGGTGCAGCCGTTACAGCAAGCCTAATTGTGACGCAAATCCCCCCTGCCCTCTCAGTGCCTGCTTCCTTTTTTGCAGGTGCAATGGCAGGTCTGATCACCGCCTTCCTTCATCAGCGCTTGAATGTAACGCCGCTTTTATCAGGTATCTTAGTCGCATTTATGCTGTATTCAATTAACCTAGATATTATGCGTGGGCAACCCAATATTGTATTAATGAATTTACCAACACTGTTTGATAATGCATCTTCAATTGGTGTATTGCTTTTGGTTACAGTGATTGTCTGTGGTGCTTTAGCTTATATACTTTCAACGGATTTTGGGTTAGCGCTTAAAAGCATTGGTCAAAATAAAAGACTTGCCGCAAACAGTGGCGTTTCAACCCACGCCATGACTTATGTTGGTCTAGCCCTTAGTAATGGGTTAATTGCCCTTGCAGGTTCACTCTTTTGTCAACTAGAAGGGTTTGCTGACCTGACATTAGGGCCTGGCACCATTATTTTTGGCCTTGCTGCTGTATTAATTGGGGAAAAAGTTTTACCCTTCAGGCATGTTGGAATTGCCATTACGTCTTGTGTGGTGGGGTCAATTGTGTATCGCATTTTAGTGTCGTTAGCTTTGCATAGTGACTGGCTAGGTCTTAGAACAAAAGACTTAAATCTCGTCACGGGGGTGCTTGTATTAATCGTTATGCAATTACCTGTCATGAAACGTCGAAAAGCCTTTAAGGGGGCATCATGTTAAGCCTTCAAAAGATAAAGCTTACCCTTGGGGCAAACACCCCGCTTGAGCGCAAATTGTTCCAAGACTTTAACCTTGACATCAACAAAAGTGAATTTGTTGTTGTGGTTGGCGGTAATGGCGCTGGTAAATCTACCTTAATGAATATCATTAGTGGGCATTTACCCGTTGATGAAGGTAAGATTTATATTGACCAAACGGATGTCACTTTGCGCAAGCATCATGAAAGGTCAAGCCTTATTGCGCATGTGATGCAAGACCCAAAAGTGGGTACAATGGAAAATATGACCCTGGAGGAAAACTTAAGCTTCGCCCTATTGCGCGGTCAAAAGCGCAAGCTTGGTTTGCATAACACAAAGGCACGTGCAACACTTTTTAAAGCAGCACTTACCCCGTTGGGTATGAACCTTGAAAATCCTTTAAATGACTATGTTGGGTCGCTTTCAGGTCGACAACGTCAAGGCCTTGCCTTAGTGATGGCAATGTTAACATCATCGCAAATTTTAT
>CAYZJC010000016.1:0-7512 GCA_964478775.1 uncultured Verrucomicrobiales bacterium | reverse complement strand
CTAAAGCATCTGAAACCGTTATGAAACTAGCTGCGCAGTTTATTACACAAGACAACCTTACCGCAATTATGATTACACATAATCTGCAACATGCCTTAAACTATGGTAGTCGTTTAATTGTGTTAAAAGAGGGTGCTATCTTAAGGCAAATATCAGCAGATGACAAAGCTAAACTGACGTTGAATGATTTAAGGCAGCTTTGCCAATAAGCAAGCCTCATAACTTATGCAGGGCTTTTATCATTACCAATCATTTGATGTGGAACCACTGCCGCATCAAAGGCTTCAGCGCTTAATATACCTAGCTTTACAGCTGCGCGTTTCAATGAAATATCTTCTGTCATTGCACACTTAGCAATTTTTGCTGCATTTTCATACCCTACAATGGTATTAAGGGCGGTAACTAACATCAATGATCTATCTACATTAAGTGTAAGGCGTGTGACATTTACCGTGATACCTGATAGACAGTTCGTTGTGAAACTATTCATCGCATCTGAAAGTAACCGAATAGACTGCAATACATTTAAAATAATGACAGGCTTAAAAACATTGAGTTCAAAGTGCCCTTGGGAACCCGCTATCGTAACGGTTGTATGGTTTCCCATAACCTGTGCACAGACCATTGTCATGGCCTCTGCTTGAGTGGGGTTAACCTTACCAGGCATAATAGATGACCCAGGTTCATTTTCGGGTAAATTTAGTTCATTAAGGCCGCAACGTGGCCCTGAACCAAGCAGACGGATATCATTGGCAATTTTCATCAAACTGACAGCCAACACATTGAGCACACCAGAAAATTCTACAAGGGTATCGTGGGTCGCAAGGGCTTCAAAAAAGTTATCAGTACTCGTGAAGGGGATTTTAAGCCTGTTAGATAGCACTTTTGCAAAACGTTTTGCAAAGCCTGCTGGGCAGTTAAGACCTGTTCCAACGGCAGTCCCCCCTTGTGCTAATTGATAAACACGTGGCAGTACATTTTGAATTCTTTCAATTGCAAATTGAATCTGCTTGGCGTATCCGCTAAATTCTTGGCCCAACGTCATCGGGGTTGCATCTTGCAAATGGGTTCTCGCAATCTTTAAAATGTCATGAAAGTCATTTGCTTTTTCTTTTAAGGCATTGTGTAAAGTGTCAAGTGCAGGCAATAAACTTTTATGGACCGCAAGCGCAGTTGCTATGTGCATCGCTGTTGGAAAGCTGTCATTAGAAGACTGGCTTCTGTTAACATGGTCATTGGGGTGAATCGTTCTGTTGGAAATAGCAGAATCATGCTTTTTTTGCTTTTCAAAATAGATATTGCCAATGTGTGCAATGACTTCATTCACATTCATATTGGTTTGAGTTCCCGAACCTGTCTGCCAAACCACAAGCGGAAAATGTTCATCCAGGCCATCTTCTAAAATGCGATCTGCACCAAACTTAATTGCATTTGCAATTTGTGATTTTAAATTCCCCAAATGAGAATTAACATCTGCTGCTACCCATTTTAAATGTGCAAAGGCGTGAATAAGCTCCATCGGCATTTTTTCACCGCCAATTTTAAAATTGCGACGTGACCTTTCTGTTTGCGCACCCCAATATTTTGATGCCTCCACATCAATATCTCCCATTGTATCATGTTCAATTCTAAAAGAAGGTTTGGTCATTATAAGCTCCTACTCATGCAAGCTAATGAGTGATATTGATAGTGTTGGTGCATCTTCAAATTAATCTTCACCGTGTGCTTTGGTGTACCCTAAAACACCGTCAAAAACTTGAAGTTTTTCAACATGTGCCCATTTAAAATCTTGGCTTATAAGGGCTAATACATCTAAAATATCTTGATCTGTGACCGTTGATGGGTCATTACAGCTCAATCTTGCGGTCATCATGTCGACGCCGTCAAATGCTGCACCTGCAGCACCTGGGTAAAGCTTGACTCCTCTGCTTGAGAGCATTTTAAGAGAAAACTTTGAGGAAGTTGTGATTTCAGTTAATTTATTTCCTACCATGTTTGGCTCTAATGCTGTTTCAATAAATATATCAATCCCAGCAAGTGAACGGGATGTTGCTTTTACAAAATCAGGTTCTTTAGAAACTTTTGGTAAGTCAATGGCTTTGTAGCTTCTCTTGGTTGCTTCATCATAAGTCTTGCCGAAGTTTTTAATAATTGCATTAGCAAAGTCAGATGTTGATGTTGCATCATTAGGCTTTGTGTCACGGGTTTGCAAGCCATCTACAGCTAAGGTTGTATAAAGGGCTTGTTCAATGATGTCTGCCTTTTCAAATTCTTTTAAGTAGCGCAGCATCATGATGCCTGACATCAACACAGCCGTTGGGTTGATATTGTTTTGCCCTGCATACTTAGGTGCAGTTCCATGTACAGCTTCGAAAATAGCGTAGTCATCACCAATGTTTGCACCCGGCGCAAAACCAAGACCACCAATTAAGGCAGAACTTAAATCACTTAAAATATCACCGTTCATGTTGGTTGTCACAATGACTTCAAATTGTTCTGGTTTTTTAACCAATTGGTGAGCTGCGTTATCAATAATGACATGTTCCGGTCTGATATCAGGGTAGTCTTTAGCAACATCTTCAAAGGTGCGTTTAAACATGCCTTCAGATAATTTCATGATGTTTGCTTTGGTCGCACAATGAACAGATTTTCGCCCCTCACTTCTAGCCAGTTCAAAAGCAAGGCGAATGACTTTTTCACTCCCTTTACGGGAAATGATTTTCAAACATTCGCTAACCCCCGGGGTTTGCATATATTCAATACCCGCATAAAGGTCTTCCAAGTTTTCGCGCACAATCACAAAGTCAATGTTGCGGCCTGTGTATGGGGTGATAATGCCTGGTATTTCACGAATAGGCCTAATGTTACCATAGGCTTCAAACAGTTTACGCAAGGTGACATTCGCACTTTTTTCTCCAAAGCCAACAGGGGTAGATAATGGCCCTTTTAAGGCAACACGATTTTGAATAATAGAATCGATCGTTTCTTTTGGGACACCTGTGCTAAGCCCTTTTTTAAAGACTTCTGCACCAGCTTCACATACCTCCCAATTCACCTGCAGGCCTGTTGCATCAATAATTTTTCTTGTTGCAGCTGTAACTTCTGGACCAACTCCGTCACCGGGGATAAGTGTAATTGTATGCGCCATTACGAATTCCTTAATATTTTAATTAAAAACTATATATATAAGTGTAACGAAAAACTGACAAAAAAATCTAGCAAATCTTTTGCAAGGCACCTCTAAAAACTTTTTCTCATGTGGCGAATGCCAGAGGGTCTCGATAGAAGAACCTCAATATATATAGAAATAGGTATGGATTTGAGGACGAAGTTGACGCCGTAGGTGACCTTTAAAATTGGGTATTAGAGGTGCCCTATATTGTGTAGGCAGTTAGCCAGCTTGTATACTTGCTGTTCACATCCTTAAAAGTTAAGTTGGCAAATAGCAAGAAATGCAAGATCAAAGTTAAGTTAACACTTGCTCTTTTAGTGTAGGTTTGGCATAATCCAATTCAATGAACATTTGTTCATAAGAATTTCAAATTCGTAATAGTATTATCAAACGAGGTTTCAATGGCAGTTCCAAAGAAAAAAACATCTACGTCACGTCGCGGTATGCGCCGTTCACATCACCATTTAGCGCCAATCAACACGACAGAGTGCCCAAATTGTGGTTCACGCAAGTTGCCACACCATGTGTGCCAAAGCTGCGGTCATTACAATGGACGCCAAGTGTTTAAAACAAAAAATGTTTCTGCTGAATAATTTTTATTTTAATCAATAATTCATTATGACAATCACTTTAGCAATTGATGCAATGGGTGGAGATCTAGGACCTGCGATGGTTATCCCAGGTCTTGATTTAGTATTGCAACGCACTACACAAGATATTACGTTTCGATTATATGGCGATAAGCCTACGATTGATGCGCACCTGGCTTCATACCCTGCGGTTGCAAAGCACGCTGAAGTTATTCATGCTGACCTTATCGTCACCAACGAAACAAAGCCTGCAAGCGCTGTCAGGGGGGGGAGAAAGTCTAACCTGGGCATGGCGATTGATTCTGTATGCACAGGAAAAGCAAATGCTGTTGTTTCTGCTGGCAACACAGGGGCATACATGGCTTTATCTAAAGTGATTATGAAGACCCTTGAGGGCATCAATAGACCGGCTATCCCGGCTGTTATGCCGACAACTCACCGACACGGCAGAACAATTGTTCTTGACTTAGGGGCTAATGTTGAATGTTCTGCTTTAAACTTAGTGCAGTTTGCCATTATGGGTGAAGCTTTTGCTGCATCTATTTTAAATCTTAAAAAGCCTACTGTAGGTCTTTTAAATGTGGGCTCAGAAGAATTAAAGGGGCATGCAGTTGTTCAAGAAGCCTATCAAGCTATAAAAAGTTTTCCAGACATTAACTTTTATGGTTTCGTCGAAGGTGACGATATCATGGCAGGAACGACTGACCTTGTTGTCACTGATGGTTTTTCTGGAAACATAGCGTTAAAAGCGATTGAAGGCACAACACGATTTGTGCGTGACCTCCTTAAAAAAAGCATGTCAGCCTGTTGGCGCGGAAAGCTTGGTTACTTGATAGCCAAGCCTGCGTTTGATCGTATACAAGCTGTAAGCGATGCCCGTCTGTATAATGGCGCTGTATTTTTAGGCCTGCGTCATATTGCTGTAAAAAGCCACGGTGGCGCAGATGCCTTTGCTTTTTCTAAAGCCGTGGAAGTTGCCATTAAGATGGCACAAAGTAATTTTATAGAACATGTGGAAGAACGTTTGAAGTTATTACAAACCCAATCTGCTGGGCATTCAAGTGAACAGAAAATTGTTTCTTAATAAATGACTACGTCTTCAAATAATCACATCCTCTTTATTTGTGTTTAATATATTGAATTTTGCGCCTGTGCATTTGGATGACCGCAGCAAATTGATATAAATTGTGTTTGTGTACAAACCAGGTAAAGATATTGCCTGTTGTTTTTTTTAATATTTTATACATGACTGTTAATAATTTATTAATACATTATTGGTAAGATTATCAACATAGAAATTAATTATTAATAAAATTATGAATCATTATCATATAGAATCAATCAACCAAGTTAGCCAATTCTTTGAAAGGGTTGCGCATTTATCTCATTTAGATGGCGCCCCAACACCAAAGGACCTGCAACACCTTATTTACTGGCTTAATGATGCCACAACCCTCTTAAGTGAAGAAGACAGATTTGTCAATGTTGGCTATGGTAGGCTTGCAAGCATGCTCAGTAGGCTTTCAAATACGCATACTTTATACAAACACACCATTCAAAATTACTTGCACGATTATCCCGAATTTGAAGCACTTTTATTAATTAACTCACGACAACATTTTTCTTACTTTAGAAGCCGTGAGTTTTGTAATTTTTTAAACGCTCTGGCGCATATTAATATCTTCCCCCCACAAGACTGGATGAATGAATGGACTGATGCCACAATTAAATGCATTCAAGATTTTACAGAACTAGATTTTTTAGAATCTATCCATGCGCTTGCTTTAATCAATTACGACCCACCACAAGAATGGCTTGAAAAATGGTTAACCTATAGCCAGATTCACCTCGAAATGATGGACCCCATTATTGCAGCGCGTCTGCTTGTGAATTTAGCAAGGCTTGGGATAGAGCCAAATATGAATTGGCTAAATGATTGGCTATCTCAATTTAATATTATTTTAAGTGTGATTGGTGCGCGAGACATGTTTGAATTAAGTGATATTTTCAACATGTCTTACTTTAATCAAAATGAATATTATTCCAAAAAATGGCTCAAAGCGAGTTTGGAACATTTGGAATCGCACGACCATCATTACACAATTCGCACCATATTTTCACTCATCTACAATGATATTCCTTTGTGTGAACAATGGCAGAACAAGTGGCATCAGCAAATTGAAAATCATTTACACCACATTCACCCACACGACATTATTTGTTATATGTATGCTTGTTGTTTGATGCAGACACCTAGTCACCATATCACAGCGTTAACTGCAAAAGTAAATCACCTGTTTTATAATGCGCCAGCGCTTGCTCTACAAGAAGAAGACCTCTTTGTTTTCCGAAAGCTGTTAATTGTAAAGGCGTATTTTAAGCTTTCAGGGTGTGCACTTAACATCACTGTGAATGACCATATGGCATTGTTGAAAAGGTGGGTTACTGGCCATAGAACACATTCTGTCATGCAAGACCTTGTGTTGCAGTTTTTAGTAAGCATCCTGCAGCATGAGACAATTTTGCATGAAGCATTCATTGACTGCGTGGTTGATTGCGTTGATATTTATGTGCCATCACACAAATTAATTATAGAGGTAGACGGCATGACGCACTATGTTAATGGCAAGCTTAACCCTATTACACAATTAAAGATGCGCCTTTTACAAGCTGCTGGCTACAATGTTGTAAGACTCGTTGTCAATGAAATTAAAAATGGGGGCCATAGATATATCATGGAAAAGTTAGAACCCTTTTTAGCCTTCCAAATACACAATGTTGAGGGAAACAGCATTAAGCAAACAAACACGGATTCACAGCCTCTTCCCCATAGGAAATAAAGCCGTAAGGTGCGTTCAAGTTCTTCATGCGTCAAGATAGGAATCATCACACGCATTGGTTTTGCAACACAATCCACAAGCTATTTATCAGAAAGTCCAGCTAAAGTATCGCCAATAGCCACAGCGTCTGCCAACATGTGCCTGCGCGATAGAAAATTTACAATAAACATCACTTGAAGCTATCGCTTTTCATTTATCGTTTGGTTCAAGCGTCCTATCGGAACTGGTGTAGCAAAACGTACACTTTTCTCGTCATTTTTGTAACCAAATTAAATTGACTTAAGCTATAGCTCAACTATCAGGCTTTACGGCTCAGCGAGAATTATTAGCTATCTATCAATTTCACCGAAAACAATATCCATAGACCCGATAATGGCTACAGCATCTGCTAACATATGCCCGCGCGATAGAAAGTCGGTTGTTTGTAAAAAAGCAAAGCCAGGGGTTCTTATTTTGCATCGATAAGGTTTATTGGTTCCGTCAGCCACAAGGTATACACCAAATTCTCCCTTTGGGGCTTCAACGGCTGTATACACTTCCCCCTTTGGCACATGAAAACCTTCAGTGTACAGCTTGAAATGGTGAATCATTGCTTCCATAGAATGTTTCATTTCTTCGCGTGTAGGGGGGACAATCTTACGATCATCCGACAAAATAGCGCCTTGTGGTAGATCTTTTAGGCACTGTTCAATCAACTTTAAGCTTTCTCGCATTTCTGCCATACGCACCAAATAGCGGTCATAGCAGTCTCCATTTCTACCAACAGGGACTTGGAAATTGAGGGTATCATAAATCTCATAAGGTTGACTTTTTCGCAAATCCCAAGGCACACCACTGGCGCGTAGCATAGGGCCTGACAGCCCCCAGGCAATTGCATCTGCAGCGCTAATAATACCAATGTCCACAAGAC
>CAYZJC010000015.1:35267-37443 GCA_964478775.1 uncultured Verrucomicrobiales bacterium | reverse complement strand
CGCGAAGGTGGACGTACCGTCGGTGCTGGCGTTGTTGCGAAAATTTTGAAATAATAATTTCTTTAATCTTTCAGAAAGGTCCCTTCATGGGGCCTTTTTTTATTTGTAAGCTAAGCTGTTTTTTGTGAATAAAATATGGGAAAAATAACATAGAAATCGCGTTCATGTTATGTAGCGTGTCACTTATAATCTGCCTCTCACATCATTTTGTAAGTCATGTCGTCACACCTACGTTTCGTTCCTCATTTCTGTGGCCATGCTAAACTGAATACACTATGTATAAATTTAATTTTATTAGAAGTGGAAAAGAGGGGGCGCTGGCTCTGCATCACTTAAGAAGTAATAGGTTAAAAAATGTAATATACTGAAGATTGTTTGTTGTTGTTTGAATATTTTTAACAATATTAACTATTTGTTAACTATTATTGTTGTATAATATGAACAATCGCAAATACGTATGTAGTTTTGTTTATTTGTATTGATATAAAGATGTATGCAGTGTGAACGGTATCAGTCTTTGCAGTGTAATGAAACAACTCTATGTTAAGCTTAACGTATTGAAATATCTGATAGCCTGTTATGAATTGCTGCATGAACAGGACAGGCGAAGCATTAGGTGGTGTTTGGCTTGACATAGGAGGGATTGTGTCCCCCCACCCTTGAAACAAGGGTGGGAAGTTATGGGCGGGGGGCGGTATCGGTAAAATAATTTAATTAAAATTTATTATATTTTATAAATGCATGTCGATAATTTCTTAACACCCTTTAAGTTTAGTTATTCTATATGTTAAGTGAATCTCATTTGGTTGCAGGAATGAGACTCGAAGTGTAGGGGGTGCACATGAAAGACGATATAAAGCATGATCCAGATTGTAAGTAGAGAGCTATATATATAAACAAGATGGGTTGCTTCATGCGTTGTATTGCACCTTATGGTGGCAAGTTCCCTGATAAAGAGCCAAATCTCAAAGAAAAATTGGTGACCTTGATAAGGTTTGCGAAAAACCGTACATCAGAGCACCTCTGTGCACCAATTTTCAAGTACGCCAACGGTGTCGACTTCAAAATCAAGTCCTGCAAATTTTTATAGACGCTTTTGTATTTCTCTTGAGGCTTTCTGGTATTCGACGCATGAAAAAGTTTTTAAAAGCGCGCACCAAGCTGTGTTAAATCTATGACCAGCTGACGCATCCGCAATTGCTTGACGTAAAGATTGTTGCAGTTTCATTTTTTACCAGGCACAAAATGAGAAAATAACCTGCACTGGAAGCTCACAACAACTAGTAATTTATCATATATTTTGCTAAAATTAATTTTGCTACACATATTGTTTTATCCAGACCTCATGCGTCCATTGATACTTTCATACCTGCTTTCACTTACATCAGTTTTTGGTGCAAATCTTTTTGAGGGTTCAACTCAGCAATTAGCCAGGCTTCCTTCGCATGCGCCTGTTATTCAATATCAAGAGCCGTATTTCAATCATTTTCCGCTTGACTGCTTAGCGTATGTCAATACATTTCTTTGCCCGCAAGATGTATACAAGCTGCGTGAGCTAAACAATCGCATTAACGCGACTTTTTTATATAAGATTGAAAGCGCTTACATAAGATTTGTGATTCACACAACTTATGCCACAGGAAACGCAGATTTTTTTAACATCTTACACCAACACAAATACAATGAAATTGCTGAAGAATTAATTCATTTTATTTCCGTAAGCAAGATGCCTGTGCATCTTTCTTCTGCCCATCCTCTTTTTGTGCCTGCACGTCATTTATTATTGAATACCAAAATACCCTTCCCTTTAACTGCCACGCAAGAAGGTTTTAATGCACTTCAAAGGGCTTACAGGGCCTTGCAGGAGGAGGGGGATATCATCACGCTGCATTATCTGGCGCATCACTTGCTGTGTGGGGAACCTTATGTCAGTACCCTTAAACAAAGCGTTATCAGAAATGTTGCAGAGATAAGTGATCAGTATCAAAACCTCAAGCATGTTGGTCTGCAGATCAGTCTTAAACAGCCAGTCGATTATTCACCCTATATCACCACAACACTGACACAGCTTAAAAAGTATAAACGAATTTGCAGGGCCTACTGCGAGGCCTATCCAGATGCGACTATCATCATCTATAACGCGACAAACACAATTGATTTTACAGCGCAACATGCC
>CAYZJC010000015.1:25350-35257 GCA_964478775.1 uncultured Verrucomicrobiales bacterium | reverse complement strand
CACGTGTTATAAGATTTCTTTTGTGGGCCCGAAAGTCACGCATATTGCGAAACATTTTTTAAGTTCGCCGTCAAATATCGCTAATCCACATCCTATTGATATCGACCTTTTCGGGCTTACTAAACTGAAAACAATTGATGCTGGCTTTTTAATGCACCGCCATGGGCTTACTAAATTAAATTTAAAAGCGCAAAGTTGCCTGTCAGAAATTCAGTCTTCTTTTTTGCGTGAATGCATTAATCTTGAGCAGATAGCTTTTCCAGACACCACACCTGCTTGTCATCTTTTGAAGCTCAATGATCATTTTCTCAGTCATTGTGCGCATTTAAATTCTATCCATTTACTATTGGGTTCCCAAAGGAATCTTCAATATATTGGGAATAATTTCTTCAATTTAAATGACACGCAAACCAGAGTTAAGCTTACCCATGAAAACATTATAACGATTGGTGACAGATTTTGTTATAAGATGTCTCATGTCATTGAGGCTGATCTGTCGGGTGTGAAGAACCTGAGTGTCATAGGTGATGAGTTCTTTTCTGGTTGCGCACAGCTTGTGCGTATAAACTTATCGGGGCTTAGAAAAATTAAAAAAGTTGGCACACAATTCCTAGACAAGAATAAACGTTTGCAAGAAGTTGTTATATCTAGTGATATGCTGAGCGGTGCGGTGCATACAGCTTTGCGAAAGCTACAACGTGCTGGCATGGAATTTAGAATTGTCACTACCCTTTATGATAGGGGGTCTTAAACCGACAAGTAAAATAAATAGCTGTCAAACGTACGGTAAATTAAATCTTCAAATACCTCATAGCCATGGTGGTTTTGATAGAAAGTTTAATAAAATGATAACTCTTAAACCCAGTGGTTTCACACTTAGAGAGAATTGATTTGAAAAGTATTAATTTATGAAGGAAAATACCACTTATAAAAATGGCGGGAGTGACGGGACTCGAACCCGCGACCTCCGGCGTGACAGGCCGGCGCTCTAACCAACTGAGCTACACCCCCTTACAAAGGATATATTATTTATATACGCAATTTTCGTTTGTGTCAATACCCTTTGTGAGTTTTTTTAAATTTAATCTGTTTTTTTACCAATGTACGTGTTGTTGCGGAAAATTAGTCTAGCATTTCGTGCGCATAAACAAGAACGTCTTCAACCTTGTCTACAAATTTCACAATAGAACGGTGCTCTTCGTGGGCAAAGTGTTCGTCAACCACATTGTTGATAATACTTTTTAAGGGGTCCCAATACCCATTCATATTAATGACAATAATTGGCTTTTCGTGCAACTTGAGTTGACGCCAGGTAATAATTTCAAAGAGTTCATCTAGGGTGCCAAACCCACCTGGCAAAACGACAAACATATCTGCTTGTGTTGCCATATTCATTTTGCGGGTATGCATTGAATCCACAATATGCAATTCTGTTAACCCATCGTGCGCACCTTCACGACTATCAAGGTGTTCGGGGATAAAGCCAATCACTTTACCTCCAGCATTTAAGGCTGAATTAGCAACTAATCCCATTAAGCCAAGGCGACCACCCCCATAAACGACACCAAAGCCGTGTTGAGCAATCTGGCTTCCTAAATCAATAGCCGTCTGCCTAAAGAGTTGGTCACATCTTTCAGATGCCCCACAATATACACATAAAAATTTCACAGAATTATTTTTTTTAATTTCAGCCATTAGGTTTTCCTATTCATTCCAGCGTTGCCCTATCAGTGTAAAGAATAATTTCTTTATCGACAATCACTTAAAAGACCTTCACAATAAGGGTAGCGTATCATACTATTTCTTAATAAATTATTAACCATTGATCATTTATGTACCCCACCACTGAACTTCAATCTTCATTTCATTGTCTTTTAGCAGATAAGACCTTTCATGTTTTAGGGTTTACTGCGCGCCAGCAAATCAACCAAATTGACTACGTTGATGCTATTTTAATATGTGAAAATACAACTATTGATGCGTTGATGCTTTTAAACACCCCAGCATATATTGAATTGGAGCACAGTAGCGGTATTGTTCGTCAGTTTCATGGCATTATCACTTACATTCATCATCTTCATAGTGAAAAAACGCGAGATGAAACGATTGTGTCTCATTACAACATAACACTACATGCAAAGCTGTGGCACCTTAGTCAAAATATCAGGTATCGTATTTTAAGCCAAATCAGTATCCCCCAAGCTTTAGAAATGGTCACTCAACCTTTGCAGGCTAAAGTGAATATTCATGAGCCACCTATTGCGTTTGAGGCGAAAGAGATGCGCATGCAGTACCAAGAAAGTGACCTTGCCTACCTCAAGCGTTTAAGCTATGAGGGGGGCTTTGTATTTGTGACCCCTACACATCAAAATGCAACCACCATTCATTTTTTTCACCATAAATCTTTAAATGCACAGTTTAATATTGACGCACCCTTTTCGCTTTCTCATTCAGCAGATGATTTATGGCTAAGCCATGTATATGCTTTTTCAACGCAGCATCGCCTTAACAGTGGGGATGTTAAAATCACTGCGTATAATCAAAACAACCATAATCAAGCCTTGTCAACGCAAATTGCAAACCATAAAAAATGTGGGGCTGTACAACTTTATAACCCTGGCACGTACAGTTTGCAAGAACTAGAACAGCAGTCATCCCATGCCCTTCAAGCCCATACCAGCCATTGCACACTTTTTAGTGGCGTAAGTACCTTCACCCACTTAAGTCCTTTAACTAAACTAAGGCTTAAGCAACATATCCATAGTGATTTCAATAAATCGTATATGGTTTACAGTGTCAAACATTACTACCTTAATCGCACCCTTGCGTCACGCTTTCCAACAGCTTTCCACCAGCCTCTTGACTGTTTATCACATACCTTTAGCAAGCCCCAGCAGGTCTATGAAAACTACTTTCAATGTATTGCAGAAGACCAAAGCTACTTGCCCCCCTTAGATGTGCCCATACCTAAGATTTCAAGTCTGCTTAATGCAAAGGTCATTACAACAAACAATCAAGAAATTCAACAAGACAACAAGGGCAGAACCCTTGTTCAGTTTTATTTTGGTGCTCCAATCCCAGTTGCTACCTCAGAGTCTGCATACAATCACGCAAATGAAGCGTTAGCATGGGTTAGAACAAATCAGCATTGGGCACAGCATGGCTATGGACAGTTCATGGCGCACAGAAAAGGAACAGAGGTTCTTGTAGCCTTTTTAGACGCAAACCCAGACTACCCTGTGATTGTAGGGAGTGTTTATAGCCCATCTAACCCAAGCTTTAGTGATTGGGGACAAAACAACACGGTATGGGGCGTTGTCACACAGTCTTTGGGGCAAATGGGGCGTTACCATGAAATTAGTTTAAATGACCAAGCACATGCAGAAAAAGTCACTTTAAAATCTGCCAAGGATATGGATATTATTGTTCAAGACACGTTAAGTGTAGGAATTCTTAAAGACAGGAAGACGGCTATTGCCAAAGGGCACGACATCACAGTGCTTAGTCAAGGTGATCAGATAACCGGTATTGAACAAGGTCATGCGAATTTAACCTTACAACAAGGCAACTATACCGTCACCCTTTCACAAGGCAACCTTAAAATAGAAGCAAAGGCTGGTATTCATATTGAAAGTCATAAAGATATTCATTTTCTTGCGAAAGAAAATATGACGTTTAAGAGTGAGCATATTAACCTGTTGGCAAATACCATAGGCATTAACGCAGGAACTTTAGACATTAAAACAACAGCCCTCACGATTGACGCCACTACAACTATTTCCATTAGTGCAGGCATCACTGTCACACTCGATTTTCCTGGAAAAACGCAGCTGTTTCCTATGACGAGCTGAGCAAGTTTCAGATGCCTCTTTTTGTAAAAAATAATAAAAGAGCTCGCCCCCCTAAGGACGGATAGCAGACGCAAGCATTTTTTCAATAAGGTCTAAAAATGAGATGCCATAGTAGGCCGCTATTTCAGGCACGAGGGAAAGGGGGGTCATACCGGGTTGTGTGTTCAGTTCAAGCATGCAAATGCGGTGCATCGCATTATCAGATTCATCTAGCCTAAAGTCTGAACGGGTAATGCCATTGCACCTTAGTTTTTTATGGGCCACTTCAGCATAGTGAAAAAGTTGATCTTGGTCTTGACTGGTGAGTGGGGCCGGCATAATGTGGTCTGTTTTGCCTTCGGTATATTTTGCTTCGTAATCATAAAAGCCACTGTGGGGTTTTAACTCGATAGCGCCAATGGCTTTACCACCCATAACTGCGACTTGAATTTCACGCCCTGGTATATAGGCTTCCGCGATTAATTTATCAGCATAAACCCATTCTTCCATGGCGCGGGTTTTGTCAGCATCACTCGTAATAATATAAACGCCCCTGCTTGAACCTTCCGCAATAGGTTTGATAACGTAGGGGAAATTAAAGGGGTGATCTTGCCTTTTGTGATATTCCTTAACGTCAAACGTATTGTAAGGGGCAAAGGGGATACCTTCGGCTGATAAAATGGCACGCGTAATCAGTTTGTCCATCGCAATCGCAGAGGACAATACGCTTGAGTGGGTAAAGGGAAGGCCTAACATGGTTAAGACGCCTTGAATCACACCATCTTCACCGCCAGTGCCATGTAGGGCGTTAATCATAACATCTGGTTTGAATGTGTTGATGTCCTCTATCAGTTTGGGCAAATCACGTTGAACGTCTATGGTAGTAACACGGTATTTTGATTTACGCAAAGCATCTTTAAACGCATAGCCTGTTTGCAGCGAGACTTCACGTTCATTTGACCAGCCACCCATTAAAATAGCGATAGATTCAAACCCATGATTATTCATAGAAGTTTCCTTTTATATTATTAAATTAAAATGAATTGATATGCTAATCTTATCTGGGCTCAAAGTAAGACATAGGGTCAACTGTTATAAGCTTACCGCCTTTTTTGGCCCGCATTTGAAACACAAGCATGGCCTTATTTTTCGCTTTATTGACACCAACTGTGCCAATGACATCACCCGCACTCACAGCTTGTCCCTTTTTTGCATAGACTTCTTTTAAAAAGCCATACACGCAAACGCGCCCATCTTTTTGTTTGATAATGACAACATTGCCCCATTCTTGAATTTCACGAAGCCTACCGGCACGTAGAACCTCTCCTTGCGCAACTGACTTTACTTTTGTGCCAGCAGGGGCTTGAATGCTAACGCTTTCTTGAATAGTTCCATCAGCTGCTTTTTGTCCAAAGGATTGTAAGACTTTACCTTGAACAGGCCATTGGTAGAATGCAGAAGTGGTTTCACTTTGCTGTGCCTGGCTTGGTGTTGTTTGTTCAGTTAATACATTTTCACCAAGTACTGGTGTTCCAGTTCCAGTTTCTGCGGCACCAGGCATAGGAAGGGCGTGATCATTATTTTGTTGTTCTTTGGTATGATCTTGCATCGCATTGTCAGGTAACTTTGGCAGTTCATCATCTATATTTTTTACAACAATATCATCGCCTGAAGCATAGTATTGACCTTCTTGTGATTTAATTGACTTCACACGAATGCGTTGCTTTGCAAATAGTTTATAAGGCGGCTTTAAACTGTTGATAGCAATCAGGTCTGCCTTTGAAATTTTGTATCTGGCACATATGGCTTCAATTGATTCACCTTTTTTAACAATATGGTAAGACGATGGTGTGCGTGCATTCACAATTTCTGCATCGTTCTCGTTGGAAGAACAAGCTGCCAAGAATAAACCTAATGTCACTGCGGCTATAAGGTTTTTTTTATGCAATGTAGTTAAGTCAAAACAAGAAAACATTATGAATAGTCCTATCTTTCAAAGATGATATATAAACGATATTAACAAAACACGGTTTTGATTTTATTAAGTGAATCAAAATGCGTTAAGTTGAGAGTGATGGGGGTAATAGAAATATGCTGATCATATACAGCTTGTAAGTCTGAACCATCTTCTAAATTTGCAGGGTCTGGTGCATAGCGGTACATGGCTGCACCAATCCAATAATAAGGCTTACCACGTGGGTCTTTGCATTCAATTAAATTATCAGAACCTGTGCGGTGGCTTTGTACAGTTGCGCGAATGCCCTTTACATCTTCAGGTGCACAGTCAGGGAAATTAACATTCAATAATACGTTTTCATCAAGCTTAAGTTCAGTTAATTTTTTTACAATTTCAGGGCCATATTTTAATGCGGTTTCCCACTTTGCAGGCTGTAAATGTTGAATGTTCATGCTAAATGCAACTGACGAAATACCCAAAAGGGCGCCTTCCATAGCGGCAGCAATTGTGCCTGAATAGGTGACATCTTCCGCCATATTGGCGCCATAGTTTACACCAGAAAATACAAAGTCAGGCTTTTTATCTTTCATCAGGTGTGCACATGCAACTAGCACGCAATCAGTTGGTGTGCCAGAAATGGCAAACTTTTTTTCCGCAATTTTTCTAATGCGCAAAGGTTCACGCAAAGTCAACGAATGACTAGCCCCACTTTGGTCTAGTTCAGATGCCACGACCCACACATCATCCGTCAGGGTGCGTGCAATTTGTTCTAAAATCACAAGGCCTTCACCGTGAATTCCATCATCATTTGTAATTAATATGCGCATATCTTCCAACTTAAATTTAAATTTTTAATTCTTATCTTTATTTCTGGAACTGTTGAAAATAACTTATCTCAAAGGTTTTATAACAGTTACCTACATCCACATAGTATACGCTATCATCATTTGAGAATCTATTGATTTATCAGATTTTGGCATGGCTTTAGTCTTGCTATGGTACGAAAAATGCTCACATTTTTTAGACAATTTTAATGCTTAACGCATGCAATCCTTTTTCAAAGGCGAATCTTAATGTGTCATTGATTATGCGGTGACATTGCAGGCGACTATGACCTTGAAAGGTGGGAGCTTGAATGGTGACTTTCACATGTGTCGTTATCGCATGTGTATCTTTCACGCCTTGGTGGCCCGCATGTAAGGAAGACTCATCTTCTACACTCAATACAGTTGGTGCTAAGGTGCTGTAAAGTTGGGTGTGTATTTCCCTGCACAAAGGGGAAAAATGTGATAAGTCATCCACCATGTTCTTTAGGCAATCTCTTGAAGGCGTTGGCGTTGTTGATGTGAGAAATTAATATTTTTCAATGCTGACTGCAGTTGTTTTTTATGATCTGCAGTTGTTTGATGTGCATGTATGAGAACTTGCGCACGTGCAATTAAAGCATTGACGATATCATCGCCAAAGACTTGTTGGTATTGACGTTCAAGGGAATAAATAGTCTTTTCGTGCTTTTTTCGAATCATCCTCTTCAAGACTTCAAGTTCTTTTGTTTTATGCTCAATTAAAACACTTATATCTTTTTCACATTGTTGATGCAGGGCAGTAATGTCGTTTTCGATACGAATGATCTTTTCTTTTGCTTCCATTAAGGCATCACTTGCTTTTTGTTTGCTGATCTCAGAAGCTTTGATGGACCTTACGATTTCTTCTATGCCGCTTTGTAAATGCTGTGGTAAACCAAACCACTTTTTATAAGCAAGTATACCCATAAAAATAGCAAAGCTTAAGGCAGAATAATGGCTGGCATCAATCATTGTTGTCTCCTGCTTGATTGATATGTGCAGAGCTTGATCCAGATTTGTTGGTGATATCTTCGTATCCAAGTGTAGTCAAAATATGGTGTGCCATGACTTCAATTTCACCTTGCATACGCTCTTCCATTTCGATATGATGTCTGGCGTACTTTTCATCTAACTGGTGTCGTTCTTGTACCAAAACGTCTTTGAGCTGGTTCATCTCTTTTGTGGCTTGCATGACAAGCGCTTCCCGTTTTTTTAAAAAGATGTCATCAATTTCACGTTTTGCTTGCGCAATTTTGTCTTCACATTCCGTTAGTAAAACTTGGGCTTTTTCATTAAGCGCAGACGCTTGTTCTAAGTCAAAGCGAATTTTATGTGCACGCAATTCCATAGCAGTGTTGTAGCGTGGCAAAATAATTTTTGAAAAAATAAGCAACACGGCAGAAAAACAAACGATCAACCAAAATATTGTCGATGGAAATGTTGAAACATCAAATTGCGGCATGATTATTTACCTGGATTTTCTTGAGTGATACGAACATATCAACACGTTTTTAAGCGTATAAAATGAGCAGCGCCAACACAAAGCATAACAGACCGATCAATTCAATCATGACGGTTCCAAGAATGCTTCTTGAAAAGAGTTCATCTTTCACATCTGGGTTGCGTGCAATAGAGGAAAGTAGGGTGGAAAACAAATTTCCCATTCCAAGGCCAACGCCTAACATGGGTAGTACGGCAAGTGCTGCTGCAATCGGCTTTATTGTTGCTAAATCCATTTATATCTCCTTTTGTGGTTTGCTAGGAATTGAAAACTTGTTTCATGGTCTTCAATTTAAATATCTTTAATGTAAATGTAGCGCATCATTTAGGTAAATGCACGTTAAAATCGTAAAGACGTAAGCTTGCAAGCAGCAGATGAGGATTTCAAACCCCGTTAATGCTGTGTTCATCAGTATTGGTAATACACCCATGAGTTGCCACATGCTATCTTGTGGGAGCAAACCAACAAAGCTTGCGAAAATTTTAATCATCACGTGCCCTGCAACCATGTTTGCACATAAGCGAATGGCAAGGCTAAAGGGTCGTGACATAAATGACACCATTTCTATTGGTACTAAAATGGGTGCGATATAAACAGGAACACCGCTTGGGAAAAATGTTTTGCAAAAATACCACTTGTGCTTTCTAATGCCAATTAATATGGTTGAAAAAAACACGAATAAAGCAAGTGTAAACGTTACTGATAAATGGCTGGTTGACGTAAAGGAGTAGGGGACCATACCAAATAAGTTGGCACTTAAAATAAACAAAAATAAGCAAAAGATGTAGGGAAAGTAAGTTCGCCCATCTCGCCCGACTTGTGAAGAGACAAGACCGGCTATAAAGTTATGCACATATTCGAAAGCAAAAGCAGCCTTTGATGGAACCAAGCTTTGCTTGCGTGTGCACAAAAGTCCAGCAATGCATATAAAAGCTGAGGATATGACCAACCAAAGAGACGCATTCGTGAAAGAGATGTCAAGGCCACCAATGCTCAAGGGCACCAACGTTGTTATTTCAAATTGATGCAGCGGGTCAATAGCTTTCTTTGCACTTGCAGTCACAACTGAAAGGGGAGCTAGAACACCAACCATGGTGATAAATAATCTTAAAATGAATGTTTGCACGACAAATGGATAAAAATATTAATGAGATTATACTGTAAATTTATCATAACTTTCAAAAGCTTGCCACTTAAAAAATGTATTGTAGACGTTTGGAGACAATATCTAGCAAGCATTGCTTAAAATTGTGCATTTGTTATTTTTTGTAACGTGATTTCTGTTTTAATCTGCGCTAACATACAATCTTGTGTTGCGTATTCAATTTGATTTGGCAAAGTGATAGGCGTGATACTAATAAATAAAAAGGAAAGAGGGTCAATAACTATGTGTGGAATTATTTCAATTTTAAGTCAAGAGTCAGTAACGAGTCGTTTGCTAGAAGGGTTAAAAAGACTTGAGTATCGTGGTTATGATTCTGCTGGTATTGCAACGATTGCAAAAGATCAAGTCATTAAAAGGAAGCGCAGTGAAGGCAAGTTGATTAATCTTCGCAACAAACTAGAAGCTGAACCAATTGATGGGCATATTGGGATAGGTCATACCCGTTGGGCAACGCATGGCGGTGTTGTGGAAGAAAATGCGCACCCCTTAGCGAATGATTATGTTGCTGTTGTCCACAATGGTATCATTGAAAACTTTAGCGAGCTTAGATCTGTTCTTGAAGCGAAGGGCTGTGTGTTTACAAGTCATACCGACACCGAAGTTGCGATG
>CAYZJC010000015.1:0-25340 GCA_964478775.1 uncultured Verrucomicrobiales bacterium | reverse complement strand
GTTTCACTGGGGCTTCAAAATGGGTTGACGCCACTGAAAGCCGTGCAAGGAGCCCTGATACAAATTAAAGGCGCATATGCCCTCGTGTTTATGTTTAAAGACCACCCGCATTTGTTGATTGCAGCTAGAAAAGGCAGCCCTATGGTTGTTGGTGTCTCTCGTGATGATGAGGCAAATACAGATGAAATTTTTGTCGGGTCAGATGCCATTGCTTTAGCTTCTTGGGTTAATAAGGTAACGTATCTTGAAGAAGGTGATGTGACGCAATTAGAATTGATTCATAACAAAGCACATATTGACTTTTATAACCATGCTGGTGATAAGGTGAATCGCGTTTCTAAACCTACGACGATTACGGGAGCGGCCATTAGTAAGGGGGACTATACCCATTACATGTTAAAAGAAATTTACGAACAACCCCTCACGATTAGCGACACTTTGCAGTCTTTAATTTCGCTTGAAGATGGGGCGTTTCATGCCCCCCTTTTGCAAATTCCTGTGCAGTTTAAACGTCTTCGCATTATTGCGTGTGGAACGTCTTACTATGCAGGGCTTGTGGGTAAATATTGGATTGAGCGCTATGCGAAGATGCCGGTAGATGTGGAAATTGCATCTGAGTTTCGCTATAGAAGCCCAGTTTTCACGCATGATACTTTAAACATCTTTATTACCCAGTCAGGTGAAACAATTGATACGTTGTCTGCATTGCAGCTTGTAAAAGAAAATAATGAAAAAACATTGGCTATTGTTAATGTGGCTGAAAGTTCTATTGCAAGGCTGGCCGATTATGTGTTGCAAACGATGGCAGGGCCAGAAATTGGTGTTGCGAGCACTAAAGCATTTACAGCGCAGCTTACTGTTCTTGCAAGTTTGTGCATTAAAATTGCGCAAGATACGCATGCTATGACAAGTGAGCAAGCCTTTGAATTGGTAAAAAGCTTATCAACTTTGCCTGGGCTTATTAGTGATACATTGCATAATGACAATCATTATCATCAATTGGCGATTATGCTTTCTCAATGTCAACATGCGCTGTACCTTGGTAGAGGTATTCAATACCCTATCGCCCTTGAAGGCGCGCTTAAGCTTAAAGAAATTTCGTATATTAATGCGCAAGGCTACCCTGCCGGAGAATTGAAGCACGGGCCCATTGCTTTAATTGACCCCCAAATGCCAGTTGTGGTTATTGCGCCACATGATGAATGGTTTGAAAAAACACTGTCAAATTTGCAAGAGGTGTTGGTTCGAGGGGCAAAAGTTATTGTCTTTACAAGCCCTGAGGGTGCAAAAAAAATACGTGATCAAACCCATGCGATTCCTTGTTTTTCAATTTTCTTACTGCCGAATTGTGAAAATTTTATAGCGCCGCTACTTTACACAGTTCCTATTCAGCTGCTAGCCTATTACACAGCACATCTAAAAGGGACAGATGTTGACCAACCTCGAAACTTGGCAAAGTCTGTAACCGTCGAATAGGAGTATCTTATCGTGTCCAGTAAGATAAATGATCAAGCTGTTAAGTTGAAATCTGCCAGACACACAACTACACAGTCAATCTCCCCATTTGATCAATACCAGTTCACCACTGATAATATATCAAAATCTTGGTGTTGTTTTTCGTGGAGAGATCAGATTGTGGCGCAGGCACCCACTTACCCAGATGATGATAAGCTTCTTCAGGCAGAAGACGTGTTGCGCCATGTTGCACCTATTATAGAATTTAAAGAAATAGAAAACTTGAAACTGGCGCTTGCTGCAGTTAAACAGCACCACGGCTTTGTTTTGCAGATAGGTGATTGCGCTGAAACATTTCGTCACAGTGATATTGCTTATACAACGCAGCGCATTTTCCTGTTTAGTGAATTGCATAAAATTGTGCAAAAGCATCTTTGCGGACCAGTTGTGACGATGGGGCGGATGGCTGGACAGTTTGCAAAACCCAGATCACGCATGACGGAAATAATTAATAATGTGGAAGTGTCAAGTTATTTTGGTGATGTAGTGAATGATTTCGATTTCAAGCACAGAGAACCAGACCCAGAACGCCTCATTATTGGACATCAAGTCGCTTTTGATACTGTGCATATTGCAAGACTGTATAGCCATACCTGGTCTTTGTTTGATACAAACCCGTTTTTGTTTGGTGAGCACTTTTTTACCTGCCACGAAGCTTACCTTCTGCCGTATGAGCAAAATCTTTTGCGTCTTGAATATCTTCAATATGAAGATGTTACACTACACGCTATAACTGCTAAAAACATCCCCAATAGTTTTGGTGATCAGCAACACTATTTTATTGACAAAAGCAATGCGCCACTTAGTCCTACTTCTTTGCCATATACAGTAACGCATGCGCAAAAAAACACATATGGTGATGAAGTCTCCGCTTCATTGCATGCGGCTGCTCAGTCAATTCACCCTCATCACGTTGTTTATTCAAGTTCGGCGCATTATTTATGGATTGGC
The DNA here is from genome assembly GCA_964478775.1 of uncultured Verrucomicrobiales bacterium. Classification (GTDB taxonomy): domain Bacteria; phylum Pseudomonadota; class Alphaproteobacteria; order Paracaedibacterales; family CAIOTO01; genus PNMQ01. The sequence goes on along the minus strand of CAYZJC010000015.1, from coordinate 22,874 downwards.
GATAGAACTAAGAAAATGAATAGTGGGCATATTGAATTTGTAAAACATCTATATAATCCGATTGGTGTTAAAATTGGCCCTTCCTCAACGCAGGAGGAACTGATTGAATTGATTCGTGAACTCAATCCAACGGGAGAACTGGGCAAGCTAAGCTTTATTTTTCGCCTTGGTCGAGATAAAATACATAAACTAGAGAACTTTGCCGCTTTTATATGCGAACATAAATTGCAAGATCATGTGTTGTGGATTTGTGACCCTATGCATGGCAATACGATTAAAACTGAGAATGGGCTAAAAACTAGAAAATTATCTTACGTGCTTGATGAAGTCGTCGCATTCTATAAGATCTTAAATGCGTATAATATTGAGGTCAATGGCATCCATCTTGAGCTGACGCCGCATAGTGTTTATGAGTGTCTGGATATGGGCGATACAGAAAACAGCTTGAGTGAAGAATTGTTTTTATCGACCTGTGATCCGCGTCTTAATTCAGGCCAAGCTATGTTCATCATTGAAATGATAGCGCAATTATCTAATACTTTTTCAGCAGATGGTCACGAGAATGCAGTGGAATCGCAATAGAATCATAATTTTAAATCTATGAAAGCGCTGTAGAGGTGCTATGGTTTATTGTTGTGAAAAATATTTAGGCAACAGACCCAAATAGCCTTGACTTTGGTGTGAACGCATGACATAATCTATCTAATGTTTTTTCTATCATATAACAAAAGGAATTTTACATGGCATCGCACAAGTCTGCTGAAAAATGCATACGCAAGACAGCGCGTCAAACTTTGGTCAATAAAAACCGCGTATCACGTATGCGTACTGAAGTTAAAAAAGTTGAAAACATGCTAGATGCACCAAAAGGTGTTGAAGCTGAAGCGTTGAAAGCTGCTCTCGTAGAAGCCGAACGCCAACTTATGCGCGGTGTAAGCAAAGGTATGTTACACAAAAATGCAGCAGCTCGTAAGGTATCACGCCTTGCAAAGCGCGTCAAAGCCGCAACAGCTGCTTAAGACGGTTACTGCATTTAAAACGCTGTATTTTTAGTATCAATCTCCGTTTTCTAAAATACACGTGTAACGTGAAGGCACTCCGGTGCCTTTTTTTTATTTTATACCTCAGAAATTTGTATGACATCTGACAATCTTCCTGGTAATTCATTTCCCTTTCGTACTCCACCCATTGGCTTTAAACGCTATAGGCTGATTATCGAATACCGTGGTGAGCGTTTTTATGGTTGGCAGCGCCAGGAACTTAGCCCCACAGTGCAAGCTGAATTAGAAGATATCCTTCCCGTTTTGATTGGTAGGAAAAGGTTAGAAGCGCATAATCATACCCTTATTATTTATGGCAGTGGTCGCACAGATGCCGGTGTGCATGCCCTTGGTCAAGTCGCGCATTTTGATGCCCCTGCAGGCTTAGATTGTGACAAAATTCAATATGGTCTCAATTTTTATCTGGCGCCTAAAGGTGCAGCTGTGTTAGATATGCAAGTGGTGAGCGATACTTTTCATGCCCGTTTTTCTGCCCTTCAGCGTTCTTATAAATATATTATTCTCAACCGCAGACCGCCTTCTGTATTGATGCATCAAGATGCATGGCATGTTAGGGTCCCCTTAAATATAGACTGGATGCAAAGTGGGGCAGACCAGCTTATTGGAACGCATGACTTTACTTCCTTTCGTGCAACAGAATGCCAAGCAAAGTCACCCATCAGGACCCTTGATTCCTTTACAGTTCAAAAGCAAGATGACTGCATTGTATGCACCGTTAGCGCAAGGTCTTTTTTACACAATCAAGTGCGTATTATGGTGGGAACCTTACGCGAAATTGGGGAAGGCAAGATTAAGCCTCGAGACATCCCCCTTATTCTTGCCCAAAAGAAACGTTCAGCTGCTGGTCAAACCGCCCCCGCTTGCGGCCTGTTTTTTGTAGGTGTGAAATATTGAAAATATTATTTACCTTGAGTGACCTTGTATGTTAGGATTAGGGAATTTTTAGTGAATAAGGAATAATTAAATGTTAAATAAATTTTTAAGTAAAGTGACTGTATTGCTATTGGCTTCGTCATTGGATGTTGTGATGGCGTCAGAGGATAGTATACCCGATACTTTTTTACATAGCGGAGACTTTGAAAATTTGCATCCTGCTACTGATACGGCTGATAAAGATGTAGCGTTTCGGCCTCTAGATCACTCTGATTTTGCTTGGAAGTTTTTTAAGGAAAAGCTATGTTATATCAACCCTGTTGACTGCACACTATTGTATCACGCTAAAAAGTTGTCTGCTGTCTCAGTTTTGACATTTCCTAATCAAACATCGAAACCTGTCTCTTTAGGAATGCTCAAGCTGAGTCATGTTCAAACAAAATTAAATGAGTTTAGGCATCAAAAGGTTGCTGAGAATGCATTGCCTGAAGCAACTTTGAAATGGAATGATTTTGATCTTAGCTCTGTATATCTTTTTAAAAATCAATTTGTACTTTTTAAAATTGATTACAAATACAACGTTGCAGACAATTCTTCTTTCCAGATCTATTCTTGTGCTATTGCGTGGGAAATATCAAACAAAAATATAGATGATTCTCTATTTGTTTTTGAAATTCCTGGCTCTTCGAGTATAACCCAGTATGATGATCCAGCAAATCTATTAATTAGGCATCACTACATTAAAGATAGTAATGATATTCCAGTGCTTGAACGGGTGTATTATAATCTTTATACACGCCAAGCCAACACAATTCAGCAAGAAATGTATACTTACCTAACGAACCTGCCTTCGGATGTATCAACTGATAATTTAAGAGATGCCACATGGGTGATTACCCAAGAAGTAAAACTTGGTCATAAAATTGTTCGCAGTCACTACTTTGACAAGAATGATTTGTTATATCATCTAAATTGTGTGAGTGTGGTTCATTCAAAACTTTGGGACTTATACCTTGAGGCGACACCTTATTCGCAAGAAAAAATTATAGCTGTAAAATTTGATGAAATTAAAAGAAGTGAGGTGCCATCTCTGCTAAATTCTGATGATGAAATGTTTAATCAATTCCTTCCAATGGAGCATGAAAATGCAGCGAGGAATATTCGTAACAAGTTTGGTAAGGCATATTTGTTCTCCACTAGTAATCTAGATGCTGATATCCAATTATCTGAAGACTCACCTCTGTCTCCTGAAGAACGAGATAGTATCCAAACAGTTATCGATAAAATGAACACTTGTTTATCTCCAATTTCAAATAGAGACCATAGCCGTTTTGTTCAAATACAAGGCCAATCCATTACCTTAGAATATATAGATCTTTTATTTCAAATGCTTGATCTAACACATGCTGCAAATGAGGAGAATTTTGCCAAGCAACCTCAACTCATTACTTTTTTGAAGGGCTTTATGAACTCGAAAGCAAGAGGATATATTGAAAATCTTATCCATTTTCGAGAGCATCCATTGTTGAAGTGCGGATTATGTTATATAAATCCAGTTGATCAAACACTTGTGTATTTTTCAAATGGATATACACAGCTTACCGCTGTTTTGTTTTGCGAAAATATGTCGGAGCCTCAATTATTAGGGCAAATTTCAGTTAACGACTTTAAGGCTGTCGTGCAAGGAAAAATACAGACTGATTCTTTAGATAATAATCCCACTGATTGTTCTGTTCCTGAAGGAAGAGTTGTTTCATCAATTAAGTTTAAAGGTCTTGAGTCTGTTTCACTTTTAAAAAAACAGTTTATAGTATTTAATGTTATGCATGAGATTGAATACGTTGATTATTCTTCAACATTAAGAACTGATATGATTGCCTGGGATCTTAGGCAATTACATGTTGAGGATGCACTTTTTACTGTCCCCTGCTTTGAAACAGCATTTTTAAATCAATACCTTGACCCTGCAAATTTAACTGTGTCTAAAAGCTGCATACGTGATGAAAGCGCAGAGTACGTCTATCACGCTGAATATTATAATCTTTATACAAGAGAAATTATTAAGCATGAACAAAGAAGCCCAAATCTTTGCTCAATTTTAACGAGTGATATTGAAGAGAAAAAAATTAAAGAGGCAACTTGGGTGCTTACACAAGAGGTCAGTCCAAATTGTATTACTCAGCGCCTATATACATTTAAAAATTTTAGTGATGGAAAACTTGGTATGCCTTTCAATCAATGCAGCATATACGCACCATTAATCAATACTCCACCTATAGAAGTAGAAAAAATTATTGATTGTGGAATTCAGCCAATGACAGACTTTTGGAGAATTAACCAACAAGGCAAAGAAGTGTTGGATATCTTAACAGAAGAAGAGCGCGTTGAAGCAAGTTGTGAAAGACAAGGGTACGACAAAATTGGTAATGCGTATTTTTATACTAAAGATTTTCCTGATTTAAAAAAGTACTTAGCTAAAAATTCGCCACTAACTGCTGAACAAAGAGCCGCGATTGAGGTGCTAACAGACAGAATAAATAAAAGAGATATTTCTTTAGATTTTTTCATTCCTTACATTAATATATTTGATAATGTTTTGCTGTTTGATAATGTTTTAGATTATTTACAATTGTGCGAGATAGTAGGTTATTCGATTGACGAGGATTTTTCATCAAAATATCAATTGTTTAATAGTCTCATCTCTTTTATAAACTCTCCAGCTAGGGCCTTTATTGCAGACTTGATTGCAAAGGAAACGATATAATCTTTTATACTTTGTAATTACATAGCACTGGTATTGCACACAAGGGTAGGGCGCCTCAATGAGGTGCCCTTTTTTAATTGTGTGTGCGGATAAGTTTTTTATGGTGTTTATTTGTTTTTTGTGGTATTGTTCATGATAATTTATTAATAGGGAGAGTATATCAATGTCATCAAACAATAAAAACATGAGTGTTATGGAGTCTTTATTTCCAGACTTTAACACATTTTCAAGCGAATCACAGGCTTTACTTGAAAAAGTGATTGCCCATTATCTTAGCTTTAAAGCAGCCAACTCATCTATATAGCTTGTCTCTTTAATCTGGTTATGCGTCATGTCGTCGCTCATGTAGTTTTTTCTACATGTCGCTCCTCATTTCTGTAACCAAAATAAATTGACTTACGCTATAGCTTGTCTCTTTAATTTGGTTATACGCGAAGCAGTCGCTCATGTAGTTTTTTCTACATGTCGCTCCTCATTTCTGTAACCAAAATAAATTGACTTACGCTATAGCTTGTCTCTTTAATTTGGTTATACGCGAAGCAGTCGCTCATGTAGTTTTTTCTACATGTCGCTCCTCATTTCTGTAACCAAAATAAATTGACTTACGCTATAGCTTGTCTCTTTAATTTGGTTATACGCGAAGCAGTCGCTCATGGTGTTTATCTATACATCATGAGTGACTTTTTGTGTTGTAAGAGGGGCTTATGCGTTCTTAAGATAGGCGAGCGTTTTTGTATAATAGCTTGTTACAAAATAAACACCAAGGCCAATGAAAATGCCGCACAAAACCTCGCACAGTTCTTTTACAAAGCTTGGCATCTGACGGGTTGATGTGACATTGAAAACGTGTGTGATTGCTGTTAACCCTACAGGGGAGAGATAGTAAATAAGTCCCCCCATTATTAAGCTGATACAAAGCGTGAGTGATATAAATTTAAGTAGCTTCATATTAACTTCAAAAGAATCGCGTTTGTATAAAAGATAGGCTAACCAAAGGGTCTGTATGTAAGCCGAAAGAGATGTTGCTAATGCCAAGCCAACATGTGAAATCCATTGCATTAAAATCAGATTTAAAAGCAAGTTGATAGCAATAATGAAAACACCTACTTTTACGGGGGTCTTGGTATCTGCTTTTGCAAAGAATGTTGTTGTAAACACTTTTCCTGCCACATACGCTGGCAAGCCTAAAGCATAAGCTGCAAGTGCGGGTGCTGTTTTGGCAACATCTTCTGCACTAAATGCCCCATGTCCAAATAACAATGCAATAATGGGGTGGCAAAGGACTATCAGCCCTATAGCGGCAGGAATGTTCATTTATAAAACAAAAACCAGTGCTTTGCTTTGGGTTTGAATGGCTTTGTGTTGTTCATCATTACGCCACAGCTTGCTTAATGAAGGTAATAAGGCAGTTCCAACAGCAACACCAAAAATGGACATAGGCAATTGATACAATCTGTCTGCGTAATACAAGTATGAAAGCGCCCCAATGGGTAAGAGTGACGCTAATTGCAAGTCTATGAGCATATTGATCTGCATAACACCGGCTCCCAGCATGCCAGGCCCAAGCTTAGATAATATGGTTTTTGTATCGTTTGAAAAATGAGGCCAGCACAATCGGGGAAGGCATCCCTTTTTGTGACACGCATAGACAAGTAAGATTAATTGTAAAACACCTGCAATAACCACCGACAAAGACAAAGATAGTCCAACACTACAAAGGCTTGTGGCCCCATAAAGCAATGCTGTAATCATTGTGATATTAAGTAGAATGGGTGCTGCTGCATTGACCCAAAAACGTTCAAATGAATTTAAAATGCCACCTAGTAGAGCGGTAATGGAAATGAGAAAAATATAAGGGAAAGTCAAACGCGTATAGTCAATGGCTAGTTGTAGGCGCGCGGAATCTTTTGTAAAACCAGGGGCTAAAACGGGAATGAGATAGGGCATTAAGACTTCAAAAACGATAACAAAACCTAATAAAAATAAGGCCATAGCTGACATAACGTTTGAGGCCATCTTTAATGCGGGACCTTTTCCTTGCGTTGCAAGCTTTCCTGAAAACTGGGGAACAAAGGCGGCACTAAATGCCCCTTCAGCAAAAAAACGCCTAAAAAAATTAGGGAACTTAAAAGCAATCACAAAAGCATCTGTAATAAAGCTTGCCCCTAAAATATGGCTAATCAAAATTTCACGTAGCATGCCAAGAATACGACTCAACGCTGTCCATGCCCCAACTGTTGCAACATTTTTAATTAAGCTCATGGTGGTAGCTCTTTTATGGAATGGGGGTTGATGTTTTGTTGTCATGCTCAACAGACAAATGCCCATTATGAAGACGAAGACAAGTGTCCATTTGACTTGCAAGACTTAAATCATGTGTTGCAATAATGGCGGCTACATTTTGTGTTTTAATTTGTTCCATCAGTAAAGCGAAAACAATATCTGCCGTTTCATTATCAAGATTTCCGGTTGGCTCGTCTGCTAAGATTAGCTTTGGCTCATGCACGAGTGCGCGTGCAATGGCAACGCGTTGTTGCTCACCGCCTGAGAGGGCGTGGGGTTGATGCGATAACCGATGCCCCAGACCAACATTTTCTAAGATTGCCTTACTTTTTTGCGCTGCATTTGCTTTTGAAAGGCCTGCTAAAATAAGGGGCATCATTACATTTTCAAGCGCCGTAAATTGGGGCAATAAATGGTGGAATTGGTAAATAAAACCGATATGGGTTTTGCGTATGGCTGTTCTTTGCTTGGACTGATCACGCGCGCAATCAATAATATGATCGCCAATGATAACTGTTCCACTTTTAGCTGTATCCAGCAAGCCTAAAATATGAAGAAGGGTAGATTTTCCTGAACCGCTTGAGCCTACAAGCCCAGTGATCTGCCCTTGCATTAATGACAGTGAAATATCATGAAGCACGTTGACAGTTTGGTCGCCTTGCACATAAGATTGATAAATTGATTGACATTGTAAAATCATAAATAAAAGCGCGCCATTGCGTTTTAAAAGTATAGCCTTTAAAAGGGCTTTTGAAAAATGGGGCGAGTGACCGGAATTGAACCGGCGGCCTCCAGAACCACAACCTGGCGCTCTAACCGACTGAGCTACACCCGCCATAACAAGATTCAATATATCTGATGCGCCCCATAAATTGCAAGGGCTTTTTTAAGCATTAAGGCAAAAAATAATGTAATGTTATTGTGGGCTTACAAATAGTCAAACAGCCTTTCTATCGAGACAACCTGGTTTTTTAAGACATCCTCTTTTGAAAGGTGTAGATTTCGCAAGGTTACAGTACCCTTGGCGACATCTTCATCACCCACCATTGCCATGAATTTTGCCCCTTTTTTAAGGGCAGTCTCAAGGCGTTTTTGTACCTTGCCAGTTAAAAGCATTTCACAATACACACCTTGACAGCGCAGTTGATGCATCAGTTTTTGGCATAAGATTTCTTGTGCATCTCCAAGGGGAATCAAACAAAGGGTAGGCGCTTGTTCTGCAAGGCTTAAACCTGTTGCAACAAGGCTTAAGCGTTCAATGCCGCAGCCAAAACCAACTGCTGGAACATTACCTCCACCCATTTGTGCCATTAGACCATCATAGCGTCCGCCTCCTAAAATTGTATCTTGTGCGCCTAAGGCATCAGACTTAAATTCAAAAACAGTGTGGCAGTAATAATCCATTCCTCTCACCAAAGCGGGGTTGGTTTGGTAATCTATCCCCATGGCTGTCAATGTGGAACACACATTTTCAAAAAACTGCTTTGCTTTATCTGTAAGGTGGTCGAAAATGGCTGGGGCATTTTGACAAATCTCTTGGTCAGTTGGGTTTTTAGAATCTAAAATGCGAAGGGGGTTTTTAATAAGTCTTTCTTGACTTTCAGCAGATAAATTATCTTGATGTTGGGTTAGATAGTTAACCAAAGCTGTTCTGTATTGCGTGCGACTTTCAGCGTCACCCAACGTGTTCAGATGTAAAACTGGGTTAGTAACTCCTGCTTTTGTGAGGATATCTTTCGCAAGACAAATGATTTCCACATCAGCATGAAATGACTCTATTCCCAAACATTCAACACTAATTTGGTGAAATTGTCGCATTCTTCCTTTTTGTGGGCGCTCGTATCTAAAAAATGGCCCGCAGGTAATGCGACGCTGAGGCATGGTTTGCGTTAATCCATTACTGATAATTGCGCGCAGCACAGGTGCAGTGCCTTCTGGTCGAAGGGTTATCGAATCGCCGCCTCTGTCTTCAAAGGTGTACATTTCTTTCCCCACAATGTCAGATGTTTCCCCAAGTGGTTTTAAAAACACATCCGTTGCCTCAAAAATTGGGGTTACAATTTCACTATAGCCATACAAAGCAGCTGTTGAAAATGCAATGTTTTCAAGTGATCGGTGCAAACGTAAAGGTTCACCAAGTAGGTCGCAAGTTCCTCGAACAGGTTGTAAGGCGTGGGTCATAAAATTATCTTTATTATGCAGTGATTATATGCAGTGATTAAATGTCGTTACTGGAATGATTTTAGCTAATTCACACTGAGACAGCAATAGATGTTGTGATAAATCAATAACTATTGTCTTTAACAGTAAGATAGTAGCTATCAACGAAATTTTGAATTTGCATTTTGGAAAAGAAAATACTATTATATTTGCGTCGGTATCAAAATCAACAGGCAATCTAAGTAGGTTTTGATAATTTATGATCTAATACTACAGTGAACAATCATACGAACGCAATCGGATGGTCCGATTGTGTAATTATTAGTTTTAAGGAAAAAAAATGAGTCAAACCTCTGATACAAAGGCTCCTGAATTTTCAACGCTTCGTGGAATATTCTGGCCAATTCACAATTATGAATTAAAAAAATTCATCCCTCTAGCATTAATTATGTTTTGCATTTTGTTTAATTACACCATTTTGCGAGACACAAAGGACACCCTTGTTGTTAACGCAGGTGGTGCAGCAGTGATTCCATTCTTAAAGGGTATTGCCGTTACTTTGGCAGCTATTGGCTTCGTTATTATTTATGCAAAGTTATCTAATAGTTTAAGCCGTGAAAAATTGTTTTATACGATCGTTTCTCCTTTTATTGTGTTTTTTGGTGTGTTTGGTTTTGTGATTTACCCAATGGCCGACTGGTTGCACCCTGCAAAAGAAACTGTTGCTGCTATGCATGCTGCAACACCAGCGCTGTCTGGTTTTATTGACATGTATGCCTATTGGTCATATTCAGTTTTTTATGTTTTCTCTGAAATTTGGGGAAGCGCTATTTTAGCTTTAGCATTTTGGGAATTTGCCAACCACGTTGTTCGTTTTAGTGAATCTAAGCGTTTTTATGGTTTGTTTGCAGTTATCGCAAACTTTGCATTGGTTGCCTCTGGTGGTGTTGTTTATTTCTGTTCAGAATCAATTAAGAACTATCTTCCTGCAGATGTAGATGCATGGCGTGTGTCTATGTATTTATTGATGGCAGCCGTTGTGATTATGGGCCTCCTTTGTATGTATATCTACCGTTGGATGACTATAAACGTGTTAACAGATAAGCGTTTTTATGACCCAGAAGAAGCGGCTGGTCCAAAGAAGAAAAAACAAAAACCATCATTAGGAGAAAGCTTTAAAATTATTATCAAATCACCTGAATTAGCTTTGATTGCCACATTAATTATGGCATACGGTGTGACAATTAACCTTGTAGAAGTTCAGTTTAAAGAACAATTGAAATTGTATTATGCAGGTGACAAAGGCGGTTATAACGGTTTCATGGGCTTATTCTCTATGACAACTGGTTTCATAACCATTTTATTTGGTTATTTAATTGGTTCAAATATTATTCGTAAGTTTTCATGGTTTTCAGCTGCAATTATTACGCCTGCAATCATTTTGCTGGGTGGTGGATTATTCTTTATCTTTACTTGTGCAAAATCAATAGCTGAGCCACTTATTGCCATGATGAATTCAAATGCTGTACAACTAGCAACATTATTAGGCGCTGGTGTAGTCATTATTTCAAAATCAGTTAAATACACATTATTTGACCCAACAAAAGAAATGGCCTATATTCCACTTGACCCAGAACTCAAGTCAAAAGGTAAAGCTGCAGTTGACGTTATTGGTGGCCGTGCTGGTAAAGCTGGTGGCGGATACGTGCAAATGGGGCTTTTAATGGCGTTCGCAACTAAAGATGTTGTCGCAATTGCACCTTATGCATTCTTAACATTTGCTGTTGTGTGTATCGCTTGGCTTTATGCAGTAAAAGCACTTTCAGTGAAAGTATCTACTGCTGTTAAACAACAAGAAGATAGAGCAGCTGCATAAATTGCATATTGTTTTAATTTCCAAAAGGGCCTGCAACTTTGTTGCGGGCTCTTTTTTAATTGCATGCCCAGCGTGAAGTATTAAACTGATTGATCTTATTTTGCAGCAAAGCTAGCACTACACAAAGGTTCCCATTACATAACGAAGGTTGGTGTCTTAGCTGTTGAGTGCGATAGAGAGGGCCTTAAAAGCGTCTTCTATGGTTGTCACTTCATCACCTGTTTGTGAAAGATAGGTTTGTAGCCTTGGCATCACGGCAATGGCTTCGTCGACTTCTTGGCTTGAGCCTGGTTTATATGCACCCAGGCGAATCATGTCTGCCATGTCCTCATAGCTTGACATTAACGTTCTTGCTTTTTTAACAAGAGGTCGTTCTTCTTCTTTATGGCAACCTGGCACCGTTCTTGAAACGCTTTTTAAAATATTGATAGCGGGGTATCGTCCGCGTTCTGCAATAGAGCGCTCTAAAATAATATGCCCATCTAAAATGCCACGTACCGCATCCGATATGGGTTCATTCATATCATCACCATCTACCAAAACGGTAAAGAGCCCAGTAATGGAACCGCTTTTTTGTAAGGGTTTTAAGTGTTGAGGGTCAAGGCCGGGACCGGCGCGCTCTAGCAGCTGTGGAAGCATGGCAAACACACTTGGGGTGTAGCCTTTGGTAGTGGGGGGCTCGCCTGCAGACAGGCCAATTTCACGTTGCGCCATTGCAAAGCGTGTTACGCTATCCATTAAGCATAGGACCGATAGTCCTAAGTCTCGATAATATTCAGCAAGGGCGAGTGTCATGTGGGCAGCTTGCCTGCGCATTAGGGCAGACTCATCTGATGTGGCGACCACAACAATGCTTTTTTGAAGATCTTGTGGGCCTAATGTTTCCGCAATGAATTCATTGACCTCACGTCCACGTTCCCCCACTAGCCCAATAATACAAATATCGCATTGCGTATGCCGGGCAAACATAGACAATAGCATTGACTTTCCAACGCCAGAGCCGGCAAAAATGCCCATACGTTGACCTTTGCAGCAGGTTAAAAAGGTATTAACGGCTCGTATACCAACGTCTAGTCTTTGCGACAAGCGGTCACGTTTACTAGAAAGTAGAGGGGTTCCTTGTACGGGGTAGGGGTGAGGCCCTACAGGAAGTGGCCCTAAATCATCAATAGGTTGGCCAAGTGCGTTAATAATGCGCCCCTGCCATTGCAAGGTGGGGTGAATCGTGTGGCGGGTTTGGTGAAAAATCACACGGCTTCCCGCATGAACGCCGCTTAAGGTGGCATAGGGCATAATTAAAACATGGTGTTCATCAAACCCTACAACTTCTGCGGGTATGTGTGCACTCTTATTGGTGTGACCTTGAGGTTGCGTTTCAATACTACATAAGCTTCCAATAGAAACCACTTTGTTTTTTAAAGCAACTTTAATGACAAGCCCTTGAATTGCACTGACAGCCCCATATATTTCATAGGGATTAAGTGTGTCGATTGTGCGCGCTAACTGTTCTAGAAAATATTTTGATGACATTGCATGTGTTTCGTGACAGTCGTTTATAGGGGTAAGGACCGTCAGTTAGAGTGTTCAAGGGGTAAATTTAGATTGGCGATGATGACGTCACACGTGTCTTGTGTATTTCCTAAAGCTGTTTCGGGGTGAGTGTGATTGCTTTGGTCCTTAGGTGTGATGGCTTTACTGACATTGTCTTGCAGGCCTTGTAGATTTTTTTCAATAAAGTGTATATTGTCTTTAGAGAACGTGTTCGCTGAATTTGCAGCAAGTTCAGTTTCTTGTTTAATTTTTTCATACAGCTCTTGGCGCAGAACCGTTTCAGTGGGCGGAAACTTGAAACCAAGTTTGACTGTTTTGCCGCTGATTTCAATAACATTGACTTCTATTTCATCATTGATGATGACTGCTTGTCCTGTTTTGCGGGTTAAAAACAACATAGTTACCAACCAATTTAAGTGCTCACAATGAGGGGACGTTTCTTTCATCTATGGAGATTGGATGTTGGAAACGATGTCTGTAATGTGCGCAAGACCTCTTAAGATTATACTTTAAGATAAATTTTAGTCAATTTTTCTATAAAATTACAATTGTTTTTTCAAAAACTGCACATATTCAAAAAAATGTTTGAAAAAGTCACGTAAGACGTGGTACCAATAACTGTATGAATTTATACTAAAAGCATTTTCAAGCTTGCGTAAAGGACTTGTACATGAACGATTCAGAGTTGGCGTCAATTATTAATGCGCACGATACGCAAAAATTTGTTAGTCAAGTTACTTTAAAAGCGATTCAAACTGCGGCGCAAGAACTTAAATCTGTTGTCTATCGCACACCTACTGTCAAGTCACCTTGGCTTTCAAACCTCATTCAAGGGGATGTGTATCTCAAGCTTGAAAATTTACAGCACACAGGTTCCTTTAAGCCTCGAGGTGCTTATATAGCCATGTCTCGTTTAGGAAGTGATGTTCAAAAACGAGGTGTCATCACAATGTCGGCTGGTAATCATGCGCAAGGTGTGGCTTATCACGCAAAGCAAATGGGTATCCCGGCAACAATTGTTATGCCAGAAAACACCCCTATGTTAAAAGTTGAACGCACACGTGTATTAGGTGCATCAACCGTATTGCATGGTAAAAGTGTGTTAGAAGCAAGAGATTTTGCCATACAGCTAATGAAGCGTGATAATAGTTATTTGATTCACCCCTTTGATGATGTGAATATTATTTTAGGCCAAGGTTCAGTTGGGCTTGAGCTATTAGAAGATATACCTCATTTAGATGCGTTGGTGATTCCTATCGGTGGGGGCGGTCTTGCGTGTGGAATGGGGGTAGTGGCAAAGGCATTAAACCCTGATATTCAACTGATTGGTGTGCAATCTTTCTTTTGTCCGACTACAGCAGAAATTTTATTTCCCAATAGCTTAGCAGGTCATACCCGTAAAGAAGCTCAAACTGTTGCAGAAGGTATTGCTATTAAGTTTCCTGGTAAAATTAATTTGTCTATTTTACATAGCCTTTTGGACGATATGCTGATTGTAAATGAATTGATGATAGAGCAGGCCATGGAATCATTAATTGCGAACAATAAAGTGGTGGCTGAAGGCGCTGGGGCTGCAGGTGTTGCGGCTATTATGAATAATCGTTCCATGTTTCAAGGAAAACGTGTGGGTACAGTTATTTGTGGGGGGAATGTGGATTCACGCTTATTGGCTAATTTACTCATGCGCGGACTAGTTCACGAAGGCAGGCTGGTTAGATTTAATATTGAGATTTCAGACACACCAGGCATATTAGGGCATTTAACACAAATTATTGGCCGTGCTGGTGGTAATATTTTTGAAATTAGTCACCAACGCTTGTTTAACAATGTCACAGCAAAAATGGCTTATGTTGATGCTGTGGTTGAAACACGTGACGCTGAACATGCGCAAACAATTTGTAAAGCCTTGATTGAAGGTCATTTTCCAACTACAATATGCGAAGATTAAATCGTTAAATAAAATTGTAAGGAAAGCTGAACTCAATGCGTGCGCAAGTTGAACAGATTGTAGATAGTGTAAAAGAATCCATTGCATTGTTGCGGAGGCATCTTTGACTTTGATGCGGCAACGACTGAGCTTGCTAATATTCAAGAGTCAATCGAAGATCCAACCTTGTGGGATGATACCAAGCGTGCGCAACAGCTATTAAAAAGAAAAGATGTATTGCAAGGTTCAATTGAAAGTATCGTGAACCTTGATGTGGCATTAACTGACCAAGTCGATCTTTTACAATTGGCTGAAGAAGACAATGATGAATCTTTAATCTTAGAACTTGAAAATGGTTTAGAAGACTTGCATAAAAAAGCCAATCACATGCGCCTTGAAACTTTGTTGTCTGGGGAAGCTGACACTTTTGATAGCTTTATGGAAATCAATGCAGGGGCTGGTGGAACTGAAGCGCAAGACTGGGCGGAAATGCTGTCGCGTATGTATATGCGTTGGGCAGAAAAACGTGGTTTTAAAATGACGTTGATGGATGAAAACCCAGGAGAAGAAGCGGGCATTAAGTCGATTACTGTGCAAATTACGGGGCATCAAGCCTATGGATGGCTGAAAGGCGAAAGTGGTGTGCACCGTTTGGTTCGTATTTCCCCATACGACTCTAACGCAAGACGCCATACAAGCTTTGCATCTGTTTGGGTTTACCCTGTGATTGATGATTCTATCGATATTCAAATTGAAGAAAAAGATTTACGCATTGACACATACCGTGCTTCTGGCGCAGGTGGCCAACACGTTAATAAAACAGAAAGCGCTATTCGTATTACCCACATGCCATCAGGCATTGTTGTTCAATGTCAAAATGACAGATCACAGCACCGTAACCGCGCCCAAGCTTATGACATGCTAAAGGCCCGTTTATATGAAAAAGAATTGCGTGAACGTGAACAAGCTTTAAATAATGCTGCCGCATCTAAAACAGATATTGGGTGGGGACACCAAATCAGGTCTTATGTTTTGCAGCCCTACCAGCTTGTCAAAGACACACGTACGGGAATGGAAAAAGGCAACGCTGCTGGTGTGCTTGACGGTGATATAGATGAATTTTTACAAGCAGCCCTTGCCCATAAACTTGTAGAATAAGAAGCTATAAAAGGAATCAACGCGATGGCAAAGCAGAACACACCTCTCGACAATAGTTCACCACAAGCATTAAGTGACAACACACCTATTGAAAGTAGTATTTCACTTGATGCCTTAAATCATATGTTTACATCTTCACAGCTTTCCCCTTGCTGGTTGATTCACGGGCAGCTTGATAAAGCAAGAAGCTTTGCTAAACAGTTTGCGATGAATTTATTGATCAGTGAAAGTTTTAAAAAACCTTTGTCGAATGATGGAATTAAAAAACATGTCAATGCCAGAACCTACCCTAATTTTTATTACCTTGAACCTGTTGAAGGTGAGACAGATATTAAAGTTGATGCGTTAAGTGAATTTAGAAACTGGACCAGTAAATGCGCACCATTTGAAGGACCACGCGTTGTTATTATAGATTATATTCAGATTATGAATCGCTTTGGTGTGAATAGTTTGCTTAAAGTTTTAGAAGAACCCTCTAAAAATTTATACATGCTTATTCTTGCAAAACAATTGAGTGATATTTTACCAACTATACGTTCGCGCTGTAATAATATAAGTATTAAACATAAAAAAAATCATCAAGTCAGTCAGCAATTGGAAAGTGTGATTAACCAAATGCTATTGTCAGCGCTCGCCGGCAATATAAGCCAAGCTCAAATATTGTTAGAAAAAGGGCTGTCCCTTATGCCGCAAAGAACACCGGGTGAAACTAAACTAGATATGTTTGTTGCCGATGAATTTGCAACCCTTGTTTTTGAACAGCTAAGTAGCCATGTTCAAACACATGCGCCCCACCTAGCGCAAGTATGGCTAGAGGTTACAAATTTTTGGATTGAAGCTAAAGAGCGCCATCTAGACCTTAAAAGTTCCTTGATTGCCATATTGGCTGCTTTGTTTGAGCCTTGGTCATTAAGAACAGCTTTAGACTGAGTTTTGGTGAAAATGTGCTAATGCTTTTTAAATGTATGGCAATTTGCGCTGCCCAGATCAATGAGGTGCATCAGTTGATACAACGCGATTATTATGCTTTAAAGTTGCACCTTTAATAGGGGACTATGCTGCGGATACCTCTTCACCAATGGTATTGGAAATTAGGATAATAAAATGAAATGGATTTGTCAGTATGTGTTTGATTTATTGAGTCTTGGAAAAAATGCGGATGAAAAACAAAATGAAAGGGGATTAGCAGCCCGGGCAGATACTTTTTTTATCGCCCCATTCAAAAAGCCATTTCTACCTGCTATAGATTTTCATATTAGATCTTCAAACCTTTTAGATATTGATGCCATGGTTTCGCTCTCAAAAGACAAGCGTATGCTTTATGAAAAAGCACAACCACAATTTTGGTGTTATGCGGGTGAAAAAGGAGATGATACACAAAGACTGTGGTTTAAAGAACTATTGGGATTTGTGATAGGTCCTCTGATAGCTGCTCCACAAGTATATTATCCAGGTGGACTCACGTTGATGATTGATGACTTTTGCGTGAGTTGCGTAAACCTTTGGCAATCTGTTGGAGCTGGGTTAATTGCAGCCATCAAAGCTGCAGCTATGGCGAAAGGTGCCACGCAAATCGTTGTTGTATGCGGTGCACATGACCACTCAAAACGTCAGTTCTTAAGTGAACAAGATTTATCCATCGCATCGATGTGGTTTGTAGGAGAGGTTGTCTGAACAAGGGGGTAAATCATTAAGAGGACATTATCAAATTGCGCTTACAGATATTATTTATTAGTCGCAAAGTGAAATGTTTTACGTTAAAATGAATATCAAATAAATAAAACTTTATTAAGTAGTGAGATTCCATGACGCAAGCTGCCATTACGCAATTTGAAGACTTACCAGACACCACAAGTACATCTCAAGAAGACGATTCTATCTTTAGTGTGACAGATCTGAGTTTGATTTTAAAAAAATATGTGGAACAAGGGTTTGCAAAAGTTAAAATTAAGGGTGAAATCAGTGGTTTTAAAAAGCATGGTTCGGGTCACTCTTATTTCGCCATAAAGGATGAAAGTTCTGTTTTGGACGCGATTGCCTGGCGTGGATCCCCCTTTACTGTTGTTCCTCAAGATGGCCTTGAAGTCATTGCAACAGGTCGCATCACCACTTACCCTGGCCGTTCAAAGTACCAAATGATTGTAGAAAAGCTGCAAGCCGCTGGCCAAGGCGCTTTAATGACGTTGTTTTTAGAGAGAAAAGAACGTCTTTTAAAGGAAGGTGTGTTTAACCAAAATCGCCCTTTACCGGCGTTTCCAAAACGCATTGGGGTTATTACATCACCAACGGGTGCTGTGATCCGTGATATTTTACACCGGCTGGAAGACCGCTTTCCTGTGCACGTTCTGGTGTGGCCAACCCTTGTGCAAGGCCCAGGTTCAGCTGACCAAATCACAGCGGCCATACAAGGGTTTAATAAGCTGAGTGATGATATGAAACCGGATGTGCTAATGATTGCACGAGGCGGTGGCAGCCTTGAAGATTTGTGGAGCTTTAACGAAGAAAACGTTGTGCGTGCCGTGTTTGAAAGTCGTATACCCACAATTTCTGCTGTTGGGCACGAAACAGATACCACTTTATGTGACTTTGCCGCAGATATGCGCGCACCCACCCCAACAGCTGCGGCAGAACTTGCAACCCCTGTACGGTCACAATTATTAACAGCTATTGATGGCACCCATCAACGTATGCACCACCATTTTATTACGATGCTTAGGTTTAAATGGACCACCTTACAAGGGTTGGCGCGAATGATCACGCACCCCAATACCATACTTGAAAATATGATGCAGCGCCTTGATGACTACACCGACAGACTTCAACGTGCATCAGACAATTTTTTCCTGCAGCAAGAACACAAGCTTATCATGCTAAAAATCATCCACCCTGGTGAGTTACTGCATAAAAGAGAACAGCAATTTCAATACATCCTGCAGCAGTTTCAAGCCTTAAGTGCACAATGGTACCAGCAACGTGTTCATAGCGTGTCACTGCTGGCAACCCGCCTTGCACAGTCAAGCTATACTAAGATCTTAGATAAAGGTTTCTCATTTGTCGAAAGCGATGGCAAATTGATACAAGATGCCAAAACTTTCCCAACCACCACCACAAAGGTTACCCTTAATTTTAAAGATGGCCAAGTCATTATTACCCCACAAACAATTACAAAAATACGTTAAGAGACTGTATCATAAGCTATAGTTTTGGTGCTAAGTAATTTTTCTTTAATTAATAACTTAAACACATCGCCTCGATGTTCAAAATTTTTAAATTGGTCAAAGCTGGCGCAGGCAGGGCTAAAAAGAATGACTTGTTTTTCAGCGAATCTGCCTGTTGCTTGTCTTTGTTGATTCACCTGTTTCACTGCTGTGTCAATTGCCTTTTCTAACGTAATGCATTGATGTAATTTTTGTGCAGGTACTTCTTTAATAAGGTCATTATAAAAGGGTTCACAAGCTTCCCCAATAAGTGAAATGCTCGCAAGATTTTTCGCATACGCGAGATAGCTTTGAAGGGCACGTTCTGCTGCCTCTGCATTAGTGGCTTTGCTGTCATTCACAATCAGCAAATCATCATCTTCATACACTGTTTCCATACGGTGTGGTAGCCCCACAAAAGTTTTTAAGGCTTGTAAAATGTGGTCTTTTGGCACATTTAAAGCTGTCGCCACCGCAGCTGCTGCGTTCACATTTTGTACATTATGTTCACCACGCAACGACGTTAGGGTTGGTAAGGTTTCTACAGTTACGAACGGGGGCAGGTGGTCACCGCGAAAAGCATGCGCAGTTGATGTGAAAATTTTCTCTTTTACCGCTGCATAGGCTTGCATTGTACCATGTCTGTCTAAGTGGTCGGGCGTGATGTTAAGGAGTATGGCTGCATTTAAATCTATACTATTTAAAATTTCTAATTGATAGGAAGATAATTCTAAAACATAATAGGCAGCATCTTTTTCTTTAAGTAAGTCTAGGGCTGGAATGCCAATATTACCTCCCATATAAGCTTTGCTTTTTGTAGGTAATGGCTTCTCTTTCAACAACAGGTGGGTATTAAAGAGATGGTTCAGTAAAGCAGTGGTGGTTGATTTACCGTTCGTACCTGTCACACCTACACACGCAATATGAGGGGGTTTAAAGGCAGCAAATAAGTCTATATCACACACAACAGAAATACCTTTTGCCTTTGCAAGTGCTGTAATAGGGTGAGGCTTAGGTAGGGTATAAGGAATGCCAGGGCTTTGGACCACCATTGAAATGGTAGCCCAGTCAATATCTTGGTCCATCTCAATTGTTGAAGGTGTTAACACAACTGAACCTTCGGGCAATTGATTTGTCATTTCTGTCGAAGGGGGTGTGTCATTAAACACAATATATTCAACGCTGCGTTCATATAAAAACTGGGCCACACTCACACCCGTTTTACCAAGCCCTAAAACCAATACTGTCGAAGCTAACTGCATTATATTCACCTTATTAAAAAAGGCGTTCCGAATGGAACGCCTTCTTGTTATTTATTGAACAGCTTCCATGCCATTGGCTTCATCAATCGCGAGCGCTGTCATGTTGATAATCGTTCGAACAGATGCCATAGGACTCAAGATATGGGCCACACCCTTTAGCCCCATCAATAAGGGGTCAAGTGTTGGGCACTTTGTCACGGTCTTAATCATGTTGTACGCAATGTTTGCCGACTCGACATTGGGGAAAATCAAAATATTTGCAATTCCTTTCAGGCGAGAATTGGGAAACATTTGCATGCGTGCCTCTTCGTCTAATGCCAAACTTGAATGCATTTCCCCTTCAATTTCAAGGTCAGGCTGCATTGATTGGAAATAAGACACAACTTCTCGCATTTTAACAGCTGATTCAAGACGAGACGTCCCAAAGTTAGAGTGTGATACCATCGCGACCTTTGGCACGATACCAAAGCGTTTCACTTGTTCAATCGCAAGCTCTGTCATTTCAATTAATTCATCTGTTGTTGGGTCTTCATTGACATAAGGGTCACAGAAGAATAAGGGGCCTTCAGGTAAGATGGCGGTTGTCATCGCCGCACATAAGCTGCGGTCTTGTTCCAAACCAATCACACGGCGCAAGGTTGTAAAGTGTTCAAGGTAACGTCCCACAAGGCCGCATATGACGGCATCCGCATGCCCAAGGTGAACCATGAGCGCTGCAATCACAGTGCTTTTTGTTCTGACCTGAATTTTAGCCGCTTCTGGTGTCACACCGCGACGTTCCATAACGCTGTGATAAGCTTGCCAATAGGTTTGAAAACGCGTATCACTATTTGGGTCAACAATTTCGATATCTTTATCAATATCAAGGCGAAGCCCTAAGTGCTCAACTCTCCAGCGAATGACTTCCGGACGTCCCACTAAAATACAACGTCCAATGTTTCTGTCAACCAATGACTGAACAGCTTGCAATACACGGTTATCTTCACCTTCTGCAAAACAAATGCGCTTTGCAGGTTTATCTTTATGGTTTTGGGCAGATGCAAAAATAGGTTGCATTACCGCACTTGAACGATAAATAAAGTTTTCAAGTTCGCGTTGGTAGGCATCCATATCTTCAATTGGTTTTGTAGCCACACCCGATTCCATCGCAGCTTTCGCAACCGCATAAGCAATCTCAACATACAAACGACGGTCAAATGGCTTTGGAATAATATAATCTTTACCAAATTTATGAATTTCACCGCCATAAGCGTTCGCGACAACGTCAGTGACTTCAGCGCGTGCGAGCTTTGCAATCGCATGAACGGCAGCAATCTTCATTTCTTCGTTAATTGCGCGTGCACCGACGTCTAATGCACCACGAAACAGGTAAGGGAAACATAAAGCATTATTGACTTGGTTCGGATAGTCTGAACGACCGGTCGCCACAATAGCATCACTTCTAACGCTAGCGACAACATCTGGGCGAATTTCTGGGTCAGGGTTTGCAAGGGCCAAAATCAGTGGGCGCTCAGCCATGCTCGCAACCATGTCTGCATCAACAACGTTTGCAACTGACAATCCTAAGAACATGTCAGCCCCTTTCATCGCATCGCGAAGGGTGCGACACGCTGTGTCAGCAGCGAAGGCTAATTTATAAGGGTCTTTAATGTCTGTGCGCTGTGTATGAACAACACCTTTGCTGTCACAAACAATAATATTTTCTTTTTTAATCCCAACTTCCATGAGTAAGTTTAAGCAAGCCAATGCACCCGCACCTGCACCAGAAACAACAAGCTTCATGTCGCCAATGTTTTTCTTTAAAAGTTCAAGTGCGTTCAGTGTTGCAGCTGTAGCAATAACCGCTGTGCCGTGTTGGTCATCATGAAATACAGGAATGTTTAAGCGTTCTTTTAATTTGCTCTCAATAATAAAACAATCTGGCGCTTTAATGTCTTCAAGATTAATACCACCAAAGGTCGGTTCTAATGATGCGATAATTTCAATTAGTTTTTCAGGGTCTTTTTCATCAATTTCAATGTCGAATGCATCAATGTTGCTAAACTTCTTAAACAGGACAGCTTTGCCTTCCATCACTGGTTTTGAAGCTAAGGCCCCAATATCACCAAGACCAAGTACAGCTGTACCATTTGAAATAACAGCAATTAAATTTCCACGTGCCGTTAATTCTAATGACTGAGATGGATCCTTTGCAATCACACGACAAGGTTCTGCCACACCTGGTGAGTATGCCAGTGCTAAATCTTCACGATGGTCCAAAGGTTTTGTTGCTTGAATGCAAAGCTTGCCGTAGGGTTTACGGCGGTGGTATTTAAGTGATTCTGCATTTACATCGTAAGTCATGATTTTCCTATCTATAAAATGATGATGTATGTCTTAAACATGTTTAAATTTTTTCAAATTGGCAAGGCACAAAAGCCAATTTGTATCATTGGTCTAAAACAATAAGCTATTACTAACATATTCCGAATTAAAGATCCATACATTATGTGTGAGTGTAAACGCAATTTGATAATGTCCGCTTTGGGCAAATGAGAAATGTCCTCAAATGGGAATGAGGCAGTAACAATCTTGATTATACAGTACCCGACTTTTCTTGCGCCCTAGTGGAAGCTTCACACTTGAATGCTAGAACTAAATATTCACACAATCTTAATTTGTTTTTATTATGTTAACTATTTATTAACTGTTATTGTTGTATAATATAAACAATCGCAAATACGTATGTAGTTTTGTTTGTTTATATTGACATAAAGATGTGT
>CAYZJC010000014.1:30800-38881 GCA_964478775.1 uncultured Verrucomicrobiales bacterium | reverse complement strand
ATTGTGTCCCCCCACCCTTGAAACAAGGGTGGGAAGTTATGGGCGGGGGGCGGTAAAGGAAAAATAATTTATTTTAAAATTTACTATAATTATTACACAGCTGAAATGCATCATGGTCCAAATAGACAATTTAGATAAACCATGAACGAATAAGGGTTTAAATATGCGATGCAGAAGCGCATAATTATAACTGATTATCTAAGGAATAATTTAAGGCTATGCAGGCCTTGAAAACCTTGTATATAGGGGCAATCATTCTTATAATCGCTGTTAAAAGCTTATTCTTATTTTATTCCAAGAGAACCTAAACAAATGCTGGCAGTAAAAAACTTACATGTATCGTTTTACGGTGAAACCCACCACACAGATTCTGCAGTTCCAATTTTCGAATGTGTCAAAGGGGTTTCGTTCACTCTTAACCCTTCTGAAACATTGGCAATTGTAGGGGAAAGTGGTTCAGGGAAAACACTGACAGCGCTTTCAATTGTGGGATTATTACCATATCCAAAAGCATTTCATCCAGCAGGGTCAGTTCAGCTTGTTGATCTTGATATTGAACTTTTGGGTGCACCAGAACCTATTCTACGTCAGTTACGGGGCAAGCGAATTGGTTTTATTTTTCAAGACCCGATGACTGCGCTTAATCCGCTCCATACTGTTTTTAAGCAAATCAGTGAGGCGTTAAAGCTACATATACCATTAAGTGGTGAAGCTTTAAAAGAAGAGGTTATTCGTTTATTACAGCAAGTAGGTATGGAAGATGCGCATGAAAAGCTTACCGCTTACCCACATGAATTATCAGGGGGACAACGTCAACGTGTGATGATAGCGATAGCTATTGCCTGTAAGCCTGATATTTTAATTGCAGATGAACCCACCACAGCGTTAGATGTTACCTTACAAACCAAGATTATGGAGGTTCTTAAAAACCTGCAAGAAATTTATAAAATGGGCATGATATTTATCACCCACGACTTACATATTGTTAAACATTATGCCAAGCGAGTGCTGGTGATGAAGGATGGTGTGGTCGTCGAAGAAGGTTTGGTGGCAGATATTTTTAATGCGCCCCAACATGAATACACGCAAAAGCTTTTAAATAGTGAACCTAAGGGGTATCGCGCGGATAAAATTACGGTTGATGACCCAACAGACAATGTGCTTTCAGCAACAAATTTGACTGTGAGTTATGAACGTGACAGAGCCTTTCTCGATGTTTTATTAAGAAAACCAGCAAATACTTTTTGTGCACTTAACGATTTAGCCTTTGCACTTGCAAAAGGGGAGTCTATCGGCATTGTTGGGGAAAGTGGGTCAGGAAAAAGCAGTGCGGCCTTGGCGTTGATGCGTTTGATTGACTCAACAGGGGAAATCACATTACTCGGCAAACGCATTGATACACTACAAGATAAGTTGCTTCGTCCCATGCGGCCTTATTGCCAAATGATTTTCCAAGACCCCTTTAGCAGTTTAAATCCTAGGATGATTGTACGTGATATTGTGTGTGAAGGGCTAAGATTGCATCAACGTGATTTGACATCGCAAGCAATTGAGGCAAAATTTAAAGAGAGTATGCAAGATGTCGGGCTAGGCCCAGATATGTACAACCGTTACCCCCATGAATTTTCAGGTGGGCAGCGTCAACGTATTGCCATTGCCCGCGCCCTTATTTTGCGCCCACAAATTTTGTTCCTAGATGAACCCACATCAGCTTTAGACAGGTCTATACAGTGTGAGGTGCTAGAGCTCCTCAACAGACTACAACGCAAGTATCAGCTATGTTACGTCATGGTGAGCCACGATTTACGCGTGATTCGTGCGATGTGTCATAGGGTTATTGTTTTGCACCATGGCAAGGTTATAGAAATAGGTTGCACGCAAGATGTGTTTGAGAAAAGCCAGCATGCGTATACCAAGTCACTTATCCAAGCCGCCTTTGCCTAACATTGATGACGTGTTCCCTGTAATCTGGTGAGAGACCTTTTTAAAAAAAGTGATAGCGGCATTACAGCTACCTTCGATAATGACTTTCACACGGTTTATGTCTAGGGGAATTTCTCTATCAATGTGTTTAACTGAAAGGTTTTGAAGTTCTTCATGTGTAATCATCATTTCATGTGGTTCAAATTGAAAATCATACGCGGCCTTGGTTTTGCTGTCATAGGCTTTTGTTGTGCGTATGGTGTTACGGGCTGTCTTGATATCAGAAAACATTAAGTTTCCAACACCAAAGCTATATTCATTGTTTTCAACATTTTCATAACTCCATACCTGATAAGGTGTTTCAGGTAGGTCTGTTTCAATCATAAAAATATCACCAGCTTTCGGGGCAAGTTGAAAGTTTTGCGTCTCTATTTTTTCAAATTCTTTATACCCAATAAGCCAAAACGCGCCGCAAAGGCCAAGTGATATACCCCAAAACTTTGCCCTCCGTTTATATTTTGGGGCGTACGTCATTTTGTAGTTCCATGCTTTAATCCATTCCACGAAACGCACAACTGGGTTAGAAGAAGCAACTGTTTTTTCTTGAAAATTATTATCTGTCATTTGGTGTTCTCGGCCATGTATTGATTTATAATTAATATATAGGTCTTTGTTTTTAAAAAATCAAGACTATAAATTAAAAATATTTTATTATTTTAAATCCAAGTTGAAGAATGTTGGATGTGTTGACACGTGCACAAGCGTTTGCAAGCGCATAAAGAAATTGGTTTAATTTTTTTTTTACTTTATACTTAAAATTATGCTAAAAGTTGCCCTTCCAATTGCCGGTATGGCTATGAACCCTTTGCTCATCATCCTGATTGGGATAGGTGGAGGATTGGTATCGTCTCTTTTACGTATTGGCGGCGGGGTTTTTGTAACGCCAGTGTTGATTTTGGCCGGCATTCCTCCAATGGTTGCTTTTCCAAGTCAACTTTATAACACCGTAGGTTCAAGCTTGATTGGTTTCTTTCATCATTGGCGGCGCAATAGTGTTGACCTTGCATTGGCGTGGTATTTGTTTGCAGGCGGCGTTATTGGTGCCATTATAGAAGCGTATCTCTACCAATTTATTGTGCAACGCTCTACCTTTACAAAGCATTTTAATATCATGCTATTTGTGATGTTATTGATAGTAGGCCTTGTCATGTTGATTTTTAACTTACGCGCCATGCATTCTACAGGCATTAAAAAGCCTGCTGTCTCGATGAAAAAATGGATGTTGCTCTTACCCTTGCATAAGGTTTTTACACGTTCCAGAACTGAAATTAGTATTATTGTTCCTTTTTGCATTGGCATAGTCACAGGCATGCTCACAACTATTTTAGGTGGAAGTCTAAGTTTGGTCATCACCCCAGCAGTGACCTATTTGGTTGGCCGTCAAAGTGAGGTTATTAATGGAACGTCTCGCTTGGTGGTGTTTTCTATCGCCATTGTCGTAACCTTAATTCAAGGGCTACATCACGCCGTAGGCGACTGGACTATTATCTTCTTTCTCCTGATTGGGTCAATGATTGGGTATATTATTTCTTTGTTTATTGGCAATAGGTTTACGCAAGCACAATTAGGTATAGCAGGTGGCATTGTTATCCTCATACTAGCATTTCAGTTTTTATATACACTGTTTTCGCAAACCAGAACATTTGCCCCTACGGCAAAGCTCAATTTATTTACGTTAGATTATTTGGTTTCTCTTGCCAAGCTCACATCCGATTGGACAGAGGAAATTGTTCATTTTGCAATCAATCACCCTATCCTCTACACTTTTGTTGGCATCGTGTTTGTTTGCGCATTGGCAATTACCTTTGAACGATTTGCCTATCTTGTTCATAAAAAACACCCATCTTGGTTTAAGTTACCAAAATTTAGAAAATGATTTTCTCTTTGGTGTTTCGTTAATTGAAAATTTAGACGGCCTTGTCTTCATATAATTTCCCCTATTGTTTAATTAAATGTTAAGCATGTTGGTCGTATAGTTAAGATATATATCTCTTACCACATGAAATTTTGAATGTTAAAGCTATCGTCTTTGTTGAAATCACTTTTAATTGGCCATAAAATGAAATTTTTGATGGTATGTGTTGGGTGCGTTTGTTTAAGTTTTTGGGTATTATCAAATGAAAAGGCTAAACCCCCAAAGCCGCCTGTCGTTGTTGAAATGTGTTCACCTCTTCTCAAAACCATTCCTTTTCAAATAAAACTACCAGCCCTTTTGTCTCCAAAGACACATGCAAATATTCGCGCTAGAACAGATGGTCGCGTTAAAAGTATTTTATTTAAAGAAGGAAGAGCCGTTAAGGCAGGTGATGTCTTGATAGAGCTGGATGATGAACAGCTTCAAATTCAACTGCGGCAAGCGAGAGCCACTTTTGATAAAGACCAAGCTTTACTGTTAAGTGCGCAACATGAATATGAACGTCATTTAAAATTGATAAAAGAAAACGTCATTTCAAAGGCCACCTTTGAAGATGTGAAAGCAACGGCAGAAAATTTACGTGCAACAGTTGCTTATGACCAAGCTACAATAGACGCCCTTCAATTACAAATTGCGTACTCTAAAATTAAAAGCCCTATAGACGGTTATGTTGGGCTGCGCCAAATTGAAGAGGGCACTTTTGTGCGTATGATGGAAAATGCCCCCCTTACCACGGTCAAAGACATTAAAACACTCCTAGCTAGTTTTTATATTCCTGAACGCTTTGTAAGTGATGTATTGCAAAACTTTGAACAAATTGAAATAGATATTAGATCTGTTGATAACCCAGAAAAGTCTTTTAAGGCAAAATTAATCGCGCTAGATAATGCCCTTGAAGGTGGGCAAGGCACCCTTGCTGTCAAGGCTGAAATTGACAATAGTTCTTTTAGCTTAAGGCCTGGCATGTCTGTGATGGGGCATCTTACCCTTAAAACATTAAACGGTGTGTTAACCATTCCCGAAGCTGCCATGCGGATGGGGGCCAAAGGGCCATATGTTTTTGTGCATGACCAGAAAGCACAATCTGTAAAGATGTTACACTTAAGCATTGACCATATCGTAGACGGCCTTGTCGTTTTACCAAAAGATACCCCCCTTAAGGAAACAGATGAAATTGTGTTAAAAGGGCAAATGAAACTGCGTGATGGTAGCTTGGTGATTGTAAGCCCACAAGATAATGAGAAACACAGTGACACTGGTGGGAAAAAATCGTGAGTTTTTCAAGCATCTTTATTAAACGCCCTGTCATGACCATATTGTTAACCTTGTGGTTAATGCTGATGAGTATTATTGCTTATCAAAAACTGCCTATCAATGCTTTGCCGAAAATTGAAATGCCCGTCATTGTTGTTAATGCTGGGCTTTCTGGTGCAACCCCTGAAACCATGGCACAAGCTGTGGCATTGCCTTTGGAACAACAATTTTCATCTATCCCAGGGCTTGATCAACTTACCTCTACCAGTGCGCAAGAAGCAACACAAATTGTTTTGGAATTTAACCTCAACACTGACATTAATGCTGCAGCGCAAGATGTAGCAACGGCCATATCCACAGCGCAAAGTCGTTTACCTTCAACGATGACGACGACGCCTAACTTTAAAAAAGTTAACCCTGCTGATCAACCTGTGATTGTTCTTGCACTGCGCTCTGCAACTATGTTGACCTGGCAACTTACACAATACTGCGAAAACTTGGTGATCCCAAAGCTTTCCATGTTACCTGACATTGCGCGTGTTTTGTCCAATGGTAAGCAAAGTTACGCTGTTAGAATTGAAGTAGACCCGTGGTTAATGGCAACGCATCAATTAAGTTTGTCACAAATTGCACAAGACATAAGGGCTGCCAATGTTAATATTGCCTCAGGTGTTTTGCAAGGCGATACACACCAATATCAAATTGCCGCCCAAGCACAACTGCAAAATGCAGCTGAGTTTTCAAAAGTGCTCATCAATAACAAACCGCATTTACGCCTTGAAGATATTGCAACTGTGACAGACACTGTTGATAATTTATACACAGCTGCGTTTTATGGTAATGACCCTTCACTTATTTTAACCATTCAACGCCAACCTGGTTCTAATTCTATTGAAGTCGCAAATAATGTTACCAAATTAGTGCCGCAATTACGTCAGCTTTTACCGCAGAATATTGACGTAGACGTTATTGTTAACAGAACAGAATCTACACAAGACGCCATGTTCGAAGTCAAATTAACAAGCCTGATTACCATTATCTTAGTGGTGTTGGTCATTTACTTATTTTTACAAAGTCTTGAAGCCACATTCATTCCATCTATAACTTTGCCGCTTTCTATCTTGCTGACTTTTTTGGTTATGTACCTATTGGGCTTTAGCTTAAATAACATGACCCTTTTAGCCATTACCTTGTCTATTGGCTTTATTATTGACGATGCAATTATTGTTTTAGAAAATATTATGGTGCACCGTGAAAAAGGCAAGAAGCCATTAGAGGCCGCCTTAGATGGGTCTAAAGAAATTACCTTCACAGTGTTGTCGATGACTTTATCGTTAATCGCTGTGTTTATTCCAATTGTTTTTATGCAAGGGGTTGTCGGCAGGTTCTTATACGAATTTGCCATGACGATTGTTATCGCCATTTTAGCGTCTGGTGTAGTGTCTTTGTCAGTCATTCCGATGTTAAGTCAGTTTTTAAAAGCAAACCATCACGCATTAGCCACAACGCACAAAAACAAAGTCTTAAGGCTTTTTAACCAATTTTACCAGTGGATGGAAAACACTTATACCACATCGCTTGAAAAAATATTTGTGTATAAGCCCTATGTTCTGCCTTTCTTAGCCTTACTCATTACCTTAAACGTTGTCTTGTTTGCCATTTCACCAAAAGGTTTTATACCCAACGAAGACACAGGTCTTATTTATGGGGTGACAGAAGTACCGAGCGAAGCCTCTTTTGATGAAACCTTACGGGCAGAAAAAGAATTAATAGCGATATTAGCAAAGCACCCCTCAATCGCATCTTACAATGCAACCATTGGGCGAACCTCTTCCACCATTGCAAGTAATGAAGGGCGGTTTTTTATTGTGTTAAAACCATTATCGCAACGCAAACCCATTATTGAAGTCATTAAAGATTTACGAAAACAAATAGATGTGTTGCCTTCCTTGTCAGTGTCTATGCAAGCGGTTCAAAATTTAAGAATAGGGGGCAAGCTTTCAAAAAGCCAATATCAATATACCCTGCAGTCACAAAATTATAATGACTTGACCTATTTCACACAAAAGCTGGAAGAACACATTTCCAAATTGCCGGGTGTGGTGGATGTCAATTCAGACCTTAAATTGTCTAGCTTGAAAGCAAGCATTAAAGTAGATAGAGATAAAGCCAAACGCTTAGGCGTCAGTATGAAAGATATCACCGACACTTTGCAATATGGCTTTGCTGATGCAGAAATTTCAAATATCTATACAGATTCAGACACCTATCCCGTTATCATGACGCTTAAAAAAAATGAAACACGCAGTATTCACGACTTAGACAAAGTTTATCTGCAATCTGTTCTTACAAAAAAAGCTGTGCCCTTATCTGCAATGGCAACTGTGGAATTTAAAAATGCCCCTTTGACAGTTAATCACCTTAATCGACTCCCCAGTGCAACCCTTTCCTTTAACTTGAGCGAAGGCAAAAGTTTGGGTGACACCGTTAAAGAAATTACAGCCATAGAAGAACAAATAGCCCTTCCTGCAAGCATTACACGTAGTTTTCAAGGGGAAGCCAAAGCTTTCCAGTCGTCAAATAACGGTCAATTGTTCTTAATTTTAGGGGCTATCATCACGGTTTATATTATCTTAGGCATGCTGTATGAAAGCTTTAAGCACCCCCTTACGATTATCACAGGGTTGCCTTCTGCTGGGCTTGGGGCCATTTTATTTTTACTGCTTCTTGGTTTTGAGATGGATGTTATTGCCATGGTCGGTATTGTGTTGCTAATTGGGATTGTCAAAAAGAACGCCATTATGATGATTGACTATGCGCAAATCTTAAAAACCACACAAGACATGCCATCAAAGGAGGCGATTACTGCGGCCTGTAAACGACGCTTTCGCCCCATTATGATGACGACCTTTGCAGCCCTTATGGGCGC
>CAYZJC010000014.1:0-30790 GCA_964478775.1 uncultured Verrucomicrobiales bacterium | reverse complement strand
CGCTGTCCCCATAGCTTTGTGGAATGGTAGCGGGTCAGAATTGAGACGCCCACTTGGTATTTGTATTATTGGGGGCCTTCTTGTTTCGCAGTGGCTCACTTTATATATTACGCCGCTTTTTTATGTGTGGATTGACGAATTTAAAAGACCCACCGTAAAAGATATGAAAAAATTGACCAAGAGAATGAGTGGTTATATTGCGCAAAAGGTAGGGAAAGCTTTATAAAAATGTTTTAACTATGTTGAAATTTTATGTATATTGTTTACTTGTAGCCTTTAAAAGTCACAGGGAAGGGATTTTAAGTTATGAAGAATATGAGGTTGGCAACGCTAATAGGGGTAGCACTTTTATTCAATTGTTATGCAGCAGTTGCTTATGGGCTTAGCAATGAAAATGATGCAACATTTGAAACCTACTTTAGATTCAGTGAAGATTCACAAGCCTTTGCAGAAATTTATGACACCTGCCCACCCTCATTAAGTTGTTTGGTCATGTTGCAAAATTATTATACCCAAGCAGAAAATGAAGATAGTGAACGTCTGGATTTTTTACAAGAAAAAATTGAGGAATCTTCGGCTGGCGGCAGATTTGTAAAAGAATTTTATGGTCCCTTGGATACACAATGGGTAAAGTTTAAAAACACTTACCAAGCTTATAGCTTGCCTTATACACCAACCGACAGAGAATTGATTTTACAATCAGCAAATGCGTGGTTTGAAAATTTAAAATTGGAACCTGTTGGTTTTTCCCTTCTTATCGAAATTGCTATCACCCTCAATGATCAAGTGCTCTTGAGAAAAGCCCTTGAGTTTGCAAGTTTTAGAGGCACTGATGGGGGCTGTATTCAAGATGCTATCAATAAAGCCTTTGCGAGCATGAGCCGAGATGCTGACTATAAACAACTCTTTAAGCTGCTAATACCTGCTTATGCATTGTGCACACCAGATGCAAAAGGTTTATCTGCGGGACTCTCAGAAAGCGTGAGAAGACAAGTCGCAGGCTATAACCACAATGCAATTGCAAATTATTTGACAATACTTTCTCAATATAATCAACCTCTCACCCCTGATGCCCTTTTAAGTGCATTTAAAACAGTTTTTTTATATTCTAATGCATCTGCCAAATTACAAGCTGTTATGTCATTATGTGCAGCTTATAACAGTAAAGAAGATCTGCACTTTTCTCTGAACCAAAAGACTGCCTTATTTGAATCTATCCTGCAGTGCCAAGATGATGTCTTGTGTGGGTTCTTTGAAAGTCAGTCTTGGTTCACCCCTCATAAAGAAGCCGCCTTTTCTAACATGTTACGGTGTAATACTCCAGAAAGCATAGCCTTTGTCGCAAATGAACTTAAGAAAAGAAATTATAATGAAAGTTCTAGCTTTGATGAATTGATAAACGGCTATAGGGAAATAAGCGAAACTTTGATTAATGGTGCTGACCTTACCTGCTTTAAGGTCAGTGATGTCGTTGCACGTCTACAAGTTATGGCAGACACGAAAGCAAGAGAAGATCAAATTAGGCAGCAAAATGAAGAATTTGCAGCTGCCATGCAAGTTGACCTTGAACGTCGTCAAGCAATTGAAGCCGCTGCAAGAGCAGCAGCTGAAACGCAAGTGATACCACCTACGGCAGCCCCACGTATGACAGCAACAACAAATGAACCTGCTCATGTTTTAAGTGCACAAGAAATGCGTGAAAGACGCTTGTTGGCCATGCTAAATAGAAATAACCCAATTGGATGAAAGTGTGTTCTCAAAACTGTTCGTAAAGAAAAACCCCCACTTTACACATAGCAAAGCGGGGGTGGGATAGAAATTCAATGTCGATTTAACGTGCTAAAGGCTTGTACTTAATGCGCTTTGGTTCACAAGCTTGCGCACCCAAGCGTCGTTTTCTGTCTTCTTCATAAGATTGGAAGTTTCCTTCAAACCATTCGACATGGCTATCTCCTTCAAAGGCTAGAATGTGTGTTGCAATACGGTCTAAGAAAAAGCGATCGTGGGTAATCACAACAGCGCAGCCTGCAAAGTTAAGGAGGGCTTCTTCTAATGAACGTAATGTTTCAACGTCTAAGTCATTGGTTGGTTCGTCAAGGAAAATAACGTTCGCACCAGACTTTAAAATTTTAGCAAGGTGAACACGGTTTCTTTCACCACCAGATAACACGCCAACGCGTTTTTGTTGGTCGCCGCCTTTAAAGTTATACCAGCTACAGTAGGCACGACTTGGAACTGTCTTCTTGCCTAATTCTACAACATCAAGGCCACCTGAAATTTCTTCCCAGATTGATTTCTTGTCATCTAAGGCATCACGTGATTGGTCAACGTAACCCATATTGACGCTATCACCAACTTCAATTGTCCCTGTGTCTGGTTGTTCTTGTCCGGTGAGCATTTTAATTAAGGTTGACTTACCCGCACCGTTCGGGCCGATAACTCCTACAATCCCACCACGTGGGAATCTGAATGATAAGTCATCAATCAATAAACGGTCACCATACCCTTTAGACACATTCTTAATATCCATTACAAGGTCACCAAGACGTTCGCCTGCAGGAATAACAATGCAGCCGTCACCACTTCCTGTATCATAATTTTGCTTTAACAAATCTTCATACGCATTAATACGTGCCTTTGACTTGCTTTGACGCCCTTTAGGGGATTGACGAATCCATTCCAATTCACTTTCCAACTGCTTTTGGCGATGGCTTTCCGTCTTTTGTTCTTGCATGAGGCGCTTTTGCTTGCTCTCTAGCCATTGGGAATAGTTACCTTCGAAGGGGAAGCCTTGACCACGGTCAACTTCTAAAATCCAGCTTACGACATTGTCAAGGAAGTAACGGTCGTGGGTGATAAGGACAACGGTTCCTTTATATTCTTGAAGGTGGCGTTCTAACCAAGCAACTGATTCTGCGTCAAGGTGGTTCGTTGGTTCGTCTAACAAAAGTAAGTCTGGTTTTTGCATCAATAATGAACACAAAGCGACACGGCGTTTTTCCCCACCAGACAATGTTGTAACAGTTGCGTCAGCCGCAGGACACCTTAGTGCATCCATCGCAATTTCAATTTGACGATCAAGGTCCCAAGCATCAGCTGCATCAATTTTGTCTTGCAGTTCACTTTGTTCTGCAAGCTGTTGGTTCATTTCATCATCTGACATCGGTTCTGCAAATGCTGCGTTAATGGTTTCAAAGCGTTGAAGTAAACCTTGAATTTCACCAAGGCTTGCTTTGATGTTATCTATGACGGAAAGATTAGCGTCTAGTTGTGGTTCTTGTGCAAGGTAGCCAACAGTTGCACCATCAGCTGCCCATGCTTCACCTTGAAATTCTTTATCAAGGCCAGCCATAATTTTTAATATGGTAGATTTACCCGCACCGTTTGGCCCAATGACACCAATTTTAACACCTGGTAAAAATGACAACCATAAATCTTTAATAACTTCCTTTCCACCAGGGTAGGCTTTACGAAGTTCTTTAATTACATACACATATTGATAGCTTGCCATCTTTTCCTCATCTCTTTTCTGTCGATTATTAAAATATCTCTGCACTTACGAAAGTTTTGCTTAAAACCACATTTTTTGTTGGGGGCTGTCAGGGCAATAAATACAATCGGCACCACATTTTGCTGGGTTTTTTTTGCAATTCCTTGTATAGATAAATGTAAAACATGGTATACGTATACCACACTATGAAACATTAATCATCAAGAACTGGAGTATCAAGCAATGTTTTCACTTAAAGATAAAAAAGTTTTAGTCACAGGTGCCACCGGTGGTATTGGTCGTTCAATTGCTGAGGCTGTTGCAAAACAAGGGGCGACAGTTGTGTTGTCAGGAACACGTGAAGCCGTATTGCAAGAAGTGGCATCACACATTAAGGAAACTTTTCATGTAGATGCCCATATTCTTCCTTGTTCATTAAGTGACGCTGCCGCAACACATGCCTTGTTTGACCAAGCAGAAGCTTTAGCAGGTGACATTGATATCATCGTCAACAACGCTGGTATTACACGTGACACATTACTGATGCGCATGAAAGATGAAGACTGGCAGGCTGTATTAGATGTGAACCTAACATCTCTCTTTAGAATTTGTAAAAGCGCTGTTAAAACGATGATGAAACGCCGCAAAGGTAGAATTATTAACATCAGTTCAGTTGTGGGTACAACTGGTAACCCTGGCCAAACCAATTACTGCGCATCAAAAGCAGGGATGGTTGGTTTTTCAAAGGCCTTAGCGCAAGAAATTGCCTCACGTGGTATTACTGTGAACTGTGTGGCCCCTGGGTTTATTGAAACAGCCATGACAGATGAATTGCCAGAAGCCGTGAAGACGAAAATATTAGCTTCTATTCCACAAGGCAAAATGGGAAGCGCTGAGGATATTGCAGCAGCTGTTGTGTTCTTAGCTAGCGATGAAGCCGCTTATGTCACGGGGCAAACGTTGCATATTAATGGTGGTATGGTTATGGTTTAAAACCCTGCATAACTATAGGTTGTCACTTATAATTTGGCTCAAGCGTTATATCGTCATCATACTTCAAACACCTAGCAATCTTCACTGATGAAAATAAGTGTAGTGGTAGGAGGTTATTTCTTCGCATTTGTCATCTTATCAAGAATAAAAAGTACTTGTGATAAGCTTTCATTTAAATTATAGAGTCTTAAAATAAAAGGTTCCAACCCTTTGCGTTGACGTTCTGCTGCGGCTTGTGCATCTGAAATACGTTTCGTGTTCGTTTCATTTTCGCTGTCAAGCAGCATAACGGCTAAATCAACCAAGCCCGTTGCATCTTGGCCCTCTGGTGTTCTTAATGTCGCTTCTGCAACTTCATCTAAAAACCCAACTGCAATGCCTTTTGTGAGTGACAAAGTCGTATTAATAGTGCCCCCACCCATTGATAAAGGGGACGTACTCCCATATTGATACCCAAACACCAAGCCTTCATAAATAGAACCAACAGGGCCTTCTATAATATTATTGCGAACATTAGAAATAGTCACATCTGCTTCACCACTGCATGACAATACAGCCACATATTCAGGCAATTTAACTGTAGCAACAATTGAATTTCCAATAGCGGGCGCTGTGCCTATAAAGTCAAATTTCAGCCCTTTAAAAATTGAGTTAGCTGGCATGACGACGTGGCCGTCTAACACATTATCAACGGTGACTGTTGCTTGTCCTTCTATACCTGAAATAGCAATTGAAAATGACGTATCCGTGCTTTGTGTGTAGGTAATGGTAACCGCTTTTCCTGCTACCGATTCATTTAATGCAACAGAAGGTTCAAGCATCGTAAAGTTATCTGTGTAAGGGCTATCCCCATCTTTAACGCCATCGTAGCGATACGTCACGGCAATATCTTTCCCCAGTAGGCGACTTGGAAATTTACTGCCTACATCAAAGACGCTAAACATCGGGTTGGAAGACTCGCAGTAGTTTCCAAACAAACGAATTAAATCATCGTATGACTTATCAGCGATACAAGCAGATAAAGTGCCTGTATTTAACAGCATCATACCTGGAATGTTTTCATCACCTGGGTTTTTTGTTGTTGTAAAACTAATGCCAATATCACTTAAACCCATGTAGGATGTGCTAGATCTTTTATTGCCAAGCGTGGGCGCCTCTTGCACATGACGCAGTAAATATTCAAATTGCGTTATAACTCTATCGCCATATAAGGTTGCATCAGCAGCAGGGGTTCCGTCAGGATTTTCTTGTTTGTGCTTATGAAGGGTGCGCATTACATCATTATAAGCATCAACAAAGTTTTTAACGGCATCGTAACCATCTTGCTTCATGTATTCAATACTAAAAATGGTATCGTCCTCAGAGGGTGTGATCAGAGAAAATGTCACGTTGGGCATCAAGTTTTTAATAGTGTTGGAATCACGGGTCATCTCTATGCCGTTAAACGTGAACTTTGCAATTAAGTCATCGAGACTGGTTGTGGTAGGCGGCACCTTTAGACCTGCATCATCAAGCAAGCCAGCTTCTGTTGGCACACATCCCAACATGTTAATCACTTCCCCTGCAATCGTATTGGTTAGTTTTAAACGAAATTGATTTGTTTCCCCATCAACCAATGCCAACTCCGCTGTTAAATCAACCTTGTCATTTTCATTAATTAAATTCATCAACTCGGTAAGGGTGGTTGTTTCAGTAAGGGTGAATGTTTCGTTTTGTAGCACTAAGTTACCTGATACCCCCATCGCAACGTCAGCATCTGTCGCGATAAAGCCACTGGTAATCGAATCGTAAGACCCACTTGCTAAGTCTGTTGTTGCAACACTTGGCACAATGCCTAACAAAGAACTTGACGTGTCCGTGAAATCTATCACGGAACCTGCCACATTGCCTGTAAGCTTTAGCCCGTATACAGTGTCGCCGCGTTCTGTTGTTGTGGTATAATAAGAAGCTGTTATATTGGCAGACACATTGCCATTAATCGCGTCAATAAGATCATCAAGGGTTGTCATATCCTTTGTAATGGTGAAGGTGTGGCCATTTAAAACAAGGTCTCCTGCAATGTCGAGTGCACCTGCATGGTCGCTGCAGTAATATTCACTTTCAATCACATCTTGCAAAGGCCCTGCGCCAACGTCAGCCAGGTCAGACTCAGGGGTATTTGCACGCGGCGCTAAACCAAACAATGACGGTGATGTAGGCGGCGTTCCATAAAAATTAATGGGCGTTGCAAAGTCATTTGCTTCTATCATCAGATAGTAGCCACCATCTTCACTCACTTGCACAACAGTTGAGTTCACATTTGAATTGACACTGCTTGCATTAATTTTGTTGCAAATTTGGTAAATGGTGTCTGTTGTGTCTATCGTAATCAAGGCATTATTGACAGATAATGTACCTGAAAAACCAACTTGATCTGTTGATTTATCAACATAAAGCCCGCATTTGACACGGTCTTTAGACGAAATTTGCGTCACATTAATTTTATGGTCGTTTTCCGTTGCTTTCGCTAACGTGTCTGCACGAATAGAAACAGCTGGGTTCGCATCTGATTTTTTGACTGACGCTGCTTTACTGGAAAGGGCATTACTATAAGATTGTGTTGACCCGTAGTTAATACGTGGGTCATTTGTTAATTTTTCAAGGCAATTTTGAAGTGTTTTGGCTTTTGTTCTAAGTTCTTCAAGTGCTGGTGTTTTTTTGTTTGTATTGATGTCAATTTTGTCTTGGTAGTATTCTACTTGCGCTGTTTTGACAGCGGATAATTCTTGAATAAGTTCATAAGGGTCAATGGTGCCATCGGCAACTTTCTTAGATAAGTGGAACTTACCATCGGCAGTTTTTTGAAGCTGACTAAATTGGCTAACCGCTGCCATACTCTTATCCCTTTATTTATTAAAAAAAGCACCCCACCCATAAGGGTGAAGTGCTAATTTAGACCTTATCTCAAAGCTTGTTGAACCATTGAAGATAGTTTGCCTGGTTCTTGTAGCAAGTTCGCAAATACGTTCTGTGCCATTTGAGCCAAAGCTTGAAACTGTGTTGAGTC
This sequence comes from uncultured Verrucomicrobiales bacterium, assembly GCA_964478775.1. Taxonomy (GTDB): domain Bacteria; phylum Pseudomonadota; class Alphaproteobacteria; order Paracaedibacterales; family CAIOTO01; genus PNMQ01. The sequence continues at coordinate 23,261 of CAYZJC010000014.1, read as the reverse complement.
TTGTAATGACACAGCAATGTCAGCGTCCGTAAAGGTTGCTTTCGCAGCTGTTTCATTTTGACGTTGCAATTCTAAGGCATTACCTTGGAAGTTAAGTTGTGACTTTTTACCACCAATATCAGCTTTCATGGTATTGATTTGCACCATGGCAGCATCAATCACAGCGGCAGCATCAATTGCTTTGTCTTTTGTCAACAAACTTGTACCAGAAAGACCCAATAATGAGGTTGTGATAGAGTGGAAATCTAAAACCATCATTGTGTCTGTGCTTGCACCAATTTGTACATTCATGGTCACATTAACGCCACCATCAACATTGATGAGTTCATAACCAGTAAGTGGTGATGTTTCATCGTTGTCATCAGCAGTCACAATTGTCATACCATTTTCGAAAACAACGGTACGTGCAGACAAGTTTTGAGCCGCTTCAACAGGGCTCTTTGCTTCATAGGATTGAACCCAAGAAGTTTTGCCATCTGTAAGTTTATAGATAGCTTTCTCTTGCTTTGGATCATAACCATAGCTTAAACCATATTGTTTACCTGGTGTTGCTGCGCCAGCTGTTACAGATGTGATTTTTGAAGACAAATCTGTTGAAGCAGAACGCAATGCAATCGGTGTTAATGTGTCGATAGAAAACAGTGTTTTTAATTGCGCTTCAATCACAGAAGAAGAAGACAAGTCGCTTCCACTTACGTTAATGGAAATCGCACTTGAGCTATCAACTGTGCTTTCAAAGCGCATTAAGCCTGTTTCACCAAACTGAATGTTTCCTTTAAATGTTTGACCACCAACACTTAAAGTAATATCAGCTGAGTCTGCGCCAGAAGAAACAACACTTACTGCTTGAACTGATCCGGCAACGAAACCATCCAAAATCAAATCTGCATCAATATCTGTTGTTGCAATAGCAATATCGGCTTCACCTACTGATGCGAGTGTGCTCATACGTGAAGCTGTACCATTACCACCAGAAAAGAGGGACACTCCATTCCACTTTGTTGCAGCAGCAACGTCAATTTGTGCAAGTAAATTTTGGTATTCTTTGTCCAACATAGCGCGCGCAGCATCACTAATTGTGTCTGAGTTTGCTTGTGTTGTACGTTGTTTCATTGTTGTCAATAGTTCTACCACGAGCTCTTGTGTACCAGCTGCCAAACCAAGCATTGCAGATGCTTGTGTAACGTTTGCGCTTGCTTGCACTTCAGCTGCGATATTGGTTGCCAACATAGATCCCAAGGCTGAGCCAGGGGCATTTTCAGCTGGATCTGAAGTTAAGCTACCTGATGCCAATTGCGCATTAGCACGAGATTGCTTTGCAGAATTGATGTCCATAAAACGGCGTGCGTTATGTGCACCAATGTTTGCATTTACGTTGTTAAATACGGTCATATTTTTTCTCACTTCCTGTGATTTAAATCGATTTACTTTATCGATTGAGTTAACTTACGTGTGCGCTGTGATATATGCAAAACTTGTGCCAAAACTTATATCCTATGCTTTTTCCCATGAAAACCCTTAATCCGTAGGGGTTCCCGCCTTAAAGTGACTTTATCTGCAACGCTACTCAAGCAGGTTCTTGTGTAATTTTCTTCCTAGTACTATACTTAAGTGACATAAAAACCTATAAAAGGTTCTCTCAAAAATTCATTTGCCCTAAAGCAGGAGACACCCAATGCGTGTTCTTTACCATTTCGCATTATGCCCCTACTCAAGAAAAGTTAGGCTTTCCCTTAGTGAAAGAAAGCTAGATTTTGTATTGGAACATGAACCCTTTTGGGAAAAAAGACAACAACTGATGCAGTTGAACCCGGCGGGTCAAGTCCCTGTGTTTATTGACCTTAATGGGACCGTTGTGTGTGATAGCAGCGCCATTTGTGAATACCTCGAAGACGCTTACCCTGAACAAATCTTAATTGGGGAATCTGTCACAATGCGTGCAGAAGTAAGGCGCCTAACAGCGTGGTTTGACCAAAAAGCAGCAGGTGACTTCACACTGCCCCTGTTATTTGAAAAGGTTATTAAAAGAAATCTATCGCATTTAAGTAGCCAAGGGCCAAATTCTGCCCTTATAAGAAGTGCAAAACAGCAAATTAGGCAGCACCTGGAATATATTGCCTACCTGGTGGATAGACGTAACTGGCTTGCGGGGGATCATTTTTCCCAAGCCGATATCGCTGCTGCAAGTCAATTGTCTGTTGTTGACTATTTTGGTGACGTCCCGTGGGATGAATTTGAAAACGCGAAGAACTGGTATGCCCGCATTAAGTCACGCCCCAGCTTTAGACCTTTGTTGCAAGATAGAGTCCCCGGTGTTTCGCCGCCCCCCTCATACAAAGATCTAGATTTTTAATCATATATTCAGTATATTCAGCTTAAATCAGTTAAAAATTAAACCAACTGTTAAAAAAATCTTAGCATTGAAAGAACTTTATGCGCCTAATAGAAGTGCTTGTGCACAAAAAAAGTTTAGAGATACCCCCTGTCTGGATGATGCGACAAGCAGGCAGGTATTTACCTGAATATAAAAAGATAAGAAAAAACTTTAAAGACTTTATAGAATTTTGCATGACCCCACATGCGGTTACAGAAGTTACCCTACAACCCGTGCGCCGCTTTGCGCTTGATGCAGCCATTATTTTTAGTGATATTTTGGTGATTCCCCACGCTATGGGGCAAACAGTGTGGTTTGAAGAAAACCATGGGCCAAGGCTACTAAACCTTTCTTTAGAAGAAATTTTAGAAAAAAATAAAAATGTTAGCCTTGAAGATGCGTTGGCGCCCATTCCTAAAGCCATTCGTCAGACACGTTCAGTGTTGGAAGATGACAAAGCCCTTATTGGGTTTGCAGGCGCCCCTTGGACGTTACTTACCTACATGATTAGCCAAGGAAAGACGACAGACTTTTCAAACGTCATTGCTTATTGCAAGGCAAACCCAGCGCTTGTCAAAGACATGATGAATCAACTCATCCTCCATGTGTCTAAGCTTTTGTGTATGCATATTGAAGCGGGTGTTAATGTGGTGCAGATCTTTGAATCGTGGGCCAGTGTTGTGCCGCAAGACATGCGAGATGAGTTATTATACACCCCTTTGCGTACGTGCGTTGGTCATGTTAGAAGTATTTACCCACACATCCCCATTATTTATTATGGCAGGGGCGTCACGCAAGACTATGCAAAGCTTCAAGACCTAGACATTGCCTTTGGGGTCGATGAAATGTCTGACCTTCAACATGTTCACCAACAAGTGCCCTCACACGTGTTGCAAGGCAACTTGTCGCCCGCAACCTTATTGTCAGGTGAAAATTTAACACAAAGTGTTGAGCATATTTTACAAGTCATGCAAAATAAACCCTTTATTTTTAACCTAGGACACGGTATCCATAAGGACACGCCCATTGACCATGTTGAGTTGATGCTGTCGCTTATTCAAGGACATCCTCTCTAAGGGGCTAAAGACTTTTTGCGCTGAAAGGCAAGACTTGGTTGCATGAATGGCGATCAACCCACTAAACTTTCTGGCAAATAAGGGGCACACCTTTTCAAACACACGAGACACGCTAATGCACCAGTCATTGTTATAGGCAGGTGGGTAAAGGGCGCGCTTACAGCTGTGAATATGAAACTGGCTGGCTTCTAGTTTTTTCCTTAATTGTGTCATGGTATACGGGCGACCGTGCCCTAGGGGTGTGGCGTCGCTGTGGGCCCAAAGGCTGCGTCTGTTGGGGGTGATGATAACCAATGAAGCATCACGTTGCAATACCCTATAACATTCGGCCAACATAATATCAATATTAAGGGCATGTTCAAAGCCGTGAATCATAATAAGTTGGTCAACAGACTGGTCACATAAGGGAAAAGTTTCTTCGTCAATCATGATGGTGTGATTATCACGCGCAGGATCTGCCGGGTGATTTCCCCCCCCTTGACTTGTTTCCTGACTTGGTGAATGGTGTGGCCATTGGGTTGCCCCCATCTGGTACGGCATTAACACAGGAATAGGGTGTTTGGCATCAAGGTACGGCAGCGGATACCCATACCCCACACGCACAACGCCAGGCACCCCGCCAACTGTTCCATGACCCAAAGCAGAACCCTGGTCTTGTTCTTCCCTATACCCCATTTCAATATTAAATTCATGCATCAACTGTTCAATGCTAGCATGCATCACAGACCCTAAAGGCGTTTTATAAAATTCTTTAATATCAAGTACATTCATGACAGAAGACCGCTTTTACTTAAAAGGTACATAGCTAGATCATAAAAGATTTAAACCCCACATGCATCAAAAATGATACGCTATAAGGTTTATCATTCATCTATTTCTGTTGACGTTTCCGTGTTTTCAGTGTCTGTTCTTGCCAATGAACTTGTTAATGAACTTGCCGGAGAAAGTGTAGGGGAGCTTGCAACAGAGCTTGGCGCCAAACTTACCAGAGAAAGCGCAGGGGAAAGAGCAGGGGAATGCACAGAGCTTTCTTGAAAAAGTGTCGCCAGATGGGTAAGGGGGGAAAAGCCCCTCTCTCTGCTGTTATCCTCAAACACAGTTTCCCCACGAGGGTCAGTCAATGCATTTAAACGCGAAGAAGGCAGATTGATTTCACGATACCGCAATAAAAGCCCATAAAAATATAAGGGGACAGGCGACGTGAGGGTGTATATGTTGTTCCTGCCTGGAACATTGCGTGGGGTCATTCTTAAGTTACGTTCACTAAGCTTATTTTTTTGTGCCTTGCTTAACAAATCTGGCGAACATAAATCAACCAATATATTTTGCAAATCAGGGATTTCTTTTCTATGCTTAGGGTGTTTTTTAATGCTTTCATAATGGTCATCTGGCAACGTTGTTTCCTGCAATAGGTGGCTGATCTGGTCAGGCGTTAACAACTCCTCACACACAAAATTGTTAAAGTCTTTAAAAAAGTTGGCAATCTTCGCTTCCTCATCACCATATTCGTCAGTGTCGTCATCTGTGAAGGCCAGCCCCGTTGCAACACTTTCACTTTTTTCTGAACGATATTTTTTCAAAGACGGTTTTGGGCTTTCCTCTAAATAATGCGCCCCCAAAGGTGCCTCTTTGAATTCGCCAGCAACACCAGCTTTCCCCCCAAATAAACTTAAACACATAGCAATTGAAGGTAAAATAATTTTTTTATATCGCATTTGAAGGGGTTTCTAAAGTTAAATTTCCATGTGCACACCATACCGCTTTCACAAAGCGATAGCAAGAAATTATTTTGTCTCGTCTTAACTTAAAATTAAGAAGTGGTTGCTACACTCAAATCTATAAAGGGCTATAGTGCAAAACTGTTTGTAAGATATGCCCATTGAAACATAACCGTTTATTTTCAAATACTTAGCAGGAGTCAACACACTTATGAAAATTAATTACTTAGTCACCGCCTTAATGTTGGGCGCTTCTTTCAACACCGTACATTCTGCGGAGTCGGATGGGTTTTTTGGAAAGACACCAAAGGTGGAGAAAAAAGCAACGCCACCAGTAGGTGAACAACAGAAGCGAGGTGGAGATGAAGCAACGAGTCCATCAAGCACAGGTTCTTCAACACCTGAGAGTCAAAAGAAAAGGAGTGCTAGAAGCATAACATTTGCTAAATTTAATGAGGAGCCTGTCCAGGAATGTAGCTTGGAGGGGGGAAACGGATCTGCGACTCAACAAGAAGCAGCACCAGCACCAGCTCCTGCATCTGCCACTCCGTTCCCTGAACAGTCACGTTCACCAAGCCCTTCTCAATACTCATTTGGAGAAAGCAAGGATGATATACCATCAGGAGTAGACAACAGCGCGAGCAAAAGTTCTCGGCTGCAGCACCCCATGAGGAGTGCCTACAAGAAGCAACAGCCTTCCCACAGTGCACAGTCACGCCCCTTATCTCATCACGGCAGCTTCTCAAGTGCGGTCTCTAGACAAGAGTATCAGCCAGAGTGGTTACTTGCTATAAAAGCTGATGCAGATCGTCTCGATGCGAGGTATGTACAAGCAATTCGCGACTCTGAAAACGCTACAAACCCAGAAGAAAAAGCCCAAATACAAAAAGAAATGCAACAGTTAAGTAACATCAGTGAGCATGTCAACAACATTTACGCTGCATTTAATGAAGCGTATGACAATGTAAAGAGAAACGAAGGAGAAATGCAGATTCTTGAGGAGGCTAATGGGATGCTTTGGCAATCAGGAAAACTTCGTATGGATGCTCAACCTTTAAGTAAACAGGCCGTAAAAAACCTTGTAGCCCTATTTTCCAAAGCCGCAGAACGTCTTGATAGCATTATGCGTGACGCCGCCAGCGATGAAGAACGAGGTGTTATCCAACATGGTATGGGCATATTACTGACGTGGAATAAGGCGAAAGACAATGCTGAATTAGAAAGATTAATGGCAGAGAATTTCCCACTTAAAGAATTGTTGGTAATCTTGTATTATGATGTACAGACAAATGGTGGGGTGTTGCTAAACAAAACAACTTCTCCTTATTTTGATGAGGCCAAGCAAATTAACTTAAGGTTATCGGCGGCAATACCAAGCATTAAAAAGTTGTATAAAAAATTAATGACAGCTCACACCCCAAGAAGAGAGATTTTTTCCGGTGACGATGATATGATGGGTTAATCTAGCATTACTAGGGGGCTAGGAATGAGCCCACGATAATAGTTTAATCAAAAAAATGTAAATCAAGGCACCTTTAAAGGTGCCTTTTTACTATGGGGTATTAAAATTTATACCCAATACCGACTTTCACTTGGTGTTGTGACGTATCTTTTGTATGGTTCATATAAGAAGAAGCCACATATTTTACATCAAGCCCACGCATGTCTTGTTTCACAGGTATTTTTGGCCCAGAAACATAAGTATATTCTAAACGAAATAGTACTTTTCCACGGTACATTTCTACCCCAAAACCAGGGGCAAAGCTAAATTTAGACTTACTTGTAGTCACAGGCTTTGAGCTTGCCTCAAGCCACTCTGTCTTGCCATGCATATCCTCATTGGGCTGCTTATCCCCAGTTGCATTCACTAAGTCACTATCTGGGGTGACTTCCATTTCCCATTTACCGTATGAAAAGCCTGTTTTCACATACACTAACGTATTGGGGGTGAACATAAAACCAAAACGGGGGGCAATTTCAAAAGCACCTTTTTTACGGAGTGTTACTTTACTTTGATAAGCTGCTGCCTTGTCACCTGTTTCAATTGAATTAAAAACATCCTTCTTGGTGGTGTCTAAATCAAACCCAACGTTTAAACCCATGACAAAGGAATACATTTGGTGGTTATAGCCCATAAACACACCAAACAAGGCCCCTGTTGCTGCCAACGTAGCTGAATTATTATAACGCAACGGCTCTGCTAATGCAGCATCTTTAATAAGATTTCCGTCATTATCGTCTCTCTCTTCACTCCCCGTTACATTCCACTTACCAACGGTTATAGCGCCGCCAACGCTACCGCCTATATAAAAACCTTTTGCGCTTGCGGCATCGGCTGCAAAAGCATTTACACTCATCGTTGTCGCTAAAGCTGCAGCGATAGCTACTGTTTTAAACTTCATCATCTTGTTTTCCTCAATTATAATTTGAAATCAATTATCTTGCATGCAAGGGCGCCGTTGTGTGTGCATCAACGTTTGTGAGGCACCCTCAACATGGCAACACCTTAAATGCTGTGAACCGTATTGTTCATATCAAAATTGTAGAAAAATTCCAACCGCATTTCATTAAAATTTAATATAACTGTCACTGCCCAAAGCGGCTTGTGGCGACAATATCACAATGGTAAAGTCCAATGGGGGTGCCTGGGCGATACAAGCTTGCAGTTAAAGCGAGGGCTTGGGGGCGCTTAAGGGTGCTTAGGGGTGATTATGGGCACTTAAGGGGAGGCGGTGCATTTAAATTTGCGCAAGCATTTTATAAGCACACACAAGATAAGCCCTTAAAATAAATGTCATCAAGTCTTTTAGCCCTTTTGAAGGGGGCGCTGTTGTCGTATACTCTTCCTTGCAATAAACACATGTTAAGGAAAAGCCGATGATTAAGTTTGATGAAAGTGAGCTGTGGACTAAGGTCTTCACAAACGTGACGAATTTCGTAAATTATTGGAAAAAGTTTTCGTTTATTATCATCACAAGCGTGGGGATATCTTGGTACGGTGTGCATTTAATTTTAGACAAAGAAGACACTGGAAATGGCTTAACTGCAATGATTGTGAGCGTTGCTATTTTGGGCTGGTTAATCAGCGCCAAAAGTGCAGATGAAAATCTACGCCGTATTAAGCGTGTTGAATACTTAAGCGAAGCCTATGAAGGCATTGCCTTATATTTACGACGCGACTCAAATCAAAAGGATTATAATGACTATCTTGACGGCCTTGAAAAGTCATTTACAATTATTCAGCTTTTCGGTAATAGAAAAGAAATTAAAATGGTGTGTGAAATTATTGAAAAATATAATGCGTCTGACGAAGGCACAATTCAATGTGACACTTTATTAAATATATTGCGTGACAATTTAAGGAAAGAACTCCAACTGCCAAAAGCCCTTAGGTATGTCCGCACAATGCGTATTAGCCGCAATAGTCAACAAAATCAAACGCTGAATGAAGCACCCTCTATTATTGTCATGCAGAATTAACTTATTTTAATTTCAATATTACATTTTTGTTGACTGGTCATTCATTTTTCTTTACTTTACATAATAGAAATATGGGAAAAGAAATAAAAATGTTTATTAAAAAAATACAAAAATTTATTATATTAGTTTGTTCGGTTGCTTTCAGTTTGTCAAGTGAAGGTAGAGCAACAAGTGACGTTGCTGATCTTGCAAGCAAATGCAAAGATATCTTGAACCAAACCAAGTCGTACTTCATTGGGTATAAGCACCACTTAGAAGACCAGCATGACAGGATAAGCCAGCTTGAAAATAATGAAGTAGAAAACTTTGAATCGGCACATCAATCTATTGATAAAAGCATTCGCAGTATTATCGGTAACATTGACCTGATACAAGCAAAAATAGATAAAATTAATTCTATGATGGCTCATCCTCATACTGAAACTGATTTGCTTAATGAAATTGAAGATATAACCCTTCACTTTACACTCAATAGACTTGGTCAACTAAAAAATAGACATCACCTAAAAGAAAGAGGAGCGCAATTACTTGCAGATTCTGTGGATGTCATTTTTATTGAGTCAACAGCACCAAGTGAGGCAGACTTTGAGGTCTCATTAGATGAGGTTGATTCCCCTTCTACAGCAGAAGCAAGAAAAAAGAGTTATGAAATTCATGCAAAAAGAGCCATTGTTGACTTTTATCAAATCCTTACAAATAGTGCTCTTGAATTTGCTAGTCTTTTAGATCTAGCGGCACTTCACGACAAACACTTAAAAAATATTATCAGATGTAGCCCTTCCCTATGGGGACCTTTGTCTGGCGAATCTACCGATATTGCCCACCCTGATTATATCAATGACACCTATCATGAATGGCAATGTTTTGAGATATTAAAAAATAAAGAATACCTATCAAATACACGATTTCCCATACCCGCTTTCATGAAGCCACGTAAGACTTTCCAAGAGGCGAGGCCAGTTGTTGATGATTGGTTAGATGAGAGGGCGCCATCTTCCCAAAAAAAGGCAGGGAAAAAACAAGGCAAAGGTCCACAAAAAAAATCTAAACAGCATCAGCAAAAACAACAGACAGTAGTAGAAATTGCCGATACAAAACCAAGCGCAACTGAAGTCGTGGAAACTATTGCTGATGTGATGCCAAGTGAAGATGTAAAGGTTGCAAGTGAGGTAGCTGTTGTTGCACCTACTGTTGCACCTACTCAACCTGTAGTGAGCGCTCCCCTAAAGAAGAAAGCTGTGCTACAAAAGGCACCATCACCAGAACGCGCTGCTGCAGCACCCGTTATACAAAACCTAAATGTTGCGCAAGCATTGACAACGCAAATTAACCCATTGGAAGAAAAGGTGTTGTCTTTAAAAGCTAACCTTCAAACTGTGTACCACAATATTATGCACAATATTCAGTTTAGCTATATGAATTTATGTTCCCTGTGGACGGCCTTAGGGGGCACAGTTCTTCCAGCACCAGGGGGTGGTTCACACTGTAAATTACTATATGGAAATACTTTTATTGGTGGCACTTTCAGACCTCATGGGGCAGATGGTTTTGGCCCACGCTGTAGAGGTGACATTAAAGATATTTTAGCTGTCTTAAGTGAACATCTCATAAACTTAAACAATTTAAAAACCACATAGTGAGATAACAAATGAAACATAACATACTTAAAAATATGACTGCACTTTTCTGCTTTTTCTCGATGAGTATAGGAAGCGGACACTCAACATCAAACGAAACTGTAGAACTTGCAAGCAAATGCAAAGACATCTTGAACCAAACCAAGTCGTACTTCATTGGGTATAAGCACCACTTAGAAGACCATCTAGATTTTTTAAATGAGGTCTGTGAAACACATACGATTGATACATCATTAGCGACTCAGTCTTTGCAAAAAAATGTTGAAAATGCGAACTCTTATATTGATTATGTCAATATTCAACTTGTTCATTTTGATCTTTTTACGCATCTTTTTGAAACTCCTCAAACAAGTAAGAATAAACTCAGTGAAGGCATTGAATGCGCTATCACACACTTCTTGCTGACCCGCCTTAATAATCTTTGTGCGCGCATGACGACTAAAACATTTGCGCAAGAGAAAAAGGCATCAGGAAATAGGATTATTTATCTGGAATCTACGGCACCTTGTGATACTGACTTTAATACGTCTTTAGACCTGGTTATTCAGCGTGATAACAGTACAAATGCTGTTGACAATTTTGCCTTATTTTTTAATATTTTTTCAAAAAAAAACGTACTCGATTTATATTTTGCTATGTCTAATACATCTATTGAATTAGCACGCCTCCTTGATTTAAGCAACATACGAACCTCTCAATTGAAAAGAGTCATCAGGTGCTCACCTTCACTGTGGGCGGCATTTACTGGCGAAAGTGAAAATATTTATCATCCAGATTATGTGAATGACACATTTAATGAATGGGAGAGTTATTGTGAGCTTACAGAAGGTGAATTTCTTGACGAAGATAAGTACCCCATACCCGCTTTTATGAAGCCACGCAAAGTTTTACAAGAGGCGAGGCCAGTGGTTGGTGATTGGTTAGAGGACACGAAGCCATCTTCCCAAAAAAAATCAGTGAAAAAACCAGGCAAGGGTTCACAAAAAAAACCTAAACAGCATCAGCAAAAACAACAGACAGTAGTAGAAATTGCCGATACAAAACAAAGCGCTAACGAAGTTGTGGAAATTATTACTGAAGTAATTCCAGTTGAAGATATAAAGGTAGCTAGTGAGGTAGCTATTGCTGTTGTTGCACCTACTGTTGCACCTACTCAACCTGCAGTGAGCGCTCCCCTAAAGAAAGCTGTGCTACAAAAGGCACCATCACCAGAACGCGCTGTCGCGGCTCCTGCCCCCATAAATGTGACGCACATTAACCCATTAGAAGAAAAGGTGTCGTCTTTAAAGGCTAACCTTCAAGCCACCTATCATGATATTATGCACAATATTCAGTTTAGCTATATGAATTTATGTTCCCTGTGGACGGCCTTAGGGGGCACAGTTCTTCCAGCACCAGGGGGTGGTTCACACTGTAAATTACTATATGGAAATACTTTTATTGGTGGCACTTTCAGACCTCATGGGGCAGATGGTTTTGGCCCACGCTGTAGGGGTGACATTAAAGATATTTTCAATGGTTTAGGACAACATCTTGCATCACTAGGCGCTTAAGCGTAAAGGTGCATCTTTTGGCTTCTTAACACCAAGACTATAACAAAGGTCCAAACTGACTTCAAAATACTTTTTGGGGGCAAGTTGGGCCTTTTCCTTTTGAGGGGGCAACAACATGGAACTTAATGCTTTTAAATAACGCGCTGTGAGTGCTTTATCATCTTTAGTGCTATCAGAATTTAAGACAAAGTGACTGTCTTTTAATTGCTTAAACAGGGCCATAATTTCTGCCACCTTATGGGGGTGTGACTCCACATCACTTACAACATCTGTAAAGTGCGAACGCACCAATAAGGGTGCACTGTCTTGACTTCGCACAAGTGGGGTGAATCTTTGGTATACCCCTTGGTAAAATACTTCATCAAGCCGTGCCATAGCAGTCTTTAACTCAATGAGTGTATGGTCAGTAAACTGACAACTGATGAGCAAACCATGGTTAGCCAACAGCGCATTCGCTTGTATGAAAATTCCTGGCCAATCAAAATAATTATGCAGCAAGGGAGGGATCATCAACAATGAAGGCCTTTGGTTCAATGTGACTTGAGGGGTTAGATAAGCCATATTGTCTGAGTCTTGCGATAAATGCAGCCAGACAATATCTTTACAATTTAAATGCTGCTTGAAAAAGGGTTCAAGTTGTTTTAAAGGGCTTTCATATCTGTCATCAATGACAATGGCTATGGTTTCAAATTGATGCGCAAATAAATTAATGCGCATGAGCATTCCCTCACACCAATAGGACGCTATCTGATTCCATAAACCGTAAGCCGGTGCGAGAGGATAGTTAAAATTGAGTTGCTTATGTTGTGTGCACATCAAAATCTAAGTGGTCTTTTTTCTGTCTTTTTTTACTGCTAATTAAAGTATAGACGGTTGGAACCACAAAGAGGGTGAAAATCGTACCAATGGTCATACCGCCAATAATCACAGCACCTAACTGACGACGGCTTTCGTTACCAGCCCCACCAAACATCAACGGGACAGCACCTAACACCATCGCACATGTTGTCATTAAAATAGGGCGTAGACGCAACTTACTTGCACGCACAATTGCAGCTTCCATGGTCAGAGACCCATGGTCACGCAAACGGTTTGCGAAGTCCACAATTAAAATACCATGCTTTGTAATCAAACCAATCAACGTCACGAACCCAATAAATGAGAACATATTTAAGGTCCCCTTATCCAATTGGTCAAGCGCAATCACACCGCCAATCATCGACAATGGAACCGTGAAGAAAATAATCAACGGGTCACGCCAGCTTTCAAACTGGGCAGCCAAGATAAGGTAGATAAAGCACAATGACAAGAAGAACACAAGATACATTGACTTTGATTCCGTAATATAACGACGTGTTTCTGCGATAAATTCAACTTGCGTACCTTCAGGCAACGTTTCGGTTGCAATTTTGTCAATCGCTTCAATGCCTTCACCAACTGTATGACCAGGTTTTAAGATAGCGACAACAGTTGCCGAACGTGTTCTGTTATAACGGTGAATTTCATGTGGGGAAGACCTTGAATCGATCGTCACCAATTCTGAAAGTGGAACCAAAACGGCTTCTCTTGTATTTCCACCACGTATATATAGCTTTAACACATCTTCAGGGTTTTCTTTAAACTTAGAAAAGACCTGCAAGTTAATGTCGTACTGCTTATTATCTTTTTTAAAGCGCGTTCCTATTTTTTCCCCTTTGAGTAAGTAGCGAATATGGTTTGCAACTTCACGCGGGGTTCTATTAATGGCAGCAATTTTATCTCTGTTTAAAGTAATTACATAGTCTTCATTGTCGTTATTGTTTGCAGACTTAATACCCGCAACCAAATTAGTTTTGAAAATTTCTTGTGTCATTTGGTGCACAAGACCTGTTAGTTCATGTTGAGACTTGTTACCACGCACCACAAATTCAACAACGTTCACATCGCTTGAGCCTCCGCTTCTTATGCGTGGGTCCAAACCTGTGACAGTTTCAAATTTCTTTTTAAGCTCATCCATTATGTTTTGGGTCGTTCTGACTTTTGGCATAAAGATAGAACCGATTTGCTTTAGAAGTGAAGACGATTCATCTGTCAGTTCAAGGGTTATATCTACATTTGGATTAATAATCGCAGAAATGCGACGTTCAATTTCTGGGTATGCCTTTAAGATATCATCTATCTTTGTAAGGTGACGTTCTGTGTATTCTAGTGTTGATGACGCTGGTGCGTGTGCTTCAATACGAATAGAACGACTATCTTCTTCAGGCGCCGGCTCGCTTCTCATCATGGCAAAAACCCAATACCCAAGTACGGAAACCAAAACCATGGTTTTAAACACCATAGGCTTTACGGTTAAAGATTTTGTAAGGTATTGTTCATACTTTTCTTCACACTTCACAAGAAAATGTTCGGTGTTGATTTTTTCTTTGACCCCATTCCACCAAGTGGTGTGGGGGAGTTTATCCATCCATGAAGAGGGCTGTTCTTTCGTATCTAACGTGTTATGCGCCTCTTTTGCTTTTTTGTCTGTGGGTGTGTTATGGCTTTTTAATAAGCGCGCACTCATCATAGGTGACAAGGTTAACGCAATAAAACCAGATAATAAAACAGCCCCAGCAAGTGTGATAGCAAATTCTGTAAAATATTTAGCAAGCTTACCACTGCCAAGCGGAATGGGTAAATAGACAGCAACCAAGGTGAGGGTCATTGCAATAATTGAAAAGCCAACTTCACGTATCCCTTTAAAGGCAGCTTGAAAGGCGTTTACACCATCTTCCATGTGCCTGTGGATGTTTTCAAGCACAACAATTGCATCGTCAACCACCAAACCAACAGCTAGCACCATCGCAAATAAGGTGAACATATTGAGGGTAAAGCCAAGCATATACATAATAAAGGCCACACCAATAAGAGAAATGGGAATGGTGATAAGCGGAATCAGTGAAGCACGCGCCGACCTTAAGAAGAAAAAGACCACTAACACAACCAATAAGCTAGCTTCAAAGATAGACCAGTACACGTTCTTAATACTTTTTTCAATGTATTTTGTAGAATCGTGTGCAAGGGACACTGAAGAACCCTTAGGTAATTTCTTAGTTATCACCTTCATGGCTTCTTTTACGTCTTTTGCAACCTGTAAAGGGTTCGCATTAGATTGCTTGCTAATGGCAATTTGAACACCTGGTTCACCATTAAAGCGTGTACGGGTTCGTTTATCGTCAGCATTAATCGAAGACTTTCCAATGTCACGCACACGAATGATACGCCCTTTTTCAGTTTTGATAATGACATTATCAAAGTCTTGTGGTTTGGTAAGATCAGCAACAGCAGTGACGTTATACATCCTATCTTTACTTTCAATGCGCCCTGCGGGTGATTCAAAGTTCTGATTTTCAATGGCTTCGCGAATGGCCATACGTAATGGGTCAACGTCAATCTTCATCACATACGGGGATGCACCAGATATTTCCACACGCGCAATACCGGGAATGCTCTCCAAGTCTTTCTTGATTTCGTTTTCAGCATAGTCAAAGAGTTCACTTGGGGTATGTTTGTTGCTGGTTAAAGCAAGTGCCATAATTGGCTTTTCATCATTTTTACTGCGATGAATCATCGGTTCGGTTCGCAAGTTAGCTTGCGGCAATTTTTCTTTCACACGGTAAAGTCTGTCACGCACGTCGTTAACGGCATTGTCCATACTTCTGGTAGCGTGAAATTCAACCATCACCTTGCTTTCATCGGCAGAGCTAATAGATTGAATAACATCAACCCCCTCAATGCCTGAAACAGCATCTTCAATATGACGTGTGATTTGGCTTTCAATAATATCTGGGCCAACACCTGGCATTTGTGTTTCTATGGTTAAAAACACACTTTCTATGTTTGGCATTCTTTGCACAGGCAAACGGTAAAAGCCAACAAGCCCTATCAGCACAAGAACAAGGGTGAAAACCCATGCCAATACTGGCCGTTTGATACAAATTTCAGATAACTTCATGCTGATCTATCCTTATGCACAATTATGCTTCATCTTCAATTTTAAGACGAGACACACCCATCAGGGGTTAAGATTTCTTTTTATTTTAGGCACTATCTGCGGCAGTGTCTATGCTTTCAGACTGTTGTGCTTGTGAGTTAAGCACTTTGACCGCCGTACCATCACGGTGTAAACGAACATGGCCACTTGTAACAACAAGGTCACCACGTGTCAATCCAGAAACAATTTCAACCATCCCTTTTTCGTGAACACCAGTTCGCACACCTTGTCTATAGGCTCTACCTTTTCTGATAATCCACGCATACTCATTGACTCCTTCACGCATCACAGCGGCTTCGTCAATCATCGGGGTATTACTTCTTTCTCCAATGATCAGCTCCAGGCTTGCGGCAAGACCAGGCAATAATTCACCAAGGTCATTGTTGGTTGTTGCGCGAACCGCAATACTGCTGCTATCAGAATCTACCTTTGAATCAACGGCTTCAACATACGCTGTGAACACACGGTCTTTAAAGGTGTGGATTTTAAATTCAACAATTTGACCGCTGCCAACGTCTTTCGCAAACTTTTCAGGAATCTTAAAGTCAATTTTCATAGGGTTGGATTGTACCATCGTCACAAGGTCTGTGTTCGCTGAAACATATGCCCCAACGTTCACATCTATCAAGCCAATTTGGCCTGTGAAAGGGGCTTTAATAATCGTTTTGTCTAGTTCAGCTGTGAATTGGTCAACTTGCGCCTTAGCCCCGTCAAATTCCGCTTTGTCTTTATCAAAATCTTTTGAGGTGCCAAGTTTCTTTTGCTGTAGTTTTTTTGACCTTTCAAACTGAGACCTTGCTGCCTCTAGTCTGACGTTCGCACTTTGCAAACGGGCTTTTAAGTCGTCATTTTCAAATTCTAAAATAACCTGACCTTTTTCAATGTGACCACCAGGCGTAAATAAAATTTCTTTAATACGTGCATTCGTTTCAGACTTAATTGTAACAGACTCGATCGCCCTTGTTCTTCCAACCGCAGTCACCCGTTTTGACATTAAACCTAAATGAACAGGTGTTGCTTCAACGTTAACACGTGGGCCTTCACCGTCTTGAAAGTGATTGTCGGAAAGTAATCTGGCGCATCCTGCTTTTAAAGTATTTTCTGCGGTTTTTGCAAAAACTGACAACACAAGTAAAGTGCTCACACCACCCAACAAGAAAATATTCACTTTTTTGTTTTTCTTTGGATCATCCACCCACTTTAGCCGCCTGACATTTTCAAATTTAAGGTTCATTAAATAAGCTGACGCATGAGGAAGTGTTTGAGTTTTGAATTTTTCAAAAGCATCTAAAATTGATTTAAACATGAGTTACCTTTAAAAAGTGTTTACTAGTCCATCGTACAAGCATATTACATTCATTTCTGAATAGCAATCTGGGATTTTACGTGTAAGCGCAATTTGATGGTGTCCTCAAATATATGAAAATATGCGGCCTTATATATTAGAAAACGAAAAGCGAGCAAAGAAGTTTTTAAAAATGGAATATGAAGTTAAACTTTCCTTTTTAAGTCGGCTTATGAAGGCATAATTAATGCTTAAAGAGAAAATTAAGGTAATGGCAAGCGTGTGTAGCAGGTAGTGCCGAACAGGTCGTTAATAAATGAAAGCATTAGTTTGTGAGTTGATGGCGCACTCCTTTAATAACTACATCCATTGAAGGAGAGATAGATTGAGTTAAAGAAGCCTTGTCTTGTGAGTTAAAAACACTTGGCAATTATGACGAGTTTTGCTACCTTATCAAAATAGAAAATACATATAGCAAATTATTTTCATTTGGATATAGATCATAGATCAAGGTATGGGAAATATTTTTATAGCCTGTCACTGATCATCTGGTTCAAGCGTCATGTCGTCTCTTATGTCGGAATATCTACACTTTGAGTCTGATTCCTGTAACCAAAGTTAAATTGACTACGCTATACATACTTGAGAACGCATATTCTTTTTTGCACCAAATGATTTTAAATAGCTGGTATATTTACTCTTATATAATTTGTCTTTTAGTTAATTTTCTTTATTTATAAAGTGATTTGTCGTAATGCGCGCCTCTTTTTTATTGCTTCTTTTATGTGGATTGCTGCCCTTTTTTCTAACGGGCTGTATGACGTCAAAAACAGATGTAACTGGTCTTTGTGGGAGCTGCAAACCCTATTATGTACGTGGTTCCATGCACTACCCCCAAAAACATTATGAATACGATGAAGAGGGGTTAGCGTCCTGGTATGGGCCTGGGTTTCATGGGAAACCTAAGCCGTTGGGAGAGAGGTATAACCAACATGAAATGACGGCAGCACATAAAACATTGCCTCTACCTACCATTGCAAAAGTAACGAACCTTGAAACAGGCAAGGCTGTGATCGTGCTGATTGATGACAGAGGGCCTTTTGTTTATAAAGGCAGAATTATTGATTTATCTATGGAAGCGGCCAAGCGGCTTGGTACCTTTGCGAAAGGGACAACCCGTGTGCGTGTACAGTCCTTGGTGGAAGAGAGCAAAGCGTTAGCTGATTATTTAGCCCGCCATGGCCACCATATGCATAAAGATAAATTAAAAAGAACGTGGTTGCAAATTTATGAACAAGAAATTAAAAAAAATAAAGCAGTGGGTTCACATATGCCCAAGGCATGTCCTGTTGAACAACCCCTAGCACCTCCATTAAAAAAACTTCGTTTTAAAAAGCAAGTCCTGACAAATGTCTCTTTGAAAAATAAAAGCCAATGTCAGGCTAGCAATATAAAGAAAGCTGCTAGTCAGTCGACCTCAGTAACCGATACACTTATTTTAAAAAAAACATATACCAGTCAAAATGATGCGATACAAGCGGTGAAAAAGTTAAGCCGTATTGCCCCAGCTAAATCGGTAAAAAAATTAGGGAAAAAAGGGCGCTATGCATGGCAAATAAAAGTAGGACCTTTTAAGTCAAAACTGCAGCAGCGCCAAGTGCAAAAGCTTATCACGCAGATGGAGAGTCAATGAAACATAATATCGTAGGGGCATCATTATTAGTTGCTGGCACAACAATTGGGGCCAGTATGATTGCTTTGCCAATGACTTCAGCAACCTTGGGCTTTTCCAACAGTCTTATCTTATTGGGCATCATGTGGGTGGTGATGTTAAATGCCGCTTTTGTGATGATTGAAATTAGCCAAGGTAAAGCACAAAGCATCGCACTGCTTGCGGGTGTACATATTGGTCGCTTTGCAAAGGTATTAGCGGGTGCCATGCTGCTGATTTTATTTTGGGCTTTATTGTCTGCTTATATTGCAGGGGCAAGCTCATTACTGCATTTAAATTTCAGCATTGACCAACGGTGGCTTTCTGTTTGCTATGGTGTGATTTGTACCAGCGTAATTGTTTGGAAAACAAAGGCAGTTGACTATAGCAACCGTTTTTTGATGGCTGTTAAAATTGTTGTCTTCCTTTTATTATTGGTGTGGCTTTTACCATATGTGCGCATCGAAGCTTTGTTGCAAAAGCCTGTCACACTTGTGAGTTTCCAGTCTCAAGGCATGGCTTGGTACCAGTCAATTCCTATTTTCTTTGCGGCATTTGGTTTTCATGGAAGCATTCCAAGTTTAATGATTATGTTAAAAGGGCAAAAGAAACCTATATACTTAAGCTTAATCATTGGAAGTTTGGTGCCCTTTATAGTGTACGTTTTGTGGCAGATCATGACTTTGGGTGTGCTTGATTGCTCTACGCAAAACTGTACCCCTATATTGAGTGATGTGGGCGCATTTGTGGGCGGTGTAGCACAATCGACTAAGACACCTCACATCTTACTGTGGATTCATTTGTTTACATTTATCGCAATCACAACATCCTTCTTAGGGGTCGGCCTTGGTTTGCTTGATTTTGCGAAAGAATGGTTCCCTGCCATACAACAAAGTGGTGATGCGCGCAAAAGGGCTTTTATGACTTTGCCAGTCAATATACGCCTGGGTTTATTTTTGCTAGTTCTACCGCTTTCTTTTGCGATATTCTATCCAACAGGGTTTGTATATGCTTTAGGGTTTGCTGCAATGGCACTCAGTGTCTTTGCTGTTATTTTGCCTTGTTGGGTTGCTTTTCATATGCGATCAATCCATGGGGTCGACATTAACCGTATTAAGCTGGGTTTGCTCATGCTGGTTGGGTTCGCTATACTGATATTAGAGTCTTTTAAAAACTAACACAAGCCAACGGTGCTTTAATTCAAGATGGACATTTGATGATAGGCCTGAGCGATGAGATGAGTGGTCACATAAGACGCTTGAGATGGGCTATAATGTTGGTTCTATGAGGGGGGATTATAGTGCAATTTGACATGACACAAACAAAGACAAGACGAACTTTTTTAAAAACATTAACAAGGGTGACTGGTCTTGGGCTTATTTTAAAGCCGTCTTCCCTGGTGATTAATAATATTGTGTTGCCAATTGTGCAGCCTTTGGTTAAAACGCCTTGTGCGCTAACTGATATGCCCGCCATGGCTCCACGTTCACAGCAAGCCCCAACAGTTATTGTGCCAAAACAACGTTTGATTTCCTTATATAATATTCACACCAGTGAATGGCTAAATGGCTTTGATATTGATGCCTTAACAGCAGATAAGCACTTACAAAAACAACTGTCTGTTTTCTTTCGTGATTTTAGGGTGAATGAAAAACATGTTGTAGACCCACGATTGATGAAAGTGTTGCACCATATCGCCCAAAATACCACAACCAAAAACCCTATACACTTAGTGTCAGGGTATCGGTCACAAAAAACCAATCAACAATTGCAGGAAGTGTCAACGGGGGTCGCTAGCAAAAGCTATCACACAAGGGGGATGGCTGCTGATGTGTTTATTGAAGGGGTAGACAACCGCACTATTCAAAAAATTGCCCTTGCCCAAAAGGCTGGTGGTGTTGGCCGTTATCAACATTTTGTGCATATAGATACGGGGCGTGTACGCCGCTGGGGAATGAAGCTTTAAGCATAGGGGAAGTTCAAGATTTTAACTTATTGCTGATTCTTGCTTTTGGCATTGTTTTGAAGGCGAAATACAAAGCATACAAATAAGCTTTGTACGAATGCATAAGCGAGCATAAGCCCAAGAAAAGAAAGTGTTTCCTTAAAGCACAAATAAGTCAAAAGGCTTGCAAATAGTGTGAGGGAAACATAAATACTTGTAACTTTGAGGTGGCTATTTATAGCATCGTAGAGGATGTGAATCATATGGTCACGGTGTGGCTGCGTGAGTTGTTTGCCCAAAATTGCGCGCCTAACGAGGGTAAACCCCACATCAAACCAGACAAAAGCCATAGGCAAAAGCAGGAACACAAAACCCTTATTAAAAATAGCTGTGGTAGCAGTGTCGTATTGGCTATAAATCGGCTGTGAACAAAGGGCCAAATAACACAAAGTGTAGCCAATAAATGTGCTGCCAGCATCACCCATAAAGATGCGCCCCTTTGGCACATTAAAGAGAAGGAAGCCACATAAAGCCGCAATGAATTGGAGGTGTAAAAAGCATAAGGCAGGGTCGAAGTGAACCCAAAGTGGGGCCACAATCAAGGTGATCAGAGTGGTGAGGCCAAGTAGACCGTTAAGGCCGTCAATAAAATTAGCCCCATTGATAATGCATAAGATTGTGAACAAGGTGATGACTTGCTTAAAAAAGACAATGCTGTCAGTGTTCAAGGAGATAGCTGGTGTTTCAATATGTGCGCCAGAGGCAATTAATAGGAATGCACTACAGATTTGAACCGAAAGTCTTAGCTTGTACGATAACACTTTTTTGTCATCATAATATCCTACAATGATTAATAAAGTGGCACCAAGACAGTACGACCAACCCCAAGGAATGGTATGTGTAGGAAAATAAAATTGGGAAAATATAACGCTTAAGATGAACAGTGAACCAAAGACGAGCCCTGCACTTGTTGGGGTGGGAACAGCATGAGAACATCTTTGGGAAGGTGCAATTTTTGTGCTCTTCTTAATTTTCATAAAGGTTAAGGCAGTGCTTAAAGCTAATGTGCAGATGAATACAAGAAATAACAAAAAAATATTCATAAGCAATTCCTTTTGCTAATATTTAGTGTGCAATTTGCTGTCTGATTTTTATTGGTCATGCAATATAAAATATATGACGGGTTGTCGCTTAAGATGGCTGGGGGACCTGGAATCGAACCAGAGCTGCCCGGTCCAGAGCCGGGAGTTCTACCACTAAACTATCCCCCAAAAGATATGATTGATTTAGGTATTTTACCTTAGCAAATCCACCAGCTTTTAAGCAACTGAATTTTTGATTCTGTGCAAGTGCAGATTTTTTCATGAATTGAAAGCGGTTATTACCAAATTTTACGTATGTACGACAAAATAGTTCTTGCATTTTTGTTAGCGAAAGGCTATAAATGTCTCAAGGCGCCCATAGCTCAATTGGATAGAGCGTCAGACTACGGATCTGAAGGTTAGGAGTTCGACTCTTCTTGGGCGCGCCATTTTATTTTTTGTTATTATTATTAACAAATTTCTATTTCCCCAAGTGTATTATAAGTTTAAATTCAATCGAATGGATTGCCAAAGGCTATCCAATTTCAATTCTTTTGCTAAATTATAGAAAAAAATTACAACTGTTGCATGGAAGCCTCACAATATTGAGAAACAGCAAGAGAACACTAAGGTTTTGCTAAAATTTTAAGGCATTATTAACGGATTTATGCTTAAAATACAACTAGCAAACAGATGGACCATAGTGTCATCTGTAAGATTATTTATATTGTCACCTTAAGGAGTTTTCTTGATGAAAATCGTACTCAACACAACACTAGCGCTCGTTTTGGGCACTGCCATCTCTTTCGCAGCAGAAGCTCCAAAAGCTGAAGTTGCTCAACCTGAAGCACCTGCAGCTGTTGCATTGCCTGATGCGGCACCAAAGGCAGAAGCCCCTGCAGCAGAAGCGCCAAAGGCAGAAGCAGCACCAGCAGCTGAAGTGAAAGCCCCTGCAAAAAAGCAAAAAGCAAAATCTTCTAAACATGTACCTGGCAACAAAATGACCGCTTCTTTGAACAGCATGTCTGGCGTATGGGTACCTATGGATGATGCAGCACTTGCGGCAGCTTCAAAGGCACCAAAAAAAGAAGATCACAAAGTAGAAGTGATGGCTGAAGAAAATGCTGCTGCACCGGCTGCTGAAGTAATGCCAGAAGAAGTTAAAAAAGAAAAAAAGAAGAAAGCGAAAAAAGCTAAGAAGGCTAAGAAAGCTAAAAAAGCTGCTGAAGTAAAGCCAGAAGAAGCAAAAATGGAAGAAGCAAAGCCAGCTGAAGCTGCTGCACCTGCTGCTGAAGTAAAGCCAGAAGAAGCAAAAAAAGAAGAAGCAAAACCAGCTGAAGCTGCTGCACCTGCTGCTGACGTAAAGCCAGAAGAAGTTAAAAAAG
>CAYZJC010000013.1:22492-39364 GCA_964478775.1 uncultured Verrucomicrobiales bacterium | reverse complement strand
CCCACTCAAAATCCAGCTGACACAGTCAATGCTGTCATACCCCAAGCCACATCACCTGCTGCATCAACAAACATACCCGAACAAGCCACGCAAATTACAGCTGACACAGTCAATGCTGTCATACCCCAAGCCACAATTAGCGCCGCAATAACCCCGGCCATATTGGCATGTGGTCAAGGTGGTTCTGCTTGTGAGATAGGTAAAACCTGCTTTAATCAACCCACAGATGCTGCATCACCTTATACCCCTTGTACAGATCAAAATTGCGCAATCAACCTATCAAAATGCTTAGTTCCAACAGAAATTTCATGTGGGAATGACGCAGGTAATTCACAATTTGGCTCAGCTTGTGCCAACAATCAAATATGCGCAATTAATGCACAACCGTGTTCCATTGCTACTCAAGCTGTATGTAATGCAACAGCGCAATGTACACCATTAAACAGTTTAAAATGCGGCATTTCAACCCCCTGTAGCGCTTCACAAATATGTGCCTTTAATTATCTGCAGTGCCAAGACTTACCATGTATGCTAAACCCATTTTCATTTTGTGTGACACCTAGTATGGCTACCTGCCAAGTCACGGGAATGTGTAATTATACAACAACCCACATCACCTCCAATATTGCAAAAACACCATGGTATGCAGGAAATGGTAAGACAAAGGATTACGATTTTGCCAATATTGCAGGCCTTGCCGTTTGGGGGGCCCAAAAAATGATTTTTGTATCGGATACGACTAGCCGCAGTAGTGATCGCACGAAAAGCCGACAGATTAAAGTCTTACTTTCAAATGGTACTTTTAATTCACTCCCGCATTTGCCAGGCTCTAACGGTCAACCAATGAGTAACAACCAGTTTTTCAAACTATATGTTGACAAAAATTTCTTGTACGCCTACCAAGATCAAAAAATACATACCTATGACCTTAATATCATTCCAACTGCAGTGCTTACTGCCACAGGTGAATACCCCTTAACTGGCTGGATCAAATCAAAAGATACACCATCAAGCAATCCCTATATGCCATTTGCTGTGAAAAATGACCAAATCTATTATGCTGACAGTAAAAATCTGATTACACCTCATGGAACCTATCAACACAACACTTTAATTCGAGGATTAGATGTGACCTCAGCAGGCGTAGTCTATTTTTCAGATAACTGGCTAGGGATTTTCCAATATGATTCAAAGACAAAAAATATTTCCGTCATTAAAACACAACAGGGGCAAGCCGGCTATTCAGGTGATTGTCAAAATTTTAAAGATATGAATCAAGTCTTTTCCAATATAACAGATATTAAATTAAGCACTGATGAATTGAATTTGTTTGTAATGGACGCCGGAAATAACGCCATTAGGAAAATTGCATTAGACCCTTCTGGTAAATCACAGCAAGTACCCACAACTCTTAATCGTCTTTCTACGATTGCAGGAATTCCTGCAGGAGATAGCAAGTGTACTCTCGCTCCACAACGTGTTTTGTATCCCTACATAAGTAATAGCAACAGTAGCTTATCCATTATGTCAGTGCTTGATGAAAAAACCCTTATCTATACACGTCAAGGGCTGAACCAATCAGACAATCAACCTACAGCAATGAACATGGTTATATCTACCGTCATCTCCCAACCGTAGCTTACAAATCTCAGTTATTCGCGCACATGAGTTGTTTGCACAACTTTTGGTTGACTGTCAGTGCCTTCATACCAATGAACATATTTCATTTCACTCTCTTCATGGTGAGGTGATATCCCTAGCATAGGTGCAATACGATTGATCAGCTTACCAAGCGTAGGTGCAGCATTCCAACCCGCAGTCGCATAGTTATATGTTTCCTTCGTGGCTTGAGGAGCATCTAACATCACAATGACTGCCACTTGCGGGTCATGAAAGGGAAAGGCACCCACGCAAGTTGTTGTTCTTTCCTTACCATTATAGCCACTTTTTCCACGACTTTGGTATGCAGTTCCCGTTTTTGCAAATACTTCATAACCATCACTATCTGCTTTGCGACTTCCCCCATACAGTGACGTCATACGCATCATTTCCCTTACAATACGCGATGTTTTCTCGCCAACAATACGTTGAGGAGGTTGAGATCCTAACGCATCTGGTTTATTTGTGTCATCATTTTCATTAAGCAACGTTGGTTTAACCTTTATGCCATCATTAATAATAGACGCCACAACAGTTAAGATTTGTAAGGGGGTCACTGAAATACCATATCCGTACGATGCTGTCATTAATGTGGGTTCACGCCACTCTCTTGGGGTTAAGGGGCTACCAATTTCGGGAAGCTCTAGTCGAATAGGCTCTAACACTCCAAATTTTTTGAAGTAGGCCTTTTGGTTTTGGATGCCAAACTGCTGGGCTACTTTAATAGCTGCAATGTTAGATGAATAGACAAAGGCCTCAGTCAAATTGAGCACTCTATTTTTACCTCTAAAGTCAGTAATTTTAAAACGGCCAATTTTAATTGGGGCACTGGCATCATACGCGCTTCTAGGGGTTGCCGTTCCTGTTTCAATGGCAATCGCCGTGTTTAAAATTTTCCAAGTGGAACCAGGCTCATAAACACCTAACGTATTTCTATTAAATAACGCTTGTTGATTTGCAAGACCAACCTGGTGTGGGTTAAAATCTGGCGCAGATACCATGGCCAAAATTTGACCTGTTTTAAGGTCCATCACCATTGCATTGGCACCTTGTGCTTTAAATTCACTAATCGCATTTACCAAAACATCTTTTACAATATGTTGAATGCGTACATCTAAAGATAAGCGTAAAGGGTTTTTACCCTCAGCAAGTGAGGTGTCGAAAAATTTTTCCACACCAGCAAGTCCTGTGTTTTCAAGCCCGCAATACCCCAACACATGAGACAATAAACTGCCATAAGGGTAAACACGCTTGTAATCTTTTCTTAAATAAACCCCTGGCAATCCTAACTCATTAACTGCTTTTTGCATCTTTGGGGAAATATGACGCGCAAGCCAAATAAAACCTTTTTCAGATGACAATCTTGCTTTTAAGGTTTTAAAGCCAACTTCGGGAAAAAGGCTTGCAAGTTTTTGTGCTGCATCTTTCGCATTAATAACGGTTTTAGGTTCAGCATACACAGACGCTGTAATTAAATGCGTTGCCAAAACATTGCCATTTCTGTCATAGATATCAGCACGTGGCATAGACTGACCTTCTAATAATGCAATTTCTGTTGGGCCAATTTTTTTTGAAGACTGCCATAGCATAACATCGGCTAGCCTTCCTGCAATGACAACAAAAATAACAAGCATCAGCAATGTTGTAACCCGCACGCGTTGTTTAGCCATTTCAATCGCTTTGGCTTCTTGCATGGTGTTATTTATAAAATTTAAATGCCTTGTGAGCTTAGAAAGAGGGGGTATCAAACGTCTCATGCTTGACCTCCACCTTCATTTAATTCTTTTTCCAAAAGCGTCGTCATATACGTATCAAGGCTTTTATCTGTGGTAGATTGACCACCTGACTGTAACATATCTTGCAATGAAATAAGTTGTTTGCTATGAACAGGCTTTAAATCGGGTAAGTATTTAGTACACAACTTTTGTAGCCTTTTAGGGTCGTTTAAATGGCTCCATTCTGCCTTTAAGACATGAATAGCTTCTTTGTTTTGTGTAATTTCTTTGGTAAGGCGTTTCATAGAAACTTCAAGGGAGCCCACCTCGTACTTGACACGGTACATAGAGGTTACAATCACGATGCCAAGCACAATGCTTGTTAAGATAGGGCGTTTTAACATAAGCCCTCTCCTTCATGTTGCGCTGATTTAAAGAGCTTTTCTTTTTGCAAGCATAAAAGGGCAGCACGTAATTTTGCTGACCTGGAACGTGAATTAGCCTTTAGTTCTTTGTAAGAAGGCGCAACAGGTTTGTTCCCTTTGGTCTTAAATGAATAAATAATGCCATCCTGGCAGGTTTTTTGTTTAAAAAACTGTTTACATAACCGATCTTCTAATGAATGAAACGTTACTGTCACAATGGTGCCTTGTTCTTTTAATATGCATGAGGAGGATTTTAATGCGGTATCTATTTCTATTAACTCATTATTTACGAAAATACGCAACCCCTGAAATGTCAAAGTCGCACTGTCAATTTCACTTTTTTTCATCGCAACAGGCCTTACACATTGTGCCAGCTGAAAGGTTGTTTCAAATTTTTGAGATCGTCTCGCATTAACGATAGCTTTTGCAACTTGCCGAGACCTCACCTCTTCCCCATAAACATAAATAATATCAGCTAAATCTTTTTCGCTAAAGGTATTCACAACTGTTGCGGCATCTATACCAGAGGTAGGGTCCATGCGCATATCTAACGGTCCATCAAGGCGAAATGAAAAACCGCGTTCTGCTGTATCTAGCTGAAATGACGACACCCCAAAGTCAAATACAATACCATCAAACTTAACATCTTGGAAAAGGGATGAAATATCAGAAAATGCCCCTTGGTGAAAAAAGAATCGATCGGGAAACTCTACCTTTAAAGCTTGGCTTCTTGCCAACGCTTCAGGGTCACGGTCAAGTGCATGCACAATGCACGTCTTACAAGTTTGCAATATTGCACGCGTATAACCACCCCCGCCAAAAGTGCCATCAAGGTACACACCACCTTCAACAGGCGCAAGTGCATCAAGCATTTCTTGAAGTAATACAGGTATGTGCTTGGCGTCGACAGGCATAATCTTTGTTGCAATCTATTTTGTGAAATACACACATCCTCAGTTTTGGATATATTAACAAGCTAACAAGCGAAGTGTGCTAAAAAGTGTAATAATAATATGCCATCTTATACTTAAATGTCAAACAGATATCACAAGTCTGTCAAAGAAAATACAAGCAGCCCCCCCTTAATTTCTCACCACAAGTGACATGACGTTTTCACTATTTATCATCGCAACTGACCAATGCTGAGAGAAGATGTCTTAATATCTTGTTAAATTACGCTTATAAACGTAAAAAAAAAGATAGACGTGGTTGATGAATTGATATAACCTTGAGTTGTAATTTTTAAGTGGGCCGTATACATTAATATCGGTTCATGTTTATATTTAATAAAGAAAGGAAAGCCAATGTCAGATATTGCTGCTCGTGTAAAACAAATGATCGTAGAACACTTAAAAGTCGATGAAGCAAAAGTGACTGAAACAGCAAGTTTTGCTGATGATTTAGGAACAGACAGCCTTGATTTGGTTGAAATGGTTATGAATTTTGAATCAGAATTTGAGATTGAAATTCCGGAAAAAGATCAAATGCAAATTACTACAGTAGGTTCTGCAATCAATTATATTACAGCTATGAAAGCTGCCTAATTTCAAATGCACGGTAATTAAAACAAGAAAAAAGAAAATAAGGAAAGAATCATGCGTCGCGTCGTTGTTACAGGTATGGGTACTGTAAACCCATTAGGTAGTGGGGTAGAACATACATGGCAAAGATTAAAAGCAGGGCATTCTGGGATTGATACCATCAAGGCATTCGATGTTTCAGATTTATCTGCTAAAATAGGCGGCATGGTTCCCTTAGCTTCAACAGAAGCAGAAGCGATTGCACATCATTCCTTGTGGTTAGATGGGGCTGTAAATCCCCGTGATCAACGCAAGATGGACCGTTTCATTGCTTATGCTATTGCTGCTGCAAAAGAAGCTGTAGAAGATGCGGACTGGATGCCTCAAGACGAAGAAAGTCAAGAGAGAACTGGTGTGATGATTGGTTCTGGAATTGGTGGGTTACCACAAATTTCTGAAACTGCCGTTATTTTGCACACACAAGGCCCAAGGCGTGTGAGCCCATTTTTTATTCCTGCATCACTTATCAACTTGGCTTCCGGCCATGTTTCAATTAGGTATGGCTTTAAAGGCCCTAACCATGCACCCGTCACAGCTTGCGCAACAGGGTGTCATGCCATTGGGGATGCTGCGAGAATGATTATGTTTGGGGATGCGGATGTTATGGTTGCTGGCGGCGCCGAAGCTGCTATTTGCCGTGTTGCTGTTGCGGGTTTCGCCTCTGCTAGGGCATTATCCACTTCATATAATGAAACACCAACGATTGCTTCACGTCCATGGGACGAAGGCCGCGATGGTTTCGTCATGGGTGAAGGTGCAGGCATTGTGGTCTTAGAAGAATATGAACACGCAAAAAAGCGTGGTGCTAAAATTTATGGTGAAGTTGTTGGCTATGGAATGTCTGGGGATGCTCACCACGTCACAGCGCCAGCGGAAGATGGTGCAGGTGCATTTCGCGCAATGAGGGCAGCCCTTAAGAACTCTGGGCTTTCAGCAGAGCAAATTGGTTACATCAATGCACATGGCACATCCACCCCACTAGGTGATGCGATTGAAGTTAAAGCTGTAAAACGTTTGTTTGGTGAGCATGCCTATAAGCTTGCGATGTCATCAACAAAGTCAGCAATTGGTCACTTGTTAGGGGCTGCTGGTAGTGTTGAAGCCATCTTTTCATTACTTGCCATGCGTGATAGCATTTTGCCACCGACATTAAATCTTGAAAATCCGTCAGAGGGTTGTGATTTAAACTTTGTTGCTAAAGTTGCACAAGAACGCACAGTGTCTTATGCTATGTCTAACTCATTTGGGTTTGGTGGTACAAATGCAAGCCTTATCTTCAAGAAACTATAGATCGCCAATCGCATTACCTCAACCAAAAGCTATTTTGTTTGATTGGGACAACACGTTAGTTGACACTTGGCAGCTGATTCATAATGCTATGAATCACGTGTTAGCAAGGATGGGTTGTGAAGCTTGGACATTTGATGAGGTCAAAACAAGGTGCATAAGGTCAAGCCGTGAAACTTTTCAAACACTATTTGAAGACCGTGCTAGTGAAGCTCACCAAGTTTTTTATGACTACGTGGATGAACATCACCTAAAAGAATTGGAGATTTCCCCCCACGTGCTAGGTGTATTAAATTTCTTTAAAGAAAAACATGTCCCTTTAGTTTTAGTAAGCAATAAAGACAAGGTTGTGCTCCAAAAAGAAGTTCAGCATTTAAAAATTGACCATTACTTTCATGAAATTATTGGCTCTGGTGTAGTTGAACATGACAAGCCGGCCCCCGATATGATTTTCTATGCTTTGGAAAAACTCAACTTACCAGCGAGCGAAAACATTTGGTATGTTGGCGATGCCACTACAGACTATCACGCAGCAAAAGCTGCAAAGATAACCCCCCTCATGGTAGCGCACATAGAAACACAAGAGGATTATTTTTATGTTTCAAGCCTATTACACTTACAAGAATTATATAATTGTTAAGAGATTTCACAATGACTGTAACCACCTTCCCTTCCCTAAAACCAGCCATTTTAGGTTTACAAGCATATGAGCTCACCCCCCAAGAAATAGAACTTTTCACACAATATAAACCCTTAGGTTTTATATTTTTTAAAAGAAACTTAAAAACAGTTGAACAAATAAAAAAACTCATTCAACAATTAAAAGAAGTAATGGGGTGTGAACACTTTCCTATTTTGATAGATGAAGAAGGGGGAAGAGTCAGGCGTTTACCGCAAGACATCAACCCAGCCATGTCTAAATCTGTTCAGTCATTTGCGAATGACGATGATGACTACGATACAGCAATCACTCACGTTGCTGGCTATTATGCCAATTGTGCAAAGCTATTAGCTGAACTTGGCATCACTGTGAACTGCGCCCCTGTGATGGATAGCCCTTGCTCACTTACCCATACAGTCATTGGTGACAGGGCCTTTTGCAAAACAAAAGGGTTTTCAAAGTATGGGCATTATCATACCATGCCGACGCAAACAAACGTTATTTCAAAAATGTCTGAAGCAGTGATTGATGCGCATTATCAAAATGGTATCATTCCTGTAATGAAACATATACCAGGTCATGGCCTTGCCCCTTCTGATTCCCATGAGGTATTACCACACACCGGCTATAGCCAGCACTATTTAATGCAAAATGATTTTAAAATTTTTAAAGATGTCTGCGAAGCTTTAACTTTAAAAAACATTCCCCACCCCCTTGGAATGACAGCACATGTCTTGTACGATGTTATTGATGATAACCATTGTGCGACACAGTCAGCTAAAATCATTCAAGAATTTATTCGTGACTATATTGGGTTTAAAGGGTTGCTGATTACAGATTGCTTAACCATGAAAGCCTTAAAAGGCTCCATGGCACAAAGGGCTATAGATTCCTAAACTGCAGGGTGTGATGCTGTATTACATTGCAGTGGAGACCTTGCTGAAATGACTGACATTTTATCAGCCATCCCTGTGGCGACAGAGCGTACGCTTAACTCACTACAAAAAACTTTGTCTTTCATCGATAATTAATGATTATTGTGGATAAGCACCTTGAGCAGGCCCTGATCGCTGAAGCACTACTCCTCCTGCATTTGCATAAGCAGGATGTTGCACATACCCATTAGCTGCTGCAGGCTGAACGGCATGAGGTGCAACATGTTGAGCAGGGTTTAACTGTGTTGGAATATAAGGCTGAAACGCGGATGCATGAGGCACTTGTTGAACAACATGGGCAGAGTGCTGGGGAACGCTAGCAACCACAGGTTGCTGGGGATGTTGTTGTGTTTGTGCTGGCTGGGGGGATTGGAATTGTGGCTGCTGTGCAACAAATGGTTGTGCTGGAACCGCTGCGGGTGCAACATGTTGAGGGACAGGTGCTTGACTAACTGGTTGCGGCGTTACAAACTGAGTCGTCGCATATGGATCGTAGCTTTGCATTTCTAAAGAGGGGGCAATAGATGCGCCATTAGCCATATACGGGTCAGCCGCATAATTATAAGAAGATGACTGCAGTGTTGTTTGTGACATTTGTGCGCCCATAATAAAGCCCATAAACATCAGCAAAATACTTGCTAAGATCATTCCCAGAACAATGATGCCAATTGAAAATTTACTCATGGTAACAGTGTTCTCCTTACTTGCGCTTTTTTCTTTAATATTTTTCCAAAGCCATCCCCAAAATGTAACCCGACCATGAAGGTGCGGCGCATAATAGACTTGGTAAGTAGGCTCGAGAGACTGAACTACTGGTACATACTGTGACTTAGCCACAGTCCTATTTTGTGCTGGTGCCCACTGTGTATCTGGTGCGTAAATATGTCTGGAACCTGCTGCACTATGACTATAAGGTCTGTTTACGGCAGGTTTTGCGGAGACTTGTCTATGATGCTGTGGATCATGTGACGCAGACCTATTATACAATGGATTAGATTGTTGCAAAGGCAAAGTTGGCACAAACCGTTTGTGTGATTGATACGTCGCATAGGGACGTTCACGCTGTCGATTGGCCAATGGTTTTGGATTTACACCTAAAGATGGTTCTAAACGCAAAGCAGCTTGCCTGTCGTAGGTTTTAGAAGATGGCCTGGTGGATTTAAACACAAATTTGTCCCTATCAAATAAGTCTTATTTTTATCATAGCGACTTTAAAATGAATTGTGTATAAAATTTAATAAATTTTTTACTATTTTATAGGTATTGAAAAAGCCTGTAGAAAATTGATACCATTACGATATCTTCTTCATTTCAATCACAAAAATAAATTTAATATAAGCCGGATTTATGTAAAGACAAAAGGTAGAAATAAAATATTTTAATTAAGGTGAGTGCTGAGTGAAAATTCACGTGCCTGTTACTGATTTAATCAATATAAAAACCTTGCTTCATATGTCTTAATATTTAAATAAATTAATACTATAAATTAATTTAAATATTTTTTAATTATAAAAATTATTTATTAAACAGGAATATAGGGTTCATCATTTTAAGCACAAGGCTTACATTTATGGATACAGGTAATCAACTCTTGTAAATGAGATTCAATCTGACCAATATACTGTGTAGAAGCATCATCAAAATTTTGACTATTGTCTTCAACTAATAAATCAAAAAACAGCTTGACTCTTCTTAAAACATCACAGTTATATTGAAAACTTTCAAAATTATTGCCATTCAAAAATATATCTTCCATGATATTAACTTTCTACAAACATTCTTAACTTATTATTTTATGCTCCGTATCCTTAGTATATTAAATCTAACATATCCATTGCAAGTTTTTTTTCACTCTCAAAATTTTTTAAAGATTCCGACATAGTCTATTTAAAAGAAATACCAAGAAAATTCATCTACTACGGCTTCATACACATCGCGCTTAAAGGGCACAACTAGGGAGGTGACATCATTGATGTCTACCCATTTGTGTGAAGAAAATTCGGGAATATCAACTTGTAGATTGGTCGGGTCCTGTTCAGAATTTAATTGGCACAAAAACCACTTTTGTGTTTGACCTTGAAACTTACCATTCCACGCATTTGCCTGCACTTCAGGTGGCCATACTAAGGTGTGCCAGTGGTCACTTTCTTTAAGAACACAAAATTGCGCTGGAACGATTCCAGTTTCTTCCTCCACTTCACGAAAGAGAGTATTAAGGGGGGCTTCCCCCTCCTCTATTCCGCCTTGAGGCATTTGAAATGAGCCCGGGTGGTCCAGTCTTTCCCCTACCCAAATTTTTTTATCTCTATTCAATAGCATGATACCAATGCATTTACGAAATTCTTTTTCTACTGACAAAATAGATATCTCCCCACACTTTCACCAATTTAAACAAACAGTTTATTCTAACGGCAATCCCCTTAAAGAGTCATTAAAATTAAGTGTTTTCTTCAAAATATCTTTGGTGTTACTCCTGCCTTTATGGTAAGAATGAAGATATACAAATAAATTAATGATGATGTGCGGTAAAGGGGTGAGGATGACACCTTGAATCGTTCATCTTCTTACAAGAAAGTTGAGTCTATGCATATTTCAGTTGAACAATTTGCGCTTATGAAAACCCTTACACTTTGTAGCAAAGTTGTTGATAAAAAGTCAGTATTGCCTATTTTAACTCATGTATTACTCAGAACAGATGATAATATTTTGTCTATAACAGCAACAGATATGGATATGGAATTGATTACATCTATGCCTGCGCAAGTGATGCAACAAGGAAGCGCCTGTGTGCCCGCCACTTTGTTAAGAGATATCATTAAAAACTTGCCTTCAAAAAGTGTGGTTGACCTTAAATTGAGCGACGATATGTCACGTCTTATCATTACTTGTAACAGATCACGGTTTGAAGTCGGAAGCCTTCCCCCTGAAGACTTTCCTGAAATTTCCAGCACACAATTATCCCATTCGTTTACAATTCCTGCAGGCAATTTAAAAAGCATGCTGAAGCGAACACATCAATTTGTTAGTGCAGAAGAAAATAGAATCAATTTATCTGGGGTCTATTTGCATAGCTACAATGATGTGGCCAGTGGCACCATGATGCTGCGCGCTGTTGCTTCAGATATGCGTCGTTTGTCTTGTGTACAGTGCTCTGCACCGGCTGGCGCACAGAATTTTCCACCTGCTCTCGTTGCTGTCAAGACCTGCGAGGAAATTTTGGAACTGATCACGGACTCAAATGACGTTGTTGACTTGTCCTTTTCTAGTGTTCGCATTGAATGCAAAACTTCATCTGAACAATTTTCTGCACGTTTAACTTCACGTTTGGTAGATGGTGTTTTCCCTGAATATGACGAAGCTTTAATCGTTCCAGATGATAAAAAGATGATTGTAAGGCGGGTAGAATTTTTAGAAGCCGTTGAACGCGTTGGTTCTGTT
Organism: uncultured Verrucomicrobiales bacterium; assembly: GCA_964478775.1. GTDB lineage: Bacteria > Pseudomonadota > Alphaproteobacteria > Paracaedibacterales > CAIOTO01 > PNMQ01. The sequence goes on along the minus strand of CAYZJC010000013.1, from coordinate 27,664 downwards.
GTGTCAACAGACAAAATTAAGGCAGTGCATATTCATGTCACTCAAACGCAAGCGACACTTTCAACCTTAAGTAAAGAATTTGGGTCAGCAACAGAAGACTTAGATATAGAATTTTCTAGCACTACCCCTGTTGATGTTTATTGTAATGTGGAATATATTAAAGACGTTACAAAGATGATTGAAACAGATGAGATTGAATTGTTGTTACAAGATCAGGATTCTTCAATTTTAATTAAGCCTGTCAATAAAAATGATATGCAATTTATTTTAATGCCAATTGAAATTGAACATTCTGAATAACAGCAGTCATTGGTTATGTTGATTTCTCAACTCACCTTAAGCCATTTTAGAAACCATAGCCTTTCATCCTTTAATTTTACTGGTGAACCTGTGGTTTTTTATGGCCCCAATGGTGCAGGCAAAACAAACATTCTGGAAGCACTGTCGTACTTTTCAGCAGGCAGAGGTCTGCGTGGTGCCGCATTGTCTGACCTGACGCAGTATCACATCCATAATGCCTGTGCAGAACAGAGAAAAGTTGACCATGGCCGTGAACCATGGTCAATGTCTATTGTCTTAAGTGAAATGCAAAATGGCACTGACACAGGCAATAAAACTGTTCCAGCATCTAACTTAAGGCTTTCAAGTCAGCTATTAAATGATAAACGAATCAACAAAGCACAAGGCGAACCCGTTAAAAGCGTCACTGCTTTTAGTGAATGGTTAGCAGTTTTTTGGTTAACACCAGAGCATGATCGCCTCTTTACAGACGCAAGCAAAGTCAGACGCAAGTTTTTAGACAGAATGGTTTATGCATTTCATCCCCTGCATGCAACGCATTTGGTTGTTTATGAAAATGCCATGAAAGAACGTTTGTCAATTTTAAAGCAGGGCTATGATGACAGGTGGCTTAGTGCAATTGAAAACAAAATGGCCACTGTTGCAGTGGAAATTTTATTTGAACGTTACCAAGTCTTACAAACACTTTCAAAAGCAGCTTTACAACTACACGACCTCTTTCCTAAATTTACATGCGTCTACAAAGGCCAGGAAGAATCCACCATAGAAAGCAAGACTAAAGAAGAATGGCAGACATGGTATATTGAACAATGGAGGTCTTGCAGAAGAATGGATGCTGAAGCCCGCATGACCCATGTTGGGGTGCACAGAAGCGATTTTGGCGTCATTCACCCCCATAAGGGCAAAGGGGAAGACTGTTCCACGGGTGAACAAAAAATATTACTTATGGGTTTAGTGCTATCATTTTTACACAGCAGATTGCAATGGGATAAAAAACTTGTCGTTATTTTACTAGATGAGTGTGTTTCCCATTTCGATTTTTCTCACCGTGTGGTATTGTTTGAACAGATTCTAAAGATGCAACAAGACTTGCGTGGTGAAAACCAATTACAAGTCTTTATGACAGGTACAGACCGTAGTTTGTTTTCAGCATTGGAAGAACGTGCACAATTTTTTAATATAACATCAGCGACTCATCATAACGCCCAAGAAGCAAACATTGGAGATACAAACCTATGACGCAAACTGCAGCAGCAAATTATAATGCCGATTCCATTAAAGTTTTAAAAGGCTTAGATGCTGTTCGTAAAAGACCAGGAATGTACATTGGTGACACAGATGATGGAACAGGTTTACATCACTTGGTTTATGAAGTTGTCGACAATGCGATTGACGAAGCTTTAGCTGGCCATTGCGATAAAATTATTGTCACCATAGAAGCTGATGGCGCTGTTTCCGTCAGTGATAATGGCCGTGGTATCCCCACTGGCATCCATGAAGAAATGGGTGTATCCGCCGCTGAAGTCATTATGACTCAGTTACATGCGGGGGGCAAGTTTGACCAAAATTCATATAAAGTTTCTGGTGGTCTGCATGGTGTAGGTGTTTCCGTTGTAAACGCACTTTCAAAGTGGCTTGTTTTAGAAATCTACCGTGATGACAAAATGCACACGATGCGCTTTCAACATGGTGTGCCTGATGCGCCCTTAAGTGTGGCTGGGGATGCAAATGGCAAGAAGGGAACAACAGTTCGCTTTATGCCATCAGATGAAACTTTTAGTTTTATTACATTTGATCGCCCAACTATTGAACACAGGCTTCGCGAACTTGCCTTTTTAAATTCAGGTGTCCATATTGAACTTCGCGATGAACGTCTTGATTCACCTTATGAAACCGTATTAAATTATGCAGGCGGGTTAGATGCCTTCGTGCATTTTTTGCAAAAAGGAAAAACAGCCCTGCACCCCACTTTGATCTCAGCAAAATCTCAAGTCGAGGGCATTACGGTTGAGCTATCTATGGAATGGACAGATAGTTATCATGAAACAATGCTTTGTTTTACGAACAACATTCCCCAAAAAGATGGGGGCACTCATCTTGCTGGTTTTCGTGCTGCACTAACACGTTCGCTTACTCAATATTTAACAGATAACGCCCCTAAAAATGGTAAAAAAGACTTTAAGCCGAACATGACTGGCGATGATGTGCGTGAAGGTTTGGTGTGTGTATTATCTGTAAAAGTTCCTGACCCAAAATTTTCATCACAAACAAAAGAAAAATTGGTTTCGTCTGAAGTGAGACCCGTCGTAGATGCTGTTGTAAGTGAAGCTTTACAAATGTGGCTTGAAGAAAACCCGGTGGCAGCAAAGTCTATTGTTTCAAAAATTTATGAAGCTGCTTCTGCACGTGAGGCTGCCCGTAAGGCAAGAGAATTAACCCGCCGCAAAGGGGCACTGGATGTTGCATCCTTACCAGGTAAACTTGCTGACTGCCGTGAACGCGACCCATCATTATGTGAACTCTTCATCGTTGAGGGGGATTCTGCGGGCGGTTCTGCTAAAGGGGCACGTGACAGTAAGTTCCAAGCCATCTTACCAATTAAAGGTAAAATTTTAAACGTTGAACGTGCACGCTTTGACAAAATGTTAGCCTCTGCTGAAATTGGCACACTGATTACAGCCCTTGGAACAGGCATTGGCAAAGACGACTTTAATGAAGAAAAGATTCGCTATCACAAAATTGTCATCATGACTGACGCGGACGTCGATGGAAGCCACATTAGAACATTGCTTTTGACTTTCTTCTTTAGGCATATGAAGCCATTGATTGAAAAGGGTTATTTGTATATTGCGCAACCACCTTTGTACCGTGTTAAACGCGGTCAATCGGAAGTCTATTTGAAAGACGATGCGGCGATGGACAAGTACCTGCTTGATTCAGGTGTAACAGATGCACGCTTTGTGCAGCATAATGGTGAAGTTCTGGTAGGTGCTGACCTTAGAAAATTTATTGACACGACGCTTAAAATACAACGTAATCTTGCATCACTTTCTTCAAGAATTGGGCACAATGGCATTTTAGAAGGAATGTTCATCCACAATTATTTCAATGACTATTCAACAACAAACGACGCCAAACTCCTAAACCATTTAGACAAACAAGAAACAACAACAGCTAAGTGGTCTGTTGAACGTGTAAATAGTCAATTAATCATTAAACGCACACACTTTGGTGTCAGTGAAATGTGGACAGTTGACCCTTCTATGTTAACTGTACCAGCAGCAAGAACACTTGCCGCTTTAAGACCACAAATTGAAGATGCCTTTGACGCAAAAGGCACATTAGAGTTAAGTGTTAGAGGCGAACAACGTGTCCACAATATTTATGGACCAACAGCCTTAACGCAATACTTACTTGAAATTGGTCGTCGCGGGATTGCGATTAACCGTTACAAAGGTTTGGGTGAAATGAATGCAGAGCAATTATGGGACACAACCTTAGACCCACAATCACGCACCCTGCTACAAGTAAAACTAACCCATGCGGAGGAAGCAGAAGAAGTCTTTTCAACATTAATGGGCGATATGGTCGAACCCAGAAGAGATTTCATTCAGCAAAACGCATTAAATGTTGTAAATTTAGACGCATAGTTTATGATGTTACAATTAAGATAAATTAAGATAAATTAAGATAAAAAGGAAAAGGTGAATCAGATGAAATTGGAATGGGGCGCAAAACGTTCATGCTTAAACTGTGGGGCACGTTTTTACGACTTGCAAAAATCTTCAGCGGCTTGCCCAAAGTGCGGTACTGTTTATGAAATTCAAGCTACACCAAAAGGAAGAAGAGGACGTGCTGCAGCATTAGACTTATCTAAAGACTTATTGCTAGATGATGTCAATACAGATTTAGATTTGGTTGCAGATGTTGAGGGTATAGGAGACGATGTCATAGATGATGCAGATGATCTAGATGATGATTTAGATGATATCGCTGTTAGTGGAGATGATTCTGACGACTAACCTATAGTTATACACGAATGAATTCAGCAGTTTATTTGTGTATAAAAACTAACAGTCAACATGTTCCCAACAACAGTGAAAACAAAGGTTGAAACTATGCAATTGTTGAATGCTACTTGTGAATCTTTAAATGAAGATGTGTATGTGTTTGAGCAGAAAACAGATCACATCATTGTAAAGCTAGCTTCTATCTTTATGCCAAGACAGTCGAACGTAGAAGACAATGTTTTTGTTTGGTTTTACCAAATTAGAATTGAAAACTTAAGTGATACACCTTGTCAATTACTCAGTCGTTGTTGGAACGTGATAGAAGGAAATGGCTATGCCTATTGTGTTGAAGGTGAAGGGGTTGTTGGTGAACGCCCCTATTTAAACCCCAATCAGGTTTATGAATACACAAGTTCTTTTAGGCTTTCCACACCTTCAGGTTTTGTTTCTGGACATTACATCTTAGAAACAAAAGACCAGGTTCACTTTAAGGTCAACATACCCAAATCTTCTTTAGATAGCCCTTACGCAATGATGAGCTTACAATGACAAAAGAAATACCTGCAGTTATACATACCCCAGAGGATGCTGTTTTATATTTACTCAATTGGGTGGGGGAATCACCAACAAGAGAAGGTCTCAAAGACACACCATCACGTGTTGTGCGTGCCTATAAGGAATACTTTAAAGGCTATAATGTAGACCCTGCTCAGTATTTATCAAAACACTTTGAAGAAACGGCTGGGTATAGTGAACCTGTACTGCTGCGTGATATTCAATTTTATTCACATTGTGAACATCATATGGCACCCATTCACGGGGTTGTCAGTATCGCATACATACCAGATAAAAAAGTCGTTGG
>CAYZJC010000013.1:12180-22473 GCA_964478775.1 uncultured Verrucomicrobiales bacterium | reverse complement strand
TGCCCGTGTTGTTGATGCCTTCGCAAGACGCCTTCAAATTCAAGAAAAAATGACTGCTGAAATTGCCAACTGTATTCAAGACACACTGTTACCAAAAGGTGTTGCTGTACATATTGAAGCTGTTCACCATTGTATGATGGGCCGTGGAGTGAATTTACAAAATGCTGTCCTTGTGACGCACCATTTTACAGGTCTTTATGATACTGACCAAAGCTATAAAAATGACTTTAAAAAAATGCTAAGTCAACGTTCTCGTTAAAGGAAAGACCAATGTCTATCGGCGCTCATATTCAGCATTGGTTATTTTCACAATTAAAACCCCAGTCTATGCTCGCTAAGGCAAGGTCATTACAAAAACCAAGTGGCATTGCATGCAGTCTGAGTTTTTTAATTGCTTTATCAGCACTCTATTGGCTGCGCTTGTCAGATGAAACCCAAGGGCAAATTGCCAACATTATGTTTGTGCATGTCCCAACTTCTTGGGGGGCACTTACCATATACACAACAATGGCTGTCTTTTCACTATTAGGTCTCATCTTACGTGTTCCACAAGCCTTTCTTATGTCAAAAGCATTAGCACCGGTTGGGTTATTATTTTGCACTCTAAGTCTTGTCACAGGTAGCTTATGGGGTAAGCCAACTTGGGGTACCTTTTGGGTGTGGGATGCAAGGTTAACGTCTATGTTTATCCTTTTGTTATTATATGTAGGGTACATTATTACCACTCAAACCCACACATTACGTCAACTCATCCCTGCAGCTTATTTAAATATCATAGGGCTTATTAATATCCCCATTATTAAGGGTTCTGTTGAATGGTGGTATACACTACATCAACCAGCCACCATTGACATTCTTAAAAAGAAAGCTGCGATGGATGTTCACTTCTTTCTACCGTTATTGCTCATGACATTTGCGTTTGTCTGTTATACGGTTTATGTAACCGCTCTTCGTTTGCAAAGCCTCATTCAAAGCGCACACCATAAGGAAAGCAATGAAAAATGTACATTATAACAAGCTATCTTATTGTTTTTATTTCTCTGGTGTCGTACGTTGCGTGGTGTAAAAGGTGAAACAAGTTTATATCAATAGAATAATGACTATCTTAGGGGTTTTGTTATGCGTGGGCGGGGCAACATTTTGGTTTACCCAAACATTTCAAGACAATATGTTATACTATTTAACCCCAACACAAGCGTTAAACACCCCCCTTGCCCAATTGCTTAAAAAAAACAAAAGCTTTCGTGCAGGCGGATTAGTTGTACCTGGTTCCATTAAGCGAGACGGGGTTTACCTTTTCTTTTCGGTAAAAGATGACAACAATAACACGCTTGATGTCACCTATAAAGGAATTGCACCTGAATTATTTGCTGAAAAAAAAGGTGTCATTGCCATAGGTACATTCACCGCACACCACCAATTTACCGCCACGCAGCTATTAGCTAAGCATGACGAAAATTATAAAAGGGATGGCAGTACAGGGTAAACCACCTGTTAGTTATTCACTGAATACACCAACACTTCTTTACCTTCCACACGAAGGCGCATCGCGCCATCAGCCGCTAACCCGTCAAAGACACCTTTAATTGTCTTGCTTGCCGCTGCGTCAAGACGTTCAATTTCACTTCCCAACTGATAAGCCACAGCTTCAAATTCAGCTGCAATCTGCTGAAATTCACCCTTTAACCAACGACGATAATAAGCAAAGACTGACTTTAAGACACTATGGAAAACTGGCGTAAGATCTAGCGCATCTGATTCTTTCAATATATTTTTAAGGCAAGTTGTTGCATAGTCTAGATCAGGTGATTCATTGACATTAAGACCAATGCCCACAACCAAAAAACCTTCCACATTTTCAATCAACAAGCCAAATAACTTGGCCCCATTATATAAACCATCATTGGGCCATTTAAGTTGTAGGGACGACACGTCTTTCTGTAAAGAAGTGGCATAGTCAACAATAGCTTGGCGTATGGCAACACCTATCACAATTCCCAATTGCCCATAATCTTTTAAGGGCGGCGCTTGTTCATGCGAAGAAGGCTCTAACACAATGGATGTCAACAAATTACCCTTCAATGATTGCCAAGTGCGATCATAGCGCCCTCTTCCAGCCGTCTGTTCGTCAGCAATAATGACTAAGCCTTCACAGGCCCCGTCAGCAAGGTAAGCAATTGCAGAATCTTGCGTTGAAGGCAAGCTTTCAAAATGATGGATATCAAGTTTCACAAATAAAATCTTTCTTAAAAAATTAACATAAGTTGGCGCTTAGCTAGCTGCTGCGCGTTTTAGTCTGTCATTAATGGCCATACCAAGACCTGTATTGGGGATGGGTGCTATCGCAATAGAATTATACCCGCCATGGTCAAGTTCACGCAGCATATGATATAAGTTTACACTCGCCTCTTCCAAATTGGCAGATTCACTTAAATTTAAAGCCACCTTAATGTGTGCAGGGGTTGGGCCAAACGCGAGGTAAGCTTCTGTAAGGGCCAATTGTTCGCGTGCATTTAAGCGAACAGGGGTTTTGGGGGCATAATGTTTGTGTAACATACCAGGGGCACGAATGGTTTTCATGTATGCGGGAACAGATATCTCTTTTTCTTCAACCTGTAGTCCCGGCTGGTAAGCATTGAGCACCTCATTGACACGCGTCAAATCACCACTGCCATAGCGCAGCACAACAGGGTGCAGTGTGCTTAAATCTAAGATGGTAGATTCAATCCCCCTTGCACACGGGCCTGCATCTAAGATAAATGGAATCCTACCTTTAAGGTCTTCAAACACTGCCTTAGCTGTCGTTGGGCTAATATAGTTAGAACGGTTCGCGCTTGGGGCTGCAAGGGGCCTTTGCAGACGCTTAATCACCTCTAAGGCGATGGGGTGTGCAGGGCAGCGAATCGCAACCGTCTTAAGCCCAGCCGTCACTTCAGGTGCCAGTGGTGAATCAAGGTTGTCTTTTAAGGGCACAACAAACGTAAAGGGTTGTTGCTTTTTCATGGTTTCCCTTATATGTAAGTCAGTAAATCTTTGATTTTGCCAACATTCATACACCAACTCTAACGCAACCTCATTAAAGCAGCCATACTGCATTGCCATTTCAATAGAGTCCACATGAATAATAAGTGGGTTAAAATTGGGGCGCCCCTTACTGTGGTAAATTTTTTGCACAGCCGTAGATGAGCATGCATCAGCCCCAAGGCCATACACGGTTTCAGTTGGAATGCCAACGCACTCACCAGCTTCCAGATAAAATAACGCTTCATCTAGTGATGATGAAATCTTCGTTTGAAATACGTGCATAAAAGCAAAGCACCCTTAAGAAATTCAAATAAAAAAAGCTGGCGGATGCACCCTCACATCAACCAGCTAGGAAAGTCACTTTATCTAAAGAACAACAAAGTGAATTCATCACATACCTTTAAGCAGCGGCTGCTTTTGCTGCGGCGTCGGCTTCAGCTTTCATACGTGCTTGGGCCTTTTTCTTAGGCGCTGACTTCTTAGGGGTTTCAGCCATAGTCTTTGCAGGCAACATATTTGCCTTTGATAAGAACAAGTGTACGCGGTCTGTTGGCATGGCGCCTACGGATAACCAGTACTGAATGCGTTCTTGGTTTAACACGATACGGTCAGCATGGTCTGCCGCTAACATAGGGTTGTAAGAACCAACACGTTCAACGAAACGACCATCACGTGGGGATGTAGCTTCTGCAACGACGATACGATAAAAAGGACGCTTTTTAGCGCCACCACGGGCAAGGCGGATTTTCAATGCCATACTTTTCTCCTGAGCATTTTTTTATGACACCACTAACAACTTCACTTTTATATGGCCAATGCCAGCTAACCGATGCCACCAAACATCCGCATTTATAATGCACGAAAGTTTGAAAGCCACAGTAACGACACATGGGGCCATTGAAAAATGGTTTTAAGAGATGCCCTTTTATAACATTTTGTATTTGCTATAGTAACATAAATGACTCTAAAAAAAAGTTTTTTTTACACCTTAAGGTGCGTTTTTTATAAAAGAACCCCATTTAAACCACTCAGTTTGGGCTTTTGTGGATAGATATAGCAAATTTAATGTGGTTACACAAATGCAAAGTGAAGTGTAGGTATGACACCATGAGAGACGACATGACGTATAACTAGATGATAAGTGACAAGATATCTGTTCATAAGGGGGGTGAAGATATCAGTTCATAAGGGGGTGTGAAGATATAAGTTCATAAGGGAGAGCAATGATATAAGTTCATAAGGGGGTGTAAAGATATAAGTTAATAAGGGAGAGCAATGATATAATTTAATAAGGGTGTGTTAAGATATATGATAATAAGGGAGAGAAAAGATATCAGTTCATAAGGGAGAGCAATGATATCAGTTCATAAGGGGGTGTAAAGATATAAAAAAAGCCCACTCTTCCGAGCGGGCCTTTCTTGCATCACAGATGATTATGATTGACCTTTAGTTTCATCATCACCGCCACCTGATGGTTTTTTTGGATCTTGCTTGCGTTTTTGCTCAGCTTCTTTTTGAGCCTTCAAACGTGTTAGTTCTTTACGAGCGGCAAAACCTCTAATCAAGCTCTGCATTTTGACTATCTTGCCCAATGTTTGTTTATATTGTTTTTTTTCTTTAAACGACCTCTGCATTTTGGTTGCATAATTTTCTTTTTTAACTTTTAGATTATTCAGATTATCTGCTATTTCCTTCAAGAGTTTTGCTTGTTCCTTCGCTGCTTCCAGAGTCGAATTGGTTTCTTCTATACTCAACAACAAAAGGGTTGCTTCTTTTTCTGTTGCTTGCAGAGTCGAACGGGCTTTAGCTAAGTCTGCTATTGCTTCTTGACTTTCCAGAAATGCTGTTTGTTCGTTATTTTTTGCATTTGATGCGGCACGTTCTGCTTTAGCCGCTTTCGTTTTCAGCGAATTAACTTCCGCTTTAGCAGTTTCAAATTCTTGACGTGCCGATTCTATAACATCTTCTCCGCTATTCCGTTCCTCAGCTTGTCTTAAAGCTTCTTCTTTTTCAACTACTACCAAATTCAGTTTCTGTAGTTTTTCATTTAATTCATTTGCCTCTTGAGTATATTTTTCTTTAGAATTATTGTCAAATTTTAATGCATTTTCCTTGTTCTTTACAGCCTTATCCAAAGCACCTATATTCCCCGTTAACTGAGTGATTAAAGCTTGAGTGTTTTGCAATTCCGAATTCAAGTTTTCCACTTCTTGGCGCAACTGCTCTGCAGTTTGCTCTGCCGCATCTGCATCTTCTATCGCCTTCGAAAGTGCTTTTTCTTCATTCATCAAACTTGCTAGGTTTTCTGATGCCTTCAAATGTGCTAAGGTTTTTTTCGCCGTCAATAGCTCTTTGTTTGCTTCAGCTTTCGCAGTCTCATCTTTCGCTGTATCTACTTGTGCCTGAGCTTTAAGAACTGCTTGTTGCGCATCTGCTATCGCCTTCACGCGTGCTTCTTTTTCCGCCATCAAGCGCAATCGTTCTGCGGCCTTATGCGCTGTAAGCTTTTTTTCCCACGTATCAAAATCACTTGCTTTTACTACTCTGTTAGCGGTGCTCAGTTCTTGAATACGGCCTTCAGCAATATCCTTATAGCGTGGACCTTTTTTATCCTGCATCACTGCAAACACTTGCTCTTGTGAATATGGGTTTTCATACGTACCTTGTTCTGCTTTAGGATTAAGCGCAGGTACAGTATCGTCAACTTTTACGAAAACTTGGTCTTTTGTTTCTTTTATTACAGGTTTTGCTTCAATCGTATTCGTCACAATATCAACGTCACGGATGATTTCGTCTGTCATACGTTTTGCAAGTGGTGACAATGTTTTTGCTGCGCGGGTTTTATCGCCCAATGCAACAGACAATTTGACACCTGCATAGGCATTCACTTTACGAACGTTATCACGGCTGATGCTTGTTTCAAAGCTGAGCATTTCATTTAAGTCATAGCGACCACGCAATTGCATACCAATAATAGACTTAGCCCCGCTGCTGCCTTTAAAGTAGTAACCGCCTGCAAATAAGCGCAAGCCTTCTACACCAGGAATCGCACGGCCAATTTCCATATCAAGACCGCGTAAAGCCACTTCAGTTTTGGTTTTTGCTTCGTCAATACGCGCAAAGCCTTTTCCGTAAATTTTAATATCTGTCTTTGTTGTTTTCTTTTGTTGTGGTACGTACACGTTCATACGTGCGTCCCATGTGTCTGTCAAGCGTTCAACACCAACAGTTAATTGGTTAACGCGTGAGCCAAATTTTGTATGGCGACGGTCAAAGTAACCATAGAAACCCCAAATAGCTGCATCTTCAAGCGCCATTGTACGGTAACCTATACCAAAGTTTCCTTCGTAGTTCTTTTTATTATCTGCCATTAAACGAAGGTCTGCAAAAACCATGGAATCATCGTTTTGAAATAAAGGAACAAGTCCACCAAAACGGGCCAGGGAACGCTTGTTACCTGCTTTTGCTTGCAATTCAAGTTTAGGTTGCCATTTTTTTTCTTTGCTTGCCTCTGCAACAGCTAGTGCTGGCAACAAACAACCAAAAGTTGTGGCCAACAAAGATGTTTTATATATTTTTTTAAACATACTTGTTTTATTCATTTTATTCTACTTATCCTCAAAGTCAATATTACGCACGATGATACTTTAGATAACCGAGCAGCTGGGTCTAAAATTAACCCTTTGTTAATTATCATTACTGTTGTACCACATTCATTTCATAAGTCAATAATAAAAAGGAAATAATTACAATATCAATATTTAATAAAAAACATATAAAATTTTATTTAAATACTGTGCAGATTACGATGCCTGCGTTTGCAGCAATAGCGCTTTTGTGTTTTGGGTAATCTCAAACCCACCAGGTAGACTTACACGCACTACCCCAATGTTGGGCATATCAATCAGCAAATGTAATTTGGTTCTCCCAACTTTCAAGTGTAAAAGGGCTTGCCTTAAATGATGTGGCTGTGTTAAAGCACCATCTAACTCAATCTCAACAGACTGCACCACTGACTTGGCTTCCAAGGGCTCTAGGGTCTTTGCAATAAGCCTATAGGTCTCTTCACTTTCGCTTTTAAGCCCCACGGTCATAAAGACTGCTGTGCCAGGGTTTAATTGGTCACGATATGCCAAATAGGTTTCAGAAAAAAAGGCCACTTCAAATACGCCTGTCATATCTGTCACTGTGATGAAGGCAAACTTGTCACCCTTTTTAGAGGTCCGCTCTTGCTTTGTTAAAATAATGCCGGCAACGTTAATGGTTGTGTAGGCAGTCGTTGCGATTGCCATCATTTCATTCGACGGTGTGAGGGCTAACTTTGCAAGCATCTCTTCATAAATGACAAGCGGGTGGGAACTTAAGTAAAACCCTAAGGCCTCAAATTCCTTTTGAAGCCTGTCTAGAGGGGTCCAGTCCATAATATCTGGCAGGGGGATATCATGCGCCTCAGCTTCTCTTTCTTTGGCAAACAACATTTTTTGCCCGCTCTTTTTTTCTTTTTTGCGTGTCAGCGAGGTAAATAATAAGGCCTCTATCCCTTCATACAACTGGCGTCGATTCACACCACCATACTGTGACTTTAAAACAACATCAAAGGCGCCAGAGGCCACCAAATTATCTAATTGACGCTTCGTGATAACAGAGGGGTCAATGCGTGAGGCAAAGTCACCTAAACTTTTAAATGCGCCCCTTTTTTCACGTTCTTTCACCAACGCTTCCATGGCGGGCGTTCCAATATTTCTAATAGCCGTTAATGCATAGCGTATGCCATAGGTCCCATCTTCTAAGTGTTCAACGGTGAAGGTAGGGTGTGATTTGTTAATATCTGGCGACAATAAAGGAATATTAAGACGCTGCAAGTCTTGACGATACACATTCAGCTTGTCGGTGTTTTGCATATCTAACGTCATAGAGGCTGCAAAAAATTCCAAGGGATGATTCGCTTTTAGATACGCTGTTTGGTAAGCCAATAGCGCATAAGGTGCAGAGTGTGATTTGTTAAACCCATAACCAGCGAACTTTGCCATTAAGTCAAATATGTTTGAGGCTAAGTCTGGCTCAACACCATTTTCTATGGCACCTTTGGTAAATAAGGCCCGCTGTGCGTCCATTTCTGCCTTAATTTTTTTACCCATGGCGCGGCGTAGCAAGTCTGCTGCCCCCAATGTATACCCACCAAGAACCTGCGCAATTTGCATAACTTGTTCTTGGTAGACCATGACACCATAGGTTGGCTCTAAAATTGAGGCAATTGCAGGGTGAGGATACGTCACCGGTTCATGGCCATGCTTACATGCAAGGTACCTTGGGATATCGTCCATCGGCCCTGGTCGATACAATGCCACAAGCGCAATTAAGTCTTCAAAGCGGTCGGGTTGCAAGCGCCTTAACACATCTCTCATGCCCGCACTTTCAAGCTGGAATATCCCAACCGCCTCAACGCGGCAAAGCAGTGCAAATGTCGCTGGGTCATCTAAGGGAATGGTTTGAATTTTAAAAGCCTCTTTCGTTTTGGCCCTAACAAGTTTACAACACTCTTCAATAACGGTTAGTGTCTTTAACCCTAAAAAGTCAAATTTCACAAGGCCTGCGGCTTCGACATACTTCATGCTAAACTGGGTAACGGCAAGGTCTGACTTATCATCGCGGTATAAGGGAACAAGTTCATATAGGGGCCTATCACCAATAACCACACCTGCAGCTTGGGTTGAAGCATGTCTATACAAACCTTCAAGCTTGGTGCCAACATCCATTAACTTATCAACCGTCTCTTCGTCTTTTCGCATCTGTTGTAAAACGGGGTCAAGCTCGATAGCTTGTTCCAGGGTAACGGGGTTGGCTGGGTTGTTCGGAATCATCTTTGAGATTCTATCCACCTGCCCATATGGCATTTGCAACACACGTCCTACATCACGAATCACCATTCTGGCTTGAAATTTTCCAAAGGTTATAATGTGGGCGACTCTATCTGCGCCATATTTTTGGGAGACATAACGAATGACTTCATCACGGCGATCTTGGCAAAAGTCCACGTCAAAGTCAGGCATCGATACACGTTCTGGGTTTAAGAAACGTTCAAAAATCAACTGAAAGCGAATAGGGTCCATATCTGTAATGGTCAAAACCCAAGCCACCAAAGACCCTGCCCCTGAACCACGACCTGGGCCTACGGGGATCCCCTGCTCTTTCGCCCACTTAATAAAGTCAGAAACAATTAGAAAATAACCTGAAAATCCCATGCGTTTAATAATACCAAGTTCATAAGCTAAACGTTCTTGGTACGTTTGTGTTAACGCGTCATGCACCATCGCATCATGCAAAGGAAAGACTTCTTCCTTAAGCCTGTCCTCAAGGCCGGCATACGCTTGCGATGATACTTCTTCATCTTCACATCTGTTATCATGTGTGGGAAAACGTGGCAAAATGGGGTTATGGGGCAAAGGTCTAAAGGAACACCTTTGCGCGATGATAACGGTGTTCGCAATGGCTTCTGGTAAGTCAGAAAACAAGGCGATCATCTCATCACTTGACTTAAAATAGTGCTGGGGTGTTTCAATACGTCTGTGTGTTTCTTCTACATAACTTCCAGCAGCAATACAAAGCAGGCTATCGTGTGCTTCATAAATAGCTTTTGTGGCAAAAAAAGTATCGTTCGTTGCAGCAATAGGTATATTAAAGTCAGTTGCGAGCTTTAAAAAATAGGTTTCACAGACACCTTCTACGGGCAGGCCGTGACGTTGAATTTCAATATATAAACGGTCTTGAAAGACATCACTAAACCACTGACACAATACAGTGCTGTCTTGATGGTCTTGCTGTTTATCACATTCTTGTTGGTACAATTGACCAATAGGCCCTTTAACGCCGCCCGTTAAACAAATTAAGCCTTCACTACAAGCTACAAGTTCTTCTTGAACAATAAACGGCCCAGGCACTCTGTCTTCTTTGTAGTGCACATTTGTCGCAAGCTTCATCAAATTTTGATAACCCACCTGATTTTGCGCCAATAAAACGATGGGGGCAAACACATCTGGGTAATCACATAGCCTTAAGGTGATTTGACAACCCACAATTGGTTGCACCCCTTTAGCCGCACAGGCTAATGAAAACTCTAACGCACCAAACATATTGTTTGTATCTGTCAGTGCTACAGCAGGCATTTTATGACTTGAACATAAGGTGGGTATTTTTTTCATGAGCAAAGCACCTTCTGTCAATGAATAGGCAGAATGAACCCTAAGGTGTATAAACCCTTGATACGAAAAA
>CAYZJC010000013.1:4135-12170 GCA_964478775.1 uncultured Verrucomicrobiales bacterium | reverse complement strand
ACGAAAAAAAGGACTGCGCTGTACTCGACATTAAAAACACCTAAACATAAAAAAATGAGATAACCAATTAACACACGCTAATATTGAAGCAAAACCTGCACCACTATAGCATAACATCACACAATTAGGAGGTAGAAAATGATAGCCGACTTGCCCTTACAAAGCCAGTTTTTTTGATTTAAAGCTTTTGAAAAGAATGATATTTTAATAAGATACTAAATTAAGGATGATAAATAAAATGACACAAACCATACCTTCTCACGTTGCTATCATTATGGATGGTAATGGCAGATGGGCAACAAAAAATAAACTTCCTTTAATTGAAGGACACAGGCAAGGGGCAACACGTGCACGCGAATGCATTCGTTTTGCTGTTCAATCCGGCATTGAAGTTTTAACTTTATATACTTTTTCTACAGAAAACTGGAAACGTGACCAGGGCTGGAAATCAGACTTTTTTCAATTACTGCACTGGTATTTACAAAACCAAATTGATGAATTAAAAGAAGAAGGAATCAAGTTTAAAGTCATTGGCGACAGGTCACGCTTACCAGAAGACATTAAAGAATTAGTTGATTTGGCTGAAAAAAACACAGCCCACAATACACGTCTTACCTTACAACTAGCCCTTAGTTATAGCGGAAGAGATGAAATTGTACGCGCTGTTAACCGCATGATTGGGCAAGCAAAGGCAGGGGAAATTGACACTGTTGATGAAGACATATTTGCCTCTTACCTAGATACAGCTGAAGTGCCTGACCCAGATTTATTAATTCGTACCAGCGGTGAACTTAGAATAAGCAATTATTTATTGTGGCAATTAGCTTATACAGAACTTGTGTTTGTGGATGTCCTATGGCCAGAAATGACAGCACAACATTTTGCAGGTGCACTCAGTGAATTTTCAAAGCGAAAGCGCAGATATGGCACATAAGACATATCTATAGCTAATGAGATAAACGCAAGAGTATTGCTCTCTTAGGTATAAAGCATTATGCTAAGAGATAAGTAAAAAAGTTTTAAAAACCTACAGTTTGACAATAAATCTTTCCCAGAATGCTTACAGATGACAAAAACAGTAAATTCGAAAAAAAGTAAATCAGCTAAATTAACGTCTGAAAATTTACCCAACATGGCACCACAAACACACGCGTCTTCAGAACTATTGAAGAGAGTCTTAAGTGCACTCGTGCTAGCACCCTTATTTTTATATGTAACATATATTGGTGGTGTTTTCTTTCAAGGGATGATGATCCTCATTTTTTCCATTGCGTTGTGGGAATGGCTTAAAATGGTAGGTACTAAAAACTTTGTATCATTGTTATCTGGTGCTCTATATATTGTGGCCAGTTTGTTTGCAGTACTGATGTTAGAACAAAATGCAAGCACTTATTTATCAACCCCGCCTCATGTTTTTCCTGGGTTTTCCGTCATACTGTGGCTATGCGTTATTGTATGGTCAACAGATTGCGGCGCTTATATAGTTGGTAAACTCGTTGGCGGTGCAAAACTTTGCCCAATGATAAGCCCCAACAAAACGTGGGCAGGTTTCTTTGGCGGCCTTGCAGCTGCAAGCTTTATAGGGGTTTTTAGCGCTAATGCACTTGGCCTTCACTTTAAAAAGATGCTGCCTATATTTTTATTGTCATTGATGTTATCATTAGCTTGTCATTTAGGTGATCTATTGCAGTCTTTAATGAAGCGTCACTTCGAAGTGAAGGATATGGGGGCAATCATACCAGGACATGGTGGAGTATTTGACCGTTTTGATAGCCTCATGCTTGCCGCTTTGGTTTTGGCCATCTACCTCAACACATAAAGACATGATCACATTTAAAGATTCTATTTAAAAAGGAGAAATATTATGGGCCTTAGTTTTAGTCATTTGGTTATTGTCTTATTAATTGTACTATTGGTTTTCGGTGCAGGCCGCATGCCGCAAGTCATGAAAGACCTAGCGAAAGGCATTAAAGCCTTTCGCGATGGCATGAAGGACACGGAATAAATCTTACCCCGGCAATTTCCCCAAACTTAAACCTTTGATTCTTGCAAGCAAGATGCCAACCCTGCTTTGGCAAGGTTAACTTTTAATGTTTGGGCTGGAAATGGAAATTCGTATTCAAACACAAGCGTAAAATCAGTTCCATTAAGTTCCTTAGCAATTGCGTTATCTACGGGAAAAGAAAGATGCCAGGAGGTATACTGCATGGTTACATCTGCCCATAAAT
This sequence comes from uncultured Verrucomicrobiales bacterium, assembly GCA_964478775.1. GTDB lineage: Bacteria > Pseudomonadota > Alphaproteobacteria > Paracaedibacterales > CAIOTO01 > PNMQ01. The sequence goes on along the minus strand of CAYZJC010000013.1, from coordinate 9,942 downwards.
CTGGCGTGCAAAAACCGCTTAGACGTGCACCAATTTCTTCGTAATTAACCACTTTCCAAGCTTCCTTTTGTGTATCTTCATAAGAACCTTGGGTATGAAAAACTTGGGAAAGAAACGTTTTAAAATTGAGCGTTGGGGCAATTTGGTCTTTAAACACGCTTGGAATAGCTTCAACACTAGCAGTAGGGGCTGAGGGTGTCTTAATGTTAGCCCACTTTCTCGCAACTTCAGGTTCCATAATTTGAAATCTGCTAAGTGGGTCGTGCTGTGCATATTGAAGTGAGGTGTGTAAGTTGCCGTGTAAGGTTACTGATGTTGTAGTATTGTGAATTTGTTCATGGAGGGTGCTTTTAAAGGTGGCTCTTCTTTTTCGTTTTTCTTTTTCTTTTTCTTTTTGTGTAAGATTTTTATATTCAACAGAAAAATATTCTTTGGCACGCTTCTTATTTGTATGCCAGTCATTTTTAAGTAAACCCATATGTATATCGTAAATATCAGCATTGTATTCGTCATGACTTGCACGCGCTGTTGGCACACTTGCAGACGTTATAAATGCTGTACATAATGACAATGAAACTATCTTGAAGAAGGAATGTCGTGTCGACAAAGCATGATGATGTATTGACATAAGGAGGCTCCTAAATGTGTGAGGATAATAAGCAAAATAAGGGTTTGAGATAAAAGAGTGAGACAAAAATCACGAACAGCACACGTTGCATTTCGTATAGTATAAAAAAGTAAAGCCATGCGCTTTCCCAAATAACAGGGGGACTCAGCTTTGCGCTGATATGCGAATTTAAGTAACTGTAACTTTATTTCTGGTATTTGTCCAAACAAAAAAGATAAAATTTTAAACAATTTTTTCAACCACACAACTTTCTTCTAAGATTTATTTTGCTCTGAAAATATAAATATTTTGTAAACTGCACATCCATTTGTTCTATAAATAACGTAATTTTGAAAAAAACCTTCAACAAAATAACAACTGAGTAATTCACCCCCACATAAAGGCTTACAAAGTTATCCACAAAACCTGTGGATAAGTCTGTGGATAAAAAGTTAATTAAGTGTTAACAGCAAGGCAAACCTTAGAGAATCTACTAACTGCTTAAAATTTAAGCATGCCAGAACCCTTGGTTTTCAAAGGATTTAAGACACTATTAAAATAAAATTACTTTAAGTCAATATAGCTTTGAAAAATCAAGTTAGCACCCAAGTTGTGGATAACTTTAGACATCAAGCATTCATTTTGCAATTCCTACAGTGCCCAACATTATTTTGGAGGTGTAGAAATTCCTTGAGGTAACCCTTGTGAGACAAGTTGACGGATGCGGGCATTAAAACGGTCTATGATGTTAAGGCTCCCATCTAACGCAATTTTTAAAATCGTTGGGCCATTTAATTTAGCTTCACGCGCATCCATTAAAACATCTGAAAAGCCCGCTTCCCCACAACCAGCAACTGGCACAATCTTTCCTGTACCAACATTCACCATAAAAATTTTATGTGAACCACTGTCTGATACAAATACATTTCCAATATGATCCACACCAACGCCCACAGGCTGAATAAAGGTGAAGTTATCTGCATTATCAAAAGGTTCATTTTCAACTTTTAAGGGTAAGACACCTGCCACAATAGAAATTGTATACTCATTTGGTCTTAGGGTTGCTGTGTTCTTCTCAATTTTACTTAATATCTTATATTCTTGGTCAACGAAATAAATATTGCCATGCTTATCAATGCTCAGTGTTGTAGGTGCTCCTAACTTCACTTGATCACTCTCTTTAAGGTTGTCAGCCAATTCACTAAGCGGTTTTCCATCACCTTGAATTTGACCTGCTACAATGGTGTATTGTTTTGGCGTTTGCGCACCGGTATTTATATTTACCTTGATAATTAAATGGGCTTTTGGCATCGCCATCACTAAATCATCCCCATAAATTGCCAAACCACCAGGTGAAACCCCACCCATTTCCGGATCTAGTTCGTATAAAACAGTTACATTCTTTAATTCAAAATCATACTTTAAAATATAATTTTTCGTTGCTATATATAAGTGATTAGACTTATCAGTTGCAATAGCTGTCATATCCCTAAACTGTTCGTGTTCAATTGTTTGCGTAAGACCTCTTGCCTCAATTCTAATAATTTTACGTAGCTGTTCGTCAAGCACATACATATTCCCAGCACTATCTAAAGTCATATCAATAGGGGCTAGAAGACCATAATGAAGTGCTTGCTGTTGAGGCTCAACCAACTTACCACCACCAACAATTGTATTAATCACATACACACAAGAAGTAGCCCCTTGACCACATGGCAAGATGGAAGGCAGTTCGCATGTTGCGCCATGACTCATGCAATTTCCAAATTGGCATAAAGATTTTCTATCTGACGTGATACACAACTTACCCTCATGACAAATTGTCCCCCCCTGGCCACATGGCAACACTTTTTGCGGTAACTCACAGCTGGCATGCGCTAAACATTCGCCTGCGATGCATGCCTCTAACGATTGAGTTGTTGACCCATCTGTTGTCTGTTTAGGGGCCATACAAATGGTTTGTAAATCTTCATTTGTAGCGATAGGACAAGCAGCCCCCCCCTGGCCACAAGTAAGATGATTAGTTAGCATGCAAGAAGACTGACTATCCTTAAGGCAATCACCCTTTTTACAAATTTCTTTTTTCCCATCAACGCAGACACGCGAGGCTTCGCAAAACACTCCCCCTGCTCCACATGGTAATAAGTTTTTGGGTTTACAAGCCACACTGTTATCACGAACACAAGAACTGTCTGCTAAGCACTTTGTTGTTTTGTTTTGATCTTTGTCAAACCACATACAAATCTCTGTGTCTTTTTCACACAAGACGCCCCCCTTGCCACACGGCAAATAACCTGCAGCAGGTACACATATTGAGTTATTGAAAGATGCGCAGTGCTTTGACATGCATGGTTTCTTTGTTGCTTTATCTGCACACAGCGTAAAATCAGGGCAAGCAATTCCACCAAGACCACAAGGAAGCCCACTTGTATACTGACAGTGCGCATCCATTACGCAATCATCGGTTTCACACAACTCATTGGTTTGTGACTTATAACACTGCATTTTTGAAAAACATAACGTCCCCCCCTGCCCGCATGGCAGTAAGGAAATCGGCGGGGTGGCGCAAAATGTATGGGTATCATTTATACAACCATCATCAACACAATAACGAATAGGTTTGTTATCTTTATCATGAAGAAGGCAACGTTCTTTTCCTTGGCAAGCAATTCCGCCCTTACCGCACGGTTTGGGGTACGTGTCATTTAAGACTACTGCTATTGCTGAATAATCGGGTCTATTTAACTGATCTCCCATATTCTCTACAACAGACAACGCTGGCACTACCCATAGCCCACATATAATCAGAACTTGCAACCAACGCACAAACATGCACAATTTTCTATAATAAAGTATCTCATCTCTAGTTTAGATAAAAGAAGATTAACAAACTCTTAATCTTTGTTAGTTTTCATTCCAAAACAATCAACACCTTGCCTTACAAGGAGTGTTATTCATTAAAACACTCTGTACATCTTCACATATATATAAGCAATGCACACAACAAACATCAATGATTACTTTGTTCTACAAAACATCTTCACCCAGCGTCTTTAAACACTCCGCCACCCAAAATAATGAACCAGTTACGACGCATACACCTTCACACGCTAACATTTTATCTAAAAAATCTTCTCGGCTCTCAAGTGGCCGTATGGGTTTTGTTGATATACTTTGTATTTCTGACAAGCTCATCCCTTCCCCGCCATCAATTGGAAAAGTTGGCACATATATTTCAGCAAAATGCGGAAGTAACTTTTCCACCATTAGCGCAAATTCTTTGCGACTTTTAATATGTAAAAAACAAGTTTTCGGGTAATTTGGAAAATATTTTTTTAAGGCTTTGATCAGGGCATTCACCCCTTGCACATTATGCGCACCATCTAACACTATAGGAATGGGTAATGTTATATCAGAACTTGTTGCATCAGGTTTTTTCAACTGTAGAATTTGAAAGCGACCTGGCCACTTAGCATTTTCTAAACCAAGACGAACTTTATCTTTATCAATTCTTGGCAAAATGGCTTTTATAGCCGTTACAGCAATTGTAGCATTTTGAAATTGGTGCTCACCTTTTAAACCTAAATCAACATCCTCCAAAATAATTCTTAAGTCTTGTAGGTTCAAAACTGTTGCACCTTTTTCATTTGCAATGGCTTCAATCACTAAGCGAGCGTCATCCGGTATGGTGCTACCTAACACTAGTTGACATTGAGGTTTTATAATCCCAGCTTTGGCAAAAGCAATATGTTTAAGGGAATTGCCTAAAAATTCCATATGGTCAAAGTCAATGGTTGTTATTACTGCACACGCAATATGGGCTAAAACATTAGTCGCATCAAATTCCCCGCCCAACCCAACTTCCAGCAAAACAAAATCTGCTGGCATGCGCGAAAACAAAAGAAAACCAACGGCCGTTAAAAATTCAAAAGGAGTAATGGCAAAATTATTATTAACCAATAACACTTCTTCCATCGTTTTAGCTATCAATTGTTTTTTTGCTTGCAACTGACTTACATCATTATACCCGTCAAGGCCGAAGCGTTCGTGCCAATCTAATAGATGGGGGGATGTATAGCTATGAACCTTGTAGCCATGTGCCTTTAAAATAGATTTGATAAAAGCAATGGTAGAGCCCTTCCCATTAGTGCCTGCAACATGTATAACAGGTGGCAACTTTAAATGTGGATTCTCTAAGGATGATAACAATCTCCGCATTCGATCTAGACTCAAGTCGATCTCTTGCGGATGCAAATTCATCACCCTTGCAATATAAGAATTAAGATCAATTTCAGACATCTTTTACCACTCATTTCAAAATATCAATCAATGTTGGGCTTTTTTCAAAATGGTTTTTCCCCATTTACTTAGGTTTAAAGTAGCAAAGCCGCAAAATTCTAAATAGGTTGAGGCATCTTAAAAGGAAAACATATGACAATGATACACGCATCAGAGAAGAACTTACACACAATACTTAACTTTAAAAAACTGCAGTTAATAGACGCTTTACAAAAATACAAGCACGTCACGCAATTAAAGACTATGCGCTTTCAATGGGAACAAGCAGCGCGCCCAGAACAGCTGTTACCAAAGGGGCAAGACTGGAAAGTATGGCTTATCATGGCAGGTCGCGGCTTTGGAAAAACAAGAACAGGCGCCGAAACAGTTCGCCAATTGGTTCAACATAAAAAAGCAAAGCACATAGCGCTGATCGCACAAAGCATTGCTGAAGCGAAAGCTGTGATGGTGTATGGAGAAAGTGGGTTGATGAATGTGTTTCAAAAAAATGACAGACCAGTGTTTTGCAGCAGCCAAAATAAATTATTTTTTGCAAATGGTGCGACAGCTTCCTTATTTGGCGCCAATAACCCTGAAAGACTAAGAGGACCACAATTTGACTTTGTATGGATAGACGAATTTGCAAAATTTAAAAAGGCTCAAGACATCTTTAACCAAGTCATGATGTGTTTACGCCTTGGGGATAACCCACGATGTTTAATTACAACCACTCCTCGTCCCCTGCCATTTTTAGAGCAGCTCATGAAGGAAGAGTCGACCATTACAACAACAGGAACAGCCTTTGACAATGCAAACAATCTTGCCAAATCTTATCTAGATCATATTACAAAGACTTATGCCAATACCCAAATGGGGATGCAAGAATTATGAAAATACCTTATTTAAATTTTGAGCCTGTTCA
>CAYZJC010000013.1:977-4125 GCA_964478775.1 uncultured Verrucomicrobiales bacterium | reverse complement strand
CCTTATGGCAGCGCAATCTCATTCGCTATAGACAACCCCACACCCAAAATTGGCGGCGCATTGTCATTGCCATTGACCCAGCAACGACGCATCATGAACGCAGTGATGAAACAGGTATTGTTGTGGCAGCCATTCATGAAGATGGCAATGTCTATGTGTTAGAAGATTTAAGTGGCAGGTATTCGGCAGCTGACTGGGGGGCTAAAGTCACACAAGCCTATTGGCGATACAAGGCTGACAGAGTGGTGGCTGAAGTAAACAAAGGGGGTGACTTAGTAGAAAGGGTGGTAAAAAGCGTAGATGCTCATGTTGCCTATAAGGCAGTTCGCGCAACGCGCGGAAAATGTGTGCGAGCAGAGCCCATCGCCGCCCTTTACGAACAAGAAAAAGTGTTTCACATCCGCCCATTTGCCTTAATGGAACAACAAATGTGTGAATATGTTGCAGGGCAAACGTCAAAGTCGCCCGATCGCATGGATGCGCTTGTCTGGGCAATCACTGATTTAATGCTTGCAAAAGAAGCAACCCTTGAACCCAAAATCTGGGGTGTATGATAAAATATCCCCCTCAACAACAAAGCAATATTCTTAAAGCCTCATGACTGTGAGGCTTTTTGGTTTAAGTATTCTTGATATGCAACATTGGGGATATGATCGAATACCCTTTCATCATAATAATCTAGCCTACTATCTTCGCCATTAGCACGGATAGGAACATCAAATTTAACAAACCTGATTTTACTGAAGCCTGCGGATTGAGAAGGGTTAAAGGGAGAATTGAGTTCTGCGATTGTGTAGTTGTCCCCTTGCGGCGCACCGCAGTGACTGCACACTGACCGGTAGTAAGAATTTTTTGTTGTATAGGAATAAGCTTTTTGAAAATAGAATTTTTTTACACTTTTATATATTTCTAGTAATGCCTCATTTGAAATATATGTGACATAAGAAAGAATCGTGTAATAGTCATTTGAACAAAACGGAAGCTCTCCTGCAGCTAACTTTTCTTCGGTGAAGTCTTCTAAGGCAAAATGATCCAACGATACAAAGCCAGCAGGCAATACGATGGCGGATACGTTCGTATCCTTTTTGCACTTATAACATTTTTTCTCTGTTTGAGCCAAATAAAAGCAGTCTGCTTTATAACAAGCAAAAATCTCCTCTTCTACCTTAAAAGAAGGCGCAGCTTTGATTTTGGGAAAATCAGCGGGAAATATATCTTGCTGGGAATGATTGTGTAGATGTTGTGTCTGTGTTTTGCTATCTTGTTCCTTCTCTGCTTTTGTCTTGTGAAGACTTTGTGGAGGCAGGTAAGTATCACCCGCTTTTGCTACTGGTGCATTTGAAGGTTGCTCTCTTTCACTTGCCCCCCTTTGAGAAATCAAAGCTTTCATATTTTGTATGATTTTTTCTTTAGCATCATTTGCTTGTTGCTTATATTCAAATATTTTTGTCGTTAAGTTAAATTCTTTCAACCATATCTGATATGCCACAAGCATTGCTTCATTTTTACTTTGGTAATAGCCAAAATGCTCCCCAAATCTGGCAATTTTGTAAATGCCTCTGCGCTTATAAATAGTGGCTTGCAAAACAGGATTGTAATCATTGCCATATTGACTTCTAAACCACTTATGCTTCACGTTAAAAACGTAAAGTTTCAACAGGGCCATTCGCAGATAACAGTACAAATAAACGATTATAAAAACCACATTGCGTGATAAAACTTTTATGATCATAACAGTGCACATTCCTTACCTAATTTTGTTTGCACCCAAGCAAAATTTAGCTTGAAAGACTGTAGAAGATTGTATTTATGAAAAGTATAATGAAAATTTGAGGTGAAGCGAAGCATTATTTGAGGGTGTTAAAAGTTTCGTTTTCAATCTTCCAGCCTGCACGTGCTCCTTTTGCAAATTCTTGGATGTTCGTAAAATTAACATCGAGATCAGTGATCCACATCTATTTGGTCGTCTTGCTTTTCTTAGTCTCGATGAAATGAACAAAGGTGTCATCACCTTATTAACAGTGTCATATCCCCACATGACCTACCGTGTCATCCCCTCGAAGGAGGGGATTCCATGTGTTGAGGCTTGTTCTTCTCATGCGAATTATACATGGATTCCTGCCTGCGCAGGCATGACAGCCGAAGCTGCTGGAAGGACAGTTTTTCGTGGGGCTTTCTATAGAACCCCTTAGTGGTTGAGGTTTTGAGGCTTATCAGTTTTTGCAAGATCCCCAAACTTAGTAAGTTTAGAATTAAAATATAACTGCACAATACCAATTGGTCCATGACGTTGCTTTGCGATAATAACCTCGGCCGTATTTTGAATTCTTGCCATATTCGCGCACCACTCAATATGTTTATCTGAGCCTGGTGTTGGCTCTTTCCTACCTTCATAGTATTCTTCACGGTACACAAACATCACGATATCCGCGTCTTGTTCAATAGACCCTGATTCACGCAAGTCAGATAGCTGAGGGCGTTTGTCATCACGTTGTTCAACGGCACGGGATAACTGTGATAAAGCGAGCACAGGAACATCTAATTCTTTGGCAAGGGCTTTAAGGCCTCGTGTGATTTCCGAAATTTCCTGTACGCGGCTTGCATCCCCGCCTCCACGTGAATTTCCATTACCGGCTAATAATTGTAAATAGTCTATCACGATCATTCCCACCCCATGCTGTCTTTTCATACGACGCGCACGATTTCTAACTGCTGTAACAGTTAATGCTGGTGTGTCATCAATATATAAGGGCACTTCACCTAGTCGCCTGCTGACATCAACAAGCTTTGGAAAATCTTCTGCACGTATAGTTCCCCTGCGGATTTGATCAGAAGACACACCAGACTCTGTTGATAAAATACGATTCGCCAACTGTTCTGCAGACATTTCAAGTGAAAAAAACAATACAGGCGCCCCGTCTGCTTTGGTCTCACAATAAGTTTTTGCAGCATTAAAAGCGATGTTGGTGGCAAGGGCCGTTTTTCCCATCGAAGGCCTACCTGCTAAAATCAAAAGGTCAGAGGGGTGTAGGCCACCAAGCGTTGCATCTACATCTCTAAAACCAGTAGTGACCCCGACCACATGGCTGTCTCGTTTAAATGCAGTTTCAGCTGTGATAATGGCTTGCGTAAGTGCAGCCCCGAAACT
>CAYZJC010000013.1:0-967 GCA_964478775.1 uncultured Verrucomicrobiales bacterium | reverse complement strand
CCTGTAGAGGCAAGCGTGTAAAGACGACGCTCCGTTTCTTCTATCACATTAGAAGCAAGTCTGTCATGGGTAATGGTCTTGGCATCCACCACTGTCTCATGGCCAATTGCAATTAATTGTCTTCTGACATACAATTCATAAATCATCTGTCCATAATCAGGTACCATTAAGGTTTGGTACGTGATATCGGTCAAGTTTACAAGGTAAGAAAAGCCCCCCATAGCTTGCAATTCTTCATCGTTTTGTAATAAATTTTTTAAACTAACGGGGGTTGCTATATGTCCACGTTCAATACTCCGGGCAATACAACTAAAAATTTCACTGTGTAGGCGATTTGAAAAATGTTCCGCTTTTAAAAAATCAGAGACTTGTTCAAATGCACCGTTATTAAGGAGAAGTGCGCCCAACAAAGCTTGTTCTGCTTCAATATTAACGGGAATGAAATCATGCTCCTGCTGAGCAGTTGTGACAACATGCAAACCCTTGGATGATTGAAAAGCTGGTTGAATAGCATTCATAAAATTTATTTCTCGAATATTATATTTTGGCGAACAATTGAGACACAGATCTAAGTCTATCATATAAGTGTTTAATCAAGCTACACAGTTTATAGAATGTCTTATTGTACTATAAAGTGGATTGGTGAAATGCGCAAGTTCTTATCGTTATGCTGGCTACTTTCCACAAGGCGTGCATTGATCTCATACACATTCACCCTTTAGTTCTTTGATCACTTCTATCGAAAGCCCAGTTGCTGTAGCAATGGCTTCAACTGCCATGTCCAAAGCGAAAAGGTTTTTAGCCATTTCAAGCTTAGCTTTTTCCATACCAATAGCTTCGCCTTCAGCTTTACCCTTCTCAATACCAATAGCTTCGCCTTCAGCTTTACCCTTCTCAATACCAATAGCTTCTCCTTCCATCAAACCTGCAGCAAGTCCTTCAATAAACTTGTCACCTCCATGTTTTT
>CAYZJC010000012.1:35469-40168 GCA_964478775.1 uncultured Verrucomicrobiales bacterium | reverse complement strand
AACCTGCGACCTACTGATTACGAATCAGTTGCTCTACCAACTGAGCTACTTCAGCAACTCTTTTACTTTAAACGATATATCTTAGAAAATTCAAGCCAATTTTAACCAGGCGCGCTTACACAAATGACTTCTTTTGTGGATAATGCCAATTTGTTTTTCTATAATAAAAATGAATTAATAAAATGAATGGAATAAAAATGACAGAGCTTGCGAAAAGAATGAACACCTTAAAACCATCGGCGACATTTGCACTAAATGCAACTGCACACAACTTAAAGCAAAGTGGTGTCGATGTGATTAATTTGACATTAGGCGAGCCAGATTTTGCTGTGCCAAACTGGGTGCAAGATGCAGTGATACAGGGCATGAAAGATGGCTTTACAAAGTATACAGCAGTAGATGGACTTCCCCCCTTAAAAAAAGCAATCCAAGCCAAGTTTCAACGTGATTATGGGCTAGAATATGCTATGCAAATGATTACAGTAGGGGCTGGCACAAAACAAATTATTTTTAATGTAATGCTTGCCACCCTTAATGCGGGTGATGAAGTGATCATTCCTGTGCCGTACTGGGTGTCTTACCCAGACATTACAAGGTTTTGTCAAGGTGTGCCTGTGTTTGCAGAAACTTCAGCGTTTAATCAGTTTAAAATCACCCCTGACGAGCTTCGTTTTCGTATTAATGATCGCACAAAATGGTTGATTTTAAATTCACCAAATAATCCTTCAGGGGCAGTTTATACAGCAGATGAGCTGCGAGCCCTTAGTGAAGTGCTCATCAAGTTTCCACATGTTAATATTTTGTGTGATGATATTTATGAACTGATGACATATGATGCAGCCACATTTCACAGTCTTGTTAAAATTGAACCAAGGCTTTATCACCGCACTTTAATTTGTAATGGGGTGTCAAAGTCTCATGCGATGACAGGTTTTCGTTTAGGTTATGCAGCAGGCCCTCAAGACTTAATTCATGCAATTAATTTAATACAGTCTCAAAGCACATCCAATGTATGTTCTTTATCGCAAGTTGCAGCTATCGCAGCCTTGGAACATGACCTTGATTTTTTTAAAGAATGGAAGCAAACCTATGATGAAAGGCGCCTGGCAGTGATGGATGGGCTTGAACATATTGATGGCCTAACTTTTATTCGTCCACAAGGGGCGTTTTATGTATACATAGGATGTTTGGCCTTAATGCATTCCACCACACCCAAAGGGGTTAAGATTTCAAGTGATGTAGATTTGTGCACGTATCTTTTGGAAGAAGCCCATGTGGCCTTGATTCCGGGCAGTGCATTTGGTTTGTCACCTTATTTACGGATGTCGTACACTGTTTGTAAAGACACCTTGGTTGAAGGGTGTAAGCGAATTAAAACAGCCGTTGAGCAGCTAAAGTTGAATCATTAAATAAAGTAGCTTTTGAACATGACAAAAAAAGAAAAAAAAGAAACGCTGGTCACCCCCAAACGTGCCAGCCAATTCATAGAATTGCAAAACAAAATTGAATATACATTTCATAACCCTTCCTATTTATTGCAGGCACTAGATCACCCCAGTGCCGTGCCACATAATAAAGAATTTGAAAGGTTAGAATTTTTAGGTGATCGCGTGTTAGGTTTAGCGATTGCAACACTTTTGCTGCAAATTTTTCCGAAAGCAACAGAAGGGCAAATGGCAAAAAAACATGCAGCTCTGGTCTCGCGTGAAATGTGTTATCAGCTAGCGCAGCAGCTTTCCTTGGAAGATGTCATTTTAAAAATATGTGACGTGAATGCTTTGGCAAATATGCCAACCATCATGGCAGATGCGATGGAAGCATTACTAGGGGCTATTTTTTTAGATGGGGGCTTAACCCCCTGTCACCAACTGATTGCTAAGCTTTGGCAGCCTTGGGTTTGTGAAGAAGTGGAAACGATAAAAGATTCTAAAACGAAACTTCAAGAATGGTTGCAAAAAAAGAAAAAGTGTACCCCAACATATACCTTGCATTCGCAAACAGGGTCAGCGCATCAGCCAGAACTTGTTTACTGTTTGTCATTAGCAGAAGGTATGCCACATTTTTTTGGTAAGGGTATGAATAGAAAAATGGCAGAAAAAGATGCGGCAGAAAAAGCATTAGTGCACTTTCATTTGATGTAAGTCATCTCTTCTTCCATTTACGATACGCTATTTTGAAAATTAGCTTCTTCCTTTTTCACGCCCTTTGTGTATAACTTAAGTCAGTTTAATTTAGCTACAGGAATAAGGCGCGAAGTGAATGTATACGACACGAGAGAAGATATGACCCTTGAGTCAAATAATAAGTAACAATCTATAATTGATTTAAATAACAGTTCATGTGTAAATACGAATGGAGTTTTTAACCAAAGAAACCTTTTTTAGTGGTAGCTGCTGCTGCCGGCGCTGCTGGCGCAGCAGCGGCTGCTGCTTCAGGGATATAGCAAACAATCATTGTGTTTCTATCAGACATGTCAGGCATTTGCAAGGGGAAGCTTAGCGGCAATTGAAAGGTATCTACTGTCAATGTGTCTGTTGTTTTGGGTAGAGCATTGACTTGTACGGGGGTTGGTTGTGTAAGTGAAATGAGGCGTTGGTCTGCTAAATCCCCTGAAGGCGATACACCGCAAATAATATTAAAAACTGGGTCTATCCCCATGGCTGCACTCACTGAAAATAGTTTCTTTGAGCGAGTAAGAGATGCTGCAAGATTAACACGTCCACTAGATGCTGGCCCTAAAGCTGCAATAGAGGTGAGAGTGATGCTTGTGCCACCAAAACTCATCATTTTGCGTGCGGGGTCTATAAGAATATTAAGGGGTGTAAAGTTTCCAGTTGTTTGTTCATAAGTGATTTTGGCATCTTGCACTGCAAGCATTGTGTTTTTTGCATTGCCAAGTGAACCTGATAAATTCATCCCTCCCATTCCCATACCACCTTGAGCTGGGGGATTGCCACTCGCATCAGGTGTACCTGGTGCAGGGGCCATGCAAGAGGTCAGGAGAAAAAGACTGACAAGTGAAAGTCCTTGTATAATATGTAGACCGTTTTTTTGTTTCATTTTCTTCTCCTGATGTTATGAAAGGTGGGGAGGAAAACCTTCTTTGATGCCTAAAGTTTCCCCATTTATATTTAATATTAATCACATTGAATTTTATTGATGCTTACTAACATAGAGCTATAGTCACTTCCAACGGACAGTGGAGATGAAGTATTTAAGACGAGTCCTCCAAGCGCAGATGTTGAGTTATTATTTTGTGTTAAGCTTACAGTTGTAGCTGGGTAGGAGGCGCTTGAAGGTACAATCATACTTGTGCTCGTTAAGATATTAAGCGTTCCAGCAAAGTCAGTGTTTTGACTGGTAGTCATAGAACCGTCACCAATAATATTGATACTGCCATTGCCATAAAGGTTACCAAATTCTACATCTTGTTTATTTGTGTCGATCACGGCAGATTGATTTACCACAAATTGCTGAGGCACTGTTAAAACACCTTCGGGTGCATGCATTTGAAGTGTAACTTCTGGTTTTAACACGACGATATTTGTTTCAGAACCATCACCTAGCGATGTTGATGCAAAGACTTGAATAATATTATTTGCTGGAATTTCCACAATACCACTGAAATTGGAGTTGTTTTGCAGTTGAGTTGGGTTGTTTGATGTAGGCAGCGAGACCGCTGAGAATAAAGTCGTATTTAAGTCTTCTGCTAAATTGAGTATTTCTGGCACATAAGTTAAGTCTTTTTGAATGAAGCTACCATTAGGAATCTCAAAGCCATCATAGTCATCTTGATTTTCTATTTGCTTGGTTGTAACGTTCGTACCTGGCCTGATACCTGCAATAGCCATTTTACAAATGACTTTCCCAGCGCTTTTCCCCACATTATTTATCATTGTCAATCGCGACATGTCGGTGTTTCTAATTGTGATTGTATACCCTTTTGGGTCAATTTGAATTGATTTAGTAACAAAAATATTAGCATCTAGTTCTAAATCGCCACCAGAATCATTTGTAATAGCCGTTCCATTTAAGCTGAGTTTTGCAAGTGTGCTAGCAAAGCTACCATTTTGAATCGAAACTTTTAAAGCTGCAATGTCAAATATGCCTTGAAACTGTGAGAAGGAAAAGTTTTGCCCAAAGGAGAGTGAGCCAGCACCCGTTGCAGATAGTTTTGCTGTTGCTTGATTATCACTTGTTGAAATGATTGCATTATTGAGTTGGGTAAACCCCTTTATTCCCATTGTGCAGCTATCAACAAAACTGATGGCTTGTGGCACAATGAGCGGATTTACAGCTGAATTTCCTGCGGGCGCGTTTGTGTTTAAGGCGGTTCCATTTTTAAGTGTAATCTTATTTCCTTGTCCACCAGCACCCAATGCATTTGCGGCAGAAAGTGTGAGGGAACCTTCTTGAACTTCTACGGCACCATAAAATGTGTCAGCGTTAGAACTTACAATTCTCCATTCACCTAGCCCTTTTTTATAACCCGTTACACCAACCACTGAACGTATCTGCAAGCTTGATTCGAGAGATGTATTTTCTGCAACTACGACACATGCGCTTGCATCAGTGATGAGAGAAGTTGATATAATCATGCTGCTTAGCATTAGTGTAGTGCTTAATTTGTAAGGACTAAATGTCATGTTGTTGCTCCAATTGAATGTAATATGTTAAATTTTAGATAACTTTTTGTAAA
>CAYZJC010000012.1:34065-35459 GCA_964478775.1 uncultured Verrucomicrobiales bacterium | reverse complement strand
TCCATACCCAGGAAATAATATGCATGGCTTCGCAGAGGTATTCATAAAACAATTTAAATTATAAGACTCAAGAAGAGAAAGATAATGTCCCATTCTTTGGACAATGTGCAGTCCACAACTGCCAAAGGTAATATTAATTTTTTATACATATAATTTTTTAATGGTTTTAGATTTTAAATGTGAAATAATTATGAAAAAAATTGATATAAATAAAAATGAGAAAAATAATGTACCAATGACTGCTAATTTGAAATATCTAATTGAACATTATGATGGATTCATTGTGGATATTTGGGGCGTTATTCATAATGGCGGAAAAATATTTGAAGGGGTTATATCAGCCTTACAGCATATACAAGAAAGGGGAAAGACCGTTGTTTTCTTATCAAATTCCCCGCGTTCAAGTGGCCAAGTGCTTGAGGTACTAGAAGATAAAGGGCTTTCGCCTTCCTTATATAAATGTATTATTTCTTCTGGGGAATTATTTGAAGCTGATTTAGTTGAAGGCACATTACCTCTGGTGAAACAACACTGTTGTCCACGTATCTTTTTTATTGATGAAAACCCTGATTTAGGCGCGCATCAACCCGTTTATAGTAAAGTGCCATTTAATCAACGCCAAGACCATTATGTGAAAGTAGATGCGCTTGATTTTGCTGATTGTATCGCTATCATTACAATGGATAATGAACTTGAAAATTATCATAAATATAAAGATATGTTAGAACATGCGCTACATTTACACTTACCAATGATTTGTGTCAATGCAGATATGTCTGTGTTCAAAGATCGCAAAGAATACCTAAGACCAGGATATATGGCAAAAGACTATCATGAAATGGGGGGGGAGGTGCATTTGTATGGAAAACCTGGCTATAGAATGTTTGAAACTGCCATTAAAGAACTAGCCCCCCTTCCTTTAAATAAAATTGTTTCTATAGGGGACACGGTGCTAACAGATGTTCAAGGGGCCATTATGCACAATAATGCCTCTGCTTAAATTGTTGAGGATGTCGAACACGACCACGAACATATGACTGACCATGTTTTAGAATATGAAATTGACCAGCTTTTTATTCCCAATGTTGTGATACCAGGGTTTAAATTGTAGAAGGCTAATAAAAACTAAATAAAGAAAAGGTGAGCCGCCGAAAAATGGGGAGTTATTAATGATGCAACGATCATTCACGCTGTCGTGTCATCCCCTCATCACCTTCCCGTGTCATCCCTTCATTACAGTCGTCATTCTTAACTGCAGTACGAAGTTTAGATGATTCTCCTTAGCTATCAGACCTTAAGATGTTATGAAAAACTCCGATTTTTCATCGTAATGTATCCCTTTGAATTTGTTCGATTGCTTCTGCCAGAGATTGAATAGGTAAGTTGATAATTAA
>CAYZJC010000012.1:5302-34020 GCA_964478775.1 uncultured Verrucomicrobiales bacterium | reverse complement strand
GTCTAAGGGAAGATTGAATTCAACGCATGAATCACCGTTGCGGCTATTGCAGGATGTTCTTTATGCGTACCAATAGGAGGAAGTAGTTCATGCGCTTACACTTAATAGAATGATTTACTGTTTTCCCTTCATTTTTTGATCAGTTAGCTTAATCGAATGAATACCATGGCCATCAATTTTTTTAATAAACATTTCAATAAAATAATATTTAATTAGAAATAAAACACCAATAATAATTTAATACACTTAAAAGACTAAGAGGATTTTAACAACAAAGACCGCGTCACAGCAGTATTCATCTTATAATGTTTTTTACGTTGTGAAGAGGATGCAATTCCTAACAAGGTTCTATATTTTGCAACGGTACGTCGTGCGACAGTTAATCCTTTAGAAGATAATAAGGCAGCCAAGTCTTCATCAGACAGGGGTGAACATTTCTGCTCATCATTAATGAGCGATCTAAGTGCATTTTGTATTTCAATTGAAGAGGCCCCTTCCCCATCACTTTGACCAACCACATTCACAAAAAAACTCTTTAATTCAAAAACGCCGCGCTTAGTTTCCATATATTTTGCAGTGGTAATGCGGCTCACCGTACTTTCATGTACACCAGCTTCTTGTGCAATGTCTTTTAAAGTCATCGCGCGCATCTCAGCCCCATTGACTAGAAAATCTTTTTGCCAATTTGCAATTGCAATACTGACCTGCAATAAAGTGGTTGAACGTTTCGCTAGCGCATTAACAAGCCACTGAGCACTGCTGAGTTTATCTTTAAGGTACGCCAATTCACCTGGTGCTTTAATTTTTCGCGTCAATTCTTTATAATAAACACTGTTCGTTAACACCTTTGGCATTATTTTAAGGTTCAGCTGGACTTGTATTTCTTTTTGTCCATCAACACTAATAATAACATCGCTTTGAATATGTTCGATTCTTTCATGTTTGTCAAACAAGCTGGCAGGGCTAAAACTTAATTGTTTAAGCGCTAGCAAAAAGCACTTAAACGTATCTGCTTCTATTTTATAACTCTTACAAACCTTATCAAAGGACATTTCCTTTAAGGCTTCGAAAGCATGGCACATCAGTTCCACATCAGCCAAAGACCACTCACATTCTTGCGTATAGACTTTAGAGAGCATCTGTAACCTTAACGCATCTACAACGCTGGTGGCAAAAATGCCAGCAGGCTCAAAGGTTTGTAAACGCTTTAACACAGCTATAATTTGCTCTTCCACTTTTTGCGTATCTTGCTCTAGGACATCAAACTGATTTGAATACAACTTCAAAACTTTTTGAGACCAGCCTTCAGTTAAAATACCCGCATCATTCAAGCAAGACTTCAACCAAAATGCAATTTTTTGATCTGCCCCCTTAAAATGAATGCGCATTAAGCTTTCTAGGTATTCATCGAACGACTGAACAGATCGCCAAGTTTGACTTAAATCAAAGTTTTCACCTCCCTCGCGATGCTGCGTTCCTATGGGTGAATAGTCACTACTTTCATCAACACGAGAAGATACGGGGGATACTTCACCATCTTCAAAAGACAATAAGGGATTTTCCATCATTTGGTCAGCAATGAAGGTATTTAATTGTGCCGAAGAAAGCTGCAACAGACCTATCGCTTGTTGTAAGCGAGATGTCAATGCAAGTTGCGCGCCTTGGCGTATATTTAAGGTTTGTTCGTATCTCATACCCTTAAGTTTAAAGGGTAAACCTTTCTCCAAGGTAAACGCGACGAACATTTTCGTTATTTATTATTTCTTGAGTGGTGCCTTCACACAACACCTGTCCATTGCTTAAGATGTAGGCTCTGTCTACAATTTCAAGGGTTTCACGCACATTGTGGTCTGTGATTAATATCCCAATGCCTAATTTTTTTAAGTGAGAAATAACATCACGAATTTCACCAACGGCTATCGGGTCAATACCTGCTAAGGGTTCATCAAGCAGTAAAAATTGTGGACGTGTAGCAAGGGCCCTTGCAATTTCAACGCGGCGTCTTTCCCCCCCTGACAATGAAATAGCAGGAGATTGCCTCAAATGGCTAATCGACAATTCATCTAATAATAACTCTAAAGCACGTTCTCGCTTGTCATAGTCTTTTTCATATAATTCAAGCGCCGCCATAATATTTTGTTCAACATTAAGCCCTCTGAAAATAGAAGCATCTTGTGGTAAATAGCTTATGCCATGGCGCGCCCTAAAATATAAGGGGGTATGTGTAATGTCTTGGTCATGCAAAGTAATTTTCCCATGGTCAGGCGACACAAGACCCGTCAAGATGGAAAAGCAAGTTGTTTTACCAGCACCGTTTGGGCCAAGCAAGCCAACGGCCTCACCTTGTTTTACAGATATAGATACCCCTTGAAGCACTGCACGCTTACCGTACGTCTTACATAAATGATGTGCACTAAAAGTATTAAAGTCTGATTTCATAACAAAAAACAATAAGAATTAAAAAGTTAATTCATGATAGCGAAATAGGAACCTGATGAAAAGCAAAACATTTATAAAGCAGTACATATTACCAAACGTGGTGTAAAAAGATTTATTTTTGCGTATTTTTCTAATAATTTAATCTATCGATATTTTTCCCCTTGAAATGTCATTAACAATGCTTATATGAACTGTATAACCTTTACTGAAAAATTTTACGATGAAATTAAATTTATTCCTAACTGCTGCAATCTTAACTTCAGTGGTAGCTGCAGCTGATTGAGGCTGATGAAGAAACGAAAGATGGAAGATGAATTATCCCAAGAGACAAAAATGCAACTCTACTTTTTTGACAAATTCGAACCTCATGCAAAATGAATTTGGTACATTTATCACATAAACCTTGCGCTTTAGTAAAAATAGCGCTATTAAATACAAGTGGAATCAAAATTCATTCAAATCAAACTCAGGCAAGGCTCATCTAATGATTGACGTTGAACAGGAAAACAATACAAAGAATCCCCTAAACGATCATTTAAGTATAGAGTCACTTTCGCCGTCAGCCCGTGAACATATAGCGGAGCATGTTGTTTCCATTCAAGAACAGATAAATATTATTGAAGCACCTGTGGATGCAACTGAGGATATAGCTGCAGATAGCCAACCGAACGGGCAAGCACCAGCGCAAGATATCAACCAACAAAATACTATTCCAAAGACTGTTACCTATCTTGGCATCATGATGTTTTTAATGAACTGTGCATTCGTAATGACATACAGTTTTTCAGGATTATACCTAAGGTCCCTTGGTGTTCCCAATATAGGAATTGGTTTCATTGAAGGGATAGCTGAAGCTGTATCTCACTTAATGAAATTTGTCTCTGGTGTCATCAGCGACATGATTGGCAGACGAAAACCCGTTATGTACGTAGGTTACGCCTTATCTGTTTTTGCAAGACCAATTATGGCAACTGCCATGATTCCTGATCAATTTCTCATTGCCAAAATGATGGAGCGCATGGGCAATGGAATACAAGGTTCTCCAAGAGATGCCATTGTTGCCGACATCACCCCTGCCAAACGTATTGGCGCAGCATATGGTTTAAAGCGCAGCCTTGCGACATTAGGTTCAATCGTAGGTGCCATAGCAGGTTATGTGGCAATGCTCCTTACAAATGACAATATGCGTGCTGTTTTTTGGCTTGCATGCATCCCTCCCCTTTTGGCCTTTGCAATTTTAATTATCTTTGTACGTGAACCAAGAAAAATAGATCACTCAGCGGTATCAGCAGAAGTCCCCTTACCTGCGACAAAACGCCGTCACAAACTTTCTTTAGAAAAAATGTTCTTACTTGGAAAAACGTTTTGGCTATTGATGCTTGTCAATGCCATTTTCATGTTGGCGCGTGTTAGTGAACAATTTATTATCTTACATGCCAACACAAACTATGGTCTTGTCACTCGCTATGCCCCTTTTATCATGATTGTGTTTAATCTTGGGTGGTGTTTAACCTCTTACCCAGTTGGTTTATTAGCAGACAGGATGAACCGTTATTGGCTTTTAGTTTTAGGTATCATTCTTTTAGTCCTAGCATCTATTCTCTTTTCATCAGCAGCAAACATATGGATACTCTTTATTGGCGTCTTATTCTGGGGCTTTCAATATGGCATTACGATGAATATCTTTTCCTCGCTTATTGCAGAAACTGTTCCTGAAAATCTACGTGGATCAGGTTTTGCCTTTTACTATATCATTATGGCAATTTCATCTGTCATCGCAGAAACAGGCGCGGGAAAATTAGCTGACACTTTTGGATTCAATACAACATTCATCATCAGTGCTGTTATAGGTCTATTCGCCCTTATTGTGCTGATCGTGATTATGGCGCTTAGAACAACTCCACGTAAAAATTAAAGTCATTCACTTCAATCACATAAGTAGACCCATATCATTTATTTAAGCAATATCATAATCACTTCAAACCTTGCAAATCAATTGAAGACGAGTTATGATGTGGTATGTTATGAAACCAATTTATAATTATTTTTTAGGTGTGTGTGTTCTCGCAATCTCAAAATGATTTAAGCATTTATAGTGATTTCATCTTTGTGTTTATGAAGACACTATATTAAAGAATAAATTATGGTGTGGTTTTATTATAAAGCATTTAAAAAATAAAAGGTATTTAAAAAATGAGCAGTCATTTTAAGCTTGGCGCAATTGCAGCCGTCGTTCTGGTTATCTGTTATAAACTGCTTGGTGCCTTATTTGCCAGTGGTCCAGTTACGCGTACAGAACCGCAAGATGTAAACATCTATGACATTGGGTTTTCAAAAGAAGAGTCTGAACAAATATTACCTGACCTTCAATTGGTGCGTCATTTCAGTGATGAAAAAAAGGGAGAGCAATCTTTTAGCACATCCAGCTTAAAAGGCAAGCCTGTTATTGTGCATTTCTGGGGCACAAATTGTCGCCCGTGCATGGATGAAATGCCACACTTTAATACCTTTGTAAAAAAACACCCCGAAATCACCACTTTAGTTATGACGATTGTTCCTTCAAACCAAGAATCTGTTGATAAGGTGAGAAAAAGCTTGAACAGATTCGGCGGCACTGATTTGGATGTTGTTGTGGATGAAAAAATCACTTTAGCAAGATTCTTTGAAATAAGAGCCATTCCCACAACGATTTTCGTGAATGCTAATGGGAAAGTGGCTGGGCAAATTTTAGGCCCTGTTGATTGGCAAGATGAACGTGTTGAAGCTTTATTGTTAGAAATTTTAAACGAAGGCATGCCAACTCGCACACAAGCTTCTGCACAACCAACAGTGACCCAAGAGACTGTTCCTGCGCAGGAACAACAACAGCAGCCTGCACAATAATTTTTACAAAACAATAAAAACCACTAGTGAGACCAGCTGGTGGTTTTAAATCATACTGACACCCCTTTAAATATCTGAGTTACTTTATGAGCAATGTTTCCTACGGCAGAGCCGTTATGACACACCTGTTAGACACATCCCTAGCTGAAGGAGACGATACCTTAGGCACAACAGTTCGCATGCCATTTGTGTTACCTGGTGAAGTCGTAGAATTTGAATGCTTTTCCCACAAGAAAAGAAAAACTTATTTTCCCAAAACAATTGTGAAAGAAAGTGTTGATAGAACCACCCCTATTTGTGCACATTTTAAGGAATGCGGGGGTTGTATGTTACAACACATGGGCCAACGCTTATATCATGACTTTAAAAAAAAGCTGGTCACAGATGCTTTTTTAGCCCATGGCTTAGACCCTTTCTTGGTGCAGGAAATAACCATTTTGCCATTTGGTAAAAGAAGACGCGCCAATATGGATGGCATTTTAAAGCCAGAAGGCCTGTTCTTGGGTTTTCATAAATACCAAGCACACCGTATTACTGACATCAAAGAATGCCATACCCTTGACCCATTAATTGTAAATGTTTTGCCTTCCCTAAAAGAAGCTATTGCAAAAGTATTAGGCCTTTATCAAAAAATTAAAATATTTTTCACCTTAACTGACACTGGTGTAGATATTATTTTTGAAATTCAAGGAATCAACGCCTTAAATGGTGAACAAAAAGAAATTTTGCACAGCTTTGCTAAAAATAATGATCTGGCACGATTAATGTTTAGGTATAGAAAAACAAAAGATATTATTTGGCAAAAGACTACCCCTGTTGTGAATTTAGGGGGCGTGGATGTTGAAGTTGATGCCTATAGCTTTTTACAAGCCAGCAAAGATTCCGACATCTTTTTAGCAAATTTCGTGCAAACACACGCCTTATGTGCGCAAACATCAAACGCCACAGCACTCACAGCTGTAGATTTGTTTTGTGGTCGCGGCACCTTGTCGTTGCCATTATGTAAATCTTTCAGCGTAACTGGTTTTGAATGTGACAAGGGGGCTGTGGATGCCCTCAATGATGCGGCGCAAAAAGCAAATGTAGATTTAAGTGCAAGCTTTCGAAATTTGTTTGATGAGCCCTTAACAACTGCTGAATTAGACGCCTTTGATATCGCCTTAATTAACCCACCAAGAGCAGGTGCACAAGAGCAAGCCCAACACTTAAAGTCAAGCTGTGTTAAAAAAATCATCTATGTTTCTTGTAATCCAGAAACTTTTGCACGAGACCTTGCCTTATTAACAGGGGCTTCTGGCAGATTTAAAATTGACACCATTCATGTTCTAGACCAGTTTGCCTGGTCAGCCCATGTGGAAGTCCTTGGGGTATTAACACCCCGCTAGCTATTGATATCTCCCTCTCAATAATCTGCAATTTTCTATTCTGTGAATTAAATTAGAAAGTTTACCTATGAATAAAAATCTTCTCTTTATTATTCTTGTTTTATCTCTACTGACCTCTTGTGTAGAGGTTGACTTATCAGCACCTGGCTTTCCTGCAATGGGGGAATATTTTAAGGTGTCTGATGGCCTCGTACAATATACGATCGCCATTAATTTTGCTGGCCATTGTATTTCAAGCCTTTTTTACGGGGCATTGTCAGACGCTTATGGCAGACGACCTGTCATGTTAATAGGTAATGCCATTATGACCGTTGGGGCGATTGCGTGTGTGTATGCCCCCAATATAGCATGGATGCTTGTTGCAAGATTTATTCAAGGCCTTGGCGCTAGTACTTCAGCAGTGGTTGCCTTTACAATGATTGCAGATGCGTTTCAGGGGGAAGAATCTATTAAGCGTATTTCATGGCTGAATTCACTACTCACAGTATTTTTATCTGTCGCCCCCATTGCGGGCAGCATTATTGTAAGCTATTACAGTTGGCACCATACCTATATTTTTATCGCCATTCTTTCTGTTGCAACGTGGCTTGCGATGTTCTTTTGGCTTAAGGAAACAAACACGACCCCTACGGCATTTGCATTCAAAACATTAATGAAGGATTATCGTCACGTCTTAAGCTCGAAGGTATTTAACCTTTCATCATTTGCCCCAAGCGCACTTGCGGGGATGTGGATGGCATTTGTGGCCTGTGCGTCATTTTTATACACACAGACCTACGGCCTTTCTATTCAACAGTATGCGATTCATCAAGGGGTAATTATTATTGTCTTTTCAATTGCAAGTATCTTTATTGGCAAAATCTTAAAAAGCCTTGGAACAACACTTTCAATTAAAGCAGGCTTATCACTTGTGGTTTTAGGCACACTTGGGCTGCTCTTCATTTCTTTGGCAGCCCCTACTTCAGCATATGGAACTAGCTTTTTTATGTCTGTTGTTGCAATTGGTGACGCGATTATCTACCCTATTATCTTTTCAAAGTCACTTGAGATATTCCCAAATTATAAAGGTGTTGCAAGTTCAGCCATTATGGGGGTCCGCACAATCTTGATTTCGTTGATCACCTATCTGACAGGCACATTTTATAATGATACACTCCTCAGTTATGTATGGGTTTGCCTTGTAGGGATTTGCTTTTTACTCTTAAGTGTACATACCTTGTGGAAACTTAAGTTTTTTACAAACGCTGAATCACTTCCCGAAAGCAATCTTGCAAGGGAAGACCAGGCTATGAAAAATGCTTAAGTTTAATTTACTATAACGAGGTTATGATAGCGATAAAGTACAAAGTGTAGGTCGTAAGTGAGACTGTTAGCCTATCTATATCGTACCCGTATTACGAATGCCTGCAGGCATGATAGATATCGCTTGTCACTTACGAATCTGGCTTAAGCGTTATGTCGTGACTGGTGTAGGAAAACCTACACTTCGTCCCTCATTTTTGTAACCCTTATCGCACACCTACAGGTATTTCCCCCCTCTTTGTAAAGCATTTACAAAAGAGAGTGGGGCCATTCATTTATTAATTATAAAGATGCTTTGAAAGCTCTAAAAGCCTTGCTTCCTTTTCCTTCTCGGCTTCTTTTACTTTTTTCTTTTCGGCTCTTTCTTCATCGCGTTCACGCTTAAGTTCCGCCTTTTCCTTTTCATCTTCTTCTCTTCGTTTTGAGCGTTCAGAAACTTCAGGTTCTTTAATAACAGCAAAGACATCTTCTGCACTAAAGCTTATGTGACTGCCTGCTGCAAAACTTGGCATTGGAACTTTTGAATTAATGACGCGCTCTACAATGGCTTGCAGGCCCCTTGCACCCGTTGAATATAAAATAGCTCTATCAGCAATGGCTTCTAATGCATCTTGGCCAAAGTCTAAAGAAATGTTATAGCCAATTTTATATAGTTGCTTTGCTTGAAGAATACGAGACTCGTATGGGTTTGCTAAAATTTGCAAAATCATATCACGATTCACTGTGTTAAACACAACACGATGAGGAAATCTTCCCACAAATTCTTTTCCAAACCCAAAGTCTTCTAACTTAGAATCTGAAATAAAGTCACGTTCAGCAGAATCCATCCCCTTAAAAGCACCCGCCACAATGAACAGCATATTATCTGTTTTTAAAATAACTTCTTTTTCATCAGGGAAAAAAGGGTTATCTTTTTTAAGCTTCACACGTGTTTCACCGCCTTGAATGACATCCAACAATTCATTTTGAACAGCAGAACCTTTAATGTCTCTTCCTGTGTCTTCTGAAACCATCGCAATCTTGTCTATCTCATCTATAAAGAAAATTCCCTTTTCAACAGCTGCAATGTCTCCATTTGCTTTTTGAATCGCATACACAAACATATCACTTGCGCTGGCGCCAACATAACCTGTCGTTGTTAAAGGTGCCGCGCTAATTTTAGTAACGGGGACATTAAGGCCAATGGAATGCAGGTACTTTTCAATGACATCCATCGACAATGTTTTACCAGAACCTGTATTTCCAACAATCAGCACATTACTCTTTTTAATGGGAACAAAGCCTTCCATAAACGGGTGTGTCTTTCCCATTATGCGCATATCGTTATACCATTCATTTAAATTAACTGATAAATAGTGACGATGTATGAGTGCGGCCAAAGAATCCATCGCATGGTTTTGCCCAACCACATGTTCTTTTAAGTGCGCAGCTAAGTCATGCCCAGTAAAGTCAAGGGTAATATCTGGATCATTTGAAACGACACAAGGAATTGCTTGCGGCACTTCATTCCACTGAATCAGTCGCATAGCATCGTTTTCAAATTCACTATTTGAAGAAGTATACGTAGCTTGTGGTGTTTGCAGTGGGGGTTGGTTCTTCAATTGCTTTTGTGGCAAGGGTGGTGTTAACGATGTTCCAGCTGAACGCCCTTTTTTCTTACCCTTTTTTGAGTTTGGTTGATTGGTATTGGCATCTTGCGGGTCGTTTGGCATTGAGTTTGCTAGGGCCGCTAAAATCAATGCGGCAAGGTTGGGTGCTTTAACTTGACCAGGGTCTTTTGGTTTATCTCTTGCTTCTTCTTTCTTACCCCCATTTTCATCTTCAAAAGCGAATATCAGGAATTTATCCTCTCCTAAAGGAATCATCATAACTGGCAGATCAGATCTCATTTCACTTTGATCTTGTTCATCTAGGGTAGGTTGGTGATTAATCACTTGCAATTCGTCGTGAATTTTTAAAATATCCGCATTATCCAAATCATTTGGGACCAGATGCATATCTGCCTCAACAGGAGGAAGCAACGATAAAATATCACTAATGCCGTCATTTGGTTCCAATAATAACTGTGCATAATTACTCATTATTTTTTCGCGCTTTAACAAAGGGAACTTCTTTAGTCTGACCCCAGACCTCCAAGACATAAACTGGTCAAGGTGTTCCTCCCAGGAATGATGAAGATGCGTTTCATCCTCCATTTTCCACACCCCTAAGTTACGTTCTATTTCTTCTTTAGAAAAACGGTAGTCCATATCAAAAATACTGATTCTAGACATCACACATTTTTCAAGCTCCGCAATGTTTTCTTCTCGCCTTGCATTTTCCAATTCTATCTTGGTTAAGTCTGCAAATAGCTGAAAATATTCATTAGGGATTGGTTCAACCACACCTCTAGAAACAAACATCGGCCTATCATGATTTTGTTGCTGATCATGTGTCAACTTCATTTTTTTAGAAAGTGGTACATGCTTATCATTATCATCGGGACCACCATTATCATTTGATGCAAAAGCAACAACAGGAAAAACACTCAGCAGTAATACACGCACGGCACCGGAAATATTGAATTGACTTTTTTTCAACATAAATAGTCTCCTACTCTTAAAACAATTTTGAAGACTTAAACGATCTAACACCAACGTGATGCATTACAAAGAATCAAATGCAATAGAAATATTCATCAACCCAATGCACTCTATCACAACAAAACACGTGTGGTAAAATACTGTTGGAAAAAATGTATTGCAAATTTCTCATAAATGATGTTTTCCTGTCCAAATCAAGCCATACAACTATTGCACAACCTAGTTCAAGTGTAGCAACACAAAATTAAAAATGGGTTAAAAATAATTTTAAAATTCCAAACCTTTTGAAAATGAAATTAAAGGTTAAATAAATGAGGGAAAACAAATATTATTTACGTTTTCTTAATTGCCCTTGCGACCACAATCACATGAACACATTGCACCCCCGCACGCTTTAATGCTCTGGCACAGGCATTAAGAGTTGCACCTGTGGTCATCACATCATCCAACAAAATAACGCGTTTGTTGGTAAGTTGTGTTGCATCAGCAATGAAGGCTGCTTCCACATTCTTGTGCCTGTCGCCAACTGACTTATGACCTTGTGTTTTCGTCGTGCGCACCCGTTTTAAAGCATCATGGTTTAATGCCACCTGTTCTTTTAATGCGGGGATATTTTCCATCAAAGTCTTTGCAATATAAGCAGACTGATTAAAACCACGCATATATAAACGTGTTGGGTGCAAGGGGACAGGAATCAATAAATCATAAGGTTTTTGACTTAACAAAAATTCCTTGACGTTCGAAACAGCCCACGTTGCCAATAAATTTTTGTGCATCAACTTTCGGCCCGTTTTAAAGTCAGTAACAACACGCTTAACACTTTCATCGTAAACAATGGCTGCAGTGATAGAATCAAACTGAAAGCGAACCCCTTTACACGACTGGCAGGGGGCGCCGTCAAAATCTAAAGGTGCGGCGCATCTTTCACAACAAGGAGACTGAATGAAATTAAGCTTACCCCAACATGTCAAACATAAAGTTGGCCTAAAACAGGTTTTAAATTCTGGTATCACGTCAATAAATTGCAGGCACATTAAACAGCGACGAGGATATATAAATTCCAACAAGTGCACAAAAAACTGCTTCGCATAAAGTATAATGTTAGAGCCAAAAAATCTAAGCATAATGAACTGTCTCTATCATTGAGCTTTCCACAGCAAAATCATAAAAATAGTTAGGGTTTTCTTTCATCAAAGTTCGTACACTGTCAGCTTTCCATAAACGCATACCGGCATATTCAAAATGGACATCTTGACATAAAAACCCAATTATAAAGGCGGTGTTCAATTTCTTAAATAAGGGCAACATTGCCATTTGCCCATAACTTGTAGTAATCCCCTGAATAGGTGCTGGGGCAATATCCACAAGGCGCTGTTCCAAGGGAATCATAGGCAATCGCGCAATAAAATTTAGCTGCATATTTAAAAAGGGGGAAGCTTTTGAAAAACCCATCGCACACACGTCAATCTCACAATTTTTCTTTACATAAAACAAACCATGAAACCTTTGCATTTCTTGTTCTATGGGGACTAACTGCTTTAATCCAATATCACAATAGACACCGCCCTTTTCATTCAACACTTCTAAACGAATCAAATTTGAAGCAAAACCATACAGCCCATCATTCATCAGCTTTATAATTAAATGCTTTGTGATAAAGGTGTCTATGTAATCTTTAACTGCATAACATTGTACCCCATGTTCACGTAGATAGGCTTGCTGTTCTAAAACGTCATTGCGGTCCCATGTCCAAAAAATATGGTCGCACATTGGCATTAATTCAAGCGATGCTACGTAATTTTCCAGTCTGTCTTGCGGGATAAATTGATTATCGTCTGGGTTTGTAATCCATATGCGGTGGGTTATATTTTCAATACCAGCGTATTCACTGCTTTGGTTAGTAACTACACCAATTGGGGTTTGAAACGCACTTCTATATTCGTATGAAAATTGCCTAACAAATACTTCATATGCTTTTAAATCAACTCCAAAATAATCATTTGCATAACGGTAGATGAGTTGCTTATTAGGTTCATGCATATAAGTCAGCTGAAAAATGCAACATTTTTCATGTAACCTCTTTATAATTTGACTGATATACGTCAATAAACAAGAACGTTTAAAATATTGCTTAGCAAATTCTTTTCCAGCATACCCCATTTCTTGGCTTTTCTGCACATTAGAACGGCACTGTTGTAAGTGTTGCTGTAAATCATTTAAGTCAGTTGCAATGGCGATATAATGTTGGTTTTCTTTCAGCATGGGGAAATACCACTGTTCACATTGTGTTTGCAAAAACAAAACTGAACCGGTTGCCAAGATAGATGGTACCCTCCCCCAAGCGGCCCCAAAACCATCTACAGATAATAAATATTGATAAGCCGCATGAAATTCATACGTTTGGTTACAGCCTTTCTTTTCACTATGATGCGCATTAAACCAATTGAGCACATCAACATGACTGCGTCTTTCATTTTTTAAGTGTTCAATATGCGTGATATTGCAAACAATGTCACTGCTTTCATCTTGTTCATGATCGCACATATCAAGCAAGGTGAAGCGTGGGTTTTTGTTTTTTGTTTCAAGTGTAAAGGGGTGGTGATACCCACTTAAAGTCCCACTAAAATACAAACTATCCTTACGACTTTCAAAAGGTAATAATGAAGCCTCCAACAACGCATCAACATTCGTTCTTTCACAGTCAAATAAAATATAAAAATCGGGAATTAAAATAAAATTGCGCGTCCAAGGATAATGCGTATTTCTACAAGGGGCTAAAACAGGAATGTCTTTTAAAATATCGTCTAATTCCTGGTTTGCAGATACATCTTCAACGCAAGAAATTGGCAGCGCATACCCAGGTTCGCTCAGTAGAATGACAACAGACATAACGCTTGGCAATGTAAAGAGAGTGGGGTTGTCATTTAAGAGAGATACAAAATCACGTGAGCGTTTTCTTTCTGTTTCATAAATTTTTCCAAGTGGGGTAATATTCCAAGCAAACGACTGGTCAGAACGCTTTAAATACTCTAACTTCCCAAAACGCAATTGTCTAAAATAAG
This sequence comes from uncultured Verrucomicrobiales bacterium, assembly GCA_964478775.1. Classification (GTDB taxonomy): domain Bacteria; phylum Pseudomonadota; class Alphaproteobacteria; order Paracaedibacterales; family CAIOTO01; genus PNMQ01. The sequence continues at coordinate 20,367 of CAYZJC010000012.1, read as the reverse complement.
GGTTAGAACATGTGTTTAAAAAATGTTGCAATCGCTGAATCGGTTTAATGTCAAAAGTCACATTATTAAACGCTTGCAAGTTGATTTTTGCAAGTTGCCCATTTAAATAGCTAGGGTCCTCTTGTGTATCAAGAAAGTTTAAAGAATGCGCTACATTTCCCCAAAACATAACAACAAAGGTGATCAACTGATATATATATATTTTCATAATGAATGGGTAAGCCGCTAAAAGAATTAGTATTAATTTTAGCAAAATTAATACTAATTCCCACAGAAAAACAACAATCATAGAAAACTTCCATAACCAAGAGACATTTTAGATATTGAATTTTTTTTCAAGATACGTAATCATAAATTACAAACCTCAAATTTTAGATAAATTTTATGAAAAAGCATTCCCTATTACGTACATACAAAAAACATCTCCTTATTACATCAATCTTATCACTTAGCCTTGCAGTAAGTGCATTTGCAAGACCAGGAACTTCAATCAACGTTAACACAGGTCAAACCTTAACCTTAAAAAACCTTGAACAGTTGGGTAATAATCCTGCAACTGTTGTGAAGCTTGGTGATGGAAGCCTACTTGTATTAGGGGATGTAAGCTTAGACGGTGACACATTGGTTGCTGCAGGTACTATGTATGTCATGGGAAGCATTGGAAACTCAACCAATCATATTAACATTGCAGACGGTTCAGTTCTCGCTGGCCCAATGAGCATTCAAAGTAATGTTACATTTTCTGAAGGGTCTATCAATACAAACATTCTATCCCCAAGTAACGGCGGTTTTACAAGCCCTTCTGGTGTGACGATACCTGTTGGGTCAACTCTTCATTTTGAAAACAGTACCGTAAACGTACAAGGCAATAGTAAAATTTTATTATACTTTAGCCCCACTACAATAGATAAAATCTTCACAGATAACTCCTCCACTTTCAACAATAATGACCCCTTACCTTTAACCATTACCCCTGTTCCTGGGCATTATGCAACGACAAAAACATTTAACCTATCTGACATTAGCAACATTTCCAATGCCTCTTGGGCCTCACAAAACCCTCAAAATCTCGACTTGGATATCGCAATTTCAGACGCTTTTGTTGAAATTTTAGGGGGAAATGACGTAACTGTTGACGGCTCGGAACAAAACAATAAATATTTAACAGTAGACACAGACCTTAAGTTTACAGCCAAGAATCTTAACCAAGAACCTATAACACTCACCCAAGTAACGGGACAAATTACATTAAATAATGGGGCCAAACTCACAACAACAAACAAATCAACCATTGGAACAGACATTCATTTTGATTTATCAAATGGACCAATCATATTTAAGGTTCCAATGACAAAAAATATGAATTTAGATGGTGTCTTAACCAACACAGGAACTAATAATTCAATTTATGTGACAATGAATAGTGATCAATATAACCAAGAAGAGATGGATGTCTTAAACAACTCAACTTATCTTGACTTTAATAGCAATATCTTTGGAAGACTCTCAATTAATAATGATAACCCAGATTTTACTGCCCCCATCACATTAGAAAATGGATTCCTACAAGTCAAAGGGGCTATCCCACAAGCGCCTGTATACATATCTGGCATGAGCTTTGTTTTCTCAACAGGTACAATTAAAAGCCTTGAAGAAACAGAAGACAACGGAGGCTATACCTTCATTGTGCCTGACGAAAGAAAAGTGAGCACACTCAATATTTTAGATTACTATAAAGCATCTGCTATCAACTTTTATATTGCTGCAATTGAGCCAGACACAACCTCATCGCGTATCAAAATTCATGGAACTGATGAAGGTAACGTCAACCTTGAAAATTCAATGTTCATCGTTCTGCCAGTTTTAAAACCAGGGCACTACCCAGCCCAAACAACAAACTATAACCTGATTGAAACCAACGGCAGTATTGCTGGAAACGTCACTGGGATAGTCTGGATTCAACAACCAGAATACGGTTTAACCATGGAAGTTGGCCCATCAGAAGACAAAAAGCACATTATCTTAAAAATGACTTTAGAAAAAGACTGGAACAACCTGGATGAGCAAAGTATCTTACAGGCATTAATGATCAATGGTTTGAATGAGTTAAAAGCAGCACTAGACGTTTTAATAATCAATACTGGTGATGTGAATGCGGAAGGACTTGTCAATGACATTGAATTAAGCGGCCCTGTGTTTAGCAGTCACGGTGAAACCATGGCACCGATGGAACAATCTTTAGGTGGGGAATTTAGATTTAAGGCAATGTATATGGCATTGCAAAAATCACGCAAAGGTTATAATGGTATTGAACAAATCGCAAATGTGTTAAATGCGAATGGTATACAATCTATCGATAAAGGGCAAATGCGTTTGTGGACATCACCATTTGTGAACTTATCTCGTTTAGAAAATGATGGGTCTAAAGCCGGCTCCATTGGCAGATCAGGCGGCACACTCATAGGCATTGAAAAACGCGATAAAGACAATATCTCTACCATCGGTTTCTTAACAGGTATTTTATTCTCACGTTCACACCTTTTATCACAGCCATATAATTCATCAGCAGGGACAGGCTATATTTTTGGAGCCTTCCATAAACTCAAGTATACAGACTACAAAGACAAAGGAAACTTTGGCCATGAACTAATGGCAAGTCATGTGGTTACTGACTATGATCTGAAACGTTCAGATACCAAAAATCCTTCCTCTTCAGAAAGATACTACACAACTGCTTCATATGAAAATAGAAACACAACGCTTAATGCCCAGTTAAACTACTTATTTAATATTAAGCAACTTGAACATTTCAGCTGTAGACTTGACTTTGGGGCAACACTCAAACACCTTTCAAGTGACCCTATCGTTGAAACTGGCTCAGATATCTACAACATTACAGTAAAAACGACTGATAGTAATCAATTAGAATACTATGGTGGTATTGGTCTTCGTAAATCTTGGAAAAATAGTGAGTCTGAATTTAGGCTAACGGGTGTATATGAATATGGTTATCAAGCCGTCAGTTCTGGCGGCAAAACCACAAGCAGTGCACAAGGTGGTCCAGTACCCATTAACAACTTTCAATACACCGTTACCCCAACGACATCGGTCACACCAGGAGCCAAAGGTAGAAACAAGCATTATTTCCAATTATATGGGTCATACTTCAACATTGAAAACAAACTAAAGCTGATTTTGTCATATTTTGGAACACTCTCCCATAAAATGAGCAACCATACAGCCATGTTGAAAATTGAATATCGCTTTTAGTTAGCCTGAAATCAATTCACTTATCACAATAAAAATACTTATATCAAACATAACTATAGGAATGTTTACAAAATGAAAACAAAGCATAATTCAATAAAATGGAACCTGTTAAGCCTGCTCGCATCATCGGCCTTACTGTTCAATACAGCGCATGCAACTTTATCAACCACCAACGATTATGGTATACAAGGTAAAGCATCTATAGCTACTGATGACGTAGATTCATCAGCTACAGATATCACCAAAGGTGCATCAATTCTAAGAGCAGCTACACCCGATGGCTTTTACATTGCAGGAACTTATCTTAAAGACTATTCTAATATAAATGCTTATGTTGGCTCTTTAGATGCGTCAGGTAAAATTGATCGTGAAAATTTCACTACGCAACCTCTTGTCGGTAATTCTTACACACCGCAAGCAAAATTTATTTTACTAAGCCCAATTGGTGACCCCTTTTTAGTTGGTGAAGGAAGTGTCACTGGTGAAAGTAATACGGTACTAGACACAGCCTTTATTGTTAACTCCAGCGAAACTACTGACTTAGTCAAACGCTTAAGCGAAGTCATCTCAAAAGACCTTCAAGCTGTACAAACATCCCTTAACGCAAGAACCTTGATTGGTTTTACAACGTTTGATGAAAATAACCTCTCCCAGATTGTCATACAAGAATATGACATGGTCGATCAAGTCCCTCTTTCAATATTACCCCAAATCACAAATCAGCAAGCTGCTTTTACTGACAATGAAAGTCAACGTTTAGCCTTATTGGATCTTGATTTAGAAAACAGAATCATTAACGTCATGTATAATTATATCTTCAATACAGACTACAACAATTATGGAACAACTGCCAACAAAATAGCGATTGTACGTTACACAACTGACCTTGAAGTTGATACCACTTATGGCACCCAAGGTGTAAAGCAAATTTTACTTGACGATGGTGCACAGCTTTTAAAAATTACAGACCTTAGCATTAATCGACTAGGCTCGATTGTTCTGAACAATGAAGCCCAAGAAAATAGTATTGTTGTCGCTGCAAATATTATTCAAGATAACATCTATAAAATTTATCTCACCAAAACAAGTTCTGCAAATGATGTTTTATTGTCTAATGCCGGGACCACAATTTATAATGCCCTTAACCTCAATGAATTTACTACTTTTTCTGGTATTTCGGTTGCAGGAAACGTCACCAGCACAAATAATTTTTCTGGGCAAGTCTGGCCTTATATGTGGAATGACCAACCTAAAATAACTTTTGGGCAAAGTAAGCCTGTCGCAGGAAACGTACAGTTTTATAATTGCACACCAGACGGACTAGATGCCTATATCAGAAATTATGTGTTAGTTGGCACCCAGCATTCTGTCACCCCAGAATTTTCTATGAGCATTGGTGTTCAAACATTTTTAATTAATGGGGGAGACTATAGAATTGGAACACAATACTACCCACAACTTAGACTTTTTGGCTTAAAAGATGATGGAGAGTTAGATACCACATTTAATGAAGGCAGTATAACCCTCTTCCATAAAACAGGGGTGGAATTACGTGCAAGAAAAGCCTTATATAACATCAGTTTTGCAGATGATAATAATACTTATACTTTATATACACACGATTCCTTGACCGTAGGGGATTTAGTCTATTGGGCAGACCAAACGACAGGCAATATATTTACCTTATACACACTCCCAACAGGTAATAAGTGTGAAATTTATCAAAATAATAGCCATTATGCAACAATGAATATTGACGATCAAAATATGAATTATCGTTTGTATTATAGTGTTTATGATAAAAATGGAACTCCACTCAAGCTGGGGCAATTCCTTCGCGATACAAATTCACAAACTTATTCTATTCAGTCTGTTAGCGTTAATGGTGATAAGGTCAATGTATTAGGCAATGGTAGCGGACAAAGTTCTCTCATTTCACTTGACTTTACTGCAAACGATGAAAATCCCACAGCGCTTCACTACACTGGGCCTTCAGACTTTACATTAGACCAAGATGGACTCAACCCTTCCTTTGCATATTCAAAGGTACCCACCCAGCTCAAACTGAACCTGTCTGACTATTTAAGTGGTGGCGGTGTTGATGCGGCATTAGAGTATTCATTATCGAACAACACAAGTGGCCATGATGGCACATTAGCACTTGATGATACACGTACCAGCATCTTATATACACCTAAACAATATTTCACTGGTAAGGACACTATTTTATTTTATGTAATGAATACAGCAGCCACACCTGAGGACTCTTCCAGCAGTTATCAAATTACCATAAAAGTAATACCACCTGATTTAGGGGGGGATGGTTTTACATATGCAAATTCGATTCCTTTTGCATTAACTTATGATTATCTAGAAACGGATGCTGCAAACTGTATTGATGAACACTCACCTGGAACAGGTGGACCACTCACAGTTCAAGCTAGTTTTGGAACAGCTAGATTTAACACTGAAACACGCAAGATTGAATATAAGCTGCCTGATAACTTCTTTGGTGCTAAGCTTGTGCAATTTACAGTGACAGATGATAATGCACCCGATAAATTTTTCATACAACTTACCAGACTGAGGACCACTTTGCCACAAGACCTCGTAGAATTAAACTCTCCAGATATGTTAACAAGTGTGAATCTAAATAACAGTTTAAAAGTTACGACTACTGATAATCTTTTAATTGTTGGTTCGGACTCTGAAACTCCTCAGTTATTATTGTCAAGTGTTGACTGTGCGCAAAACATTACAACAAGCAACAACCTATTGATTGCAAGTAAAGTAAGTGCAAACCAAATTTATGTTGGTGAAGCAGGAACGCTAGCCTTAACTAACTCACTTAATTTACCCAATGAGTCACACATCACCCTTAGTGCCTTAGGTGCATCTTTTAACGTAACAAAAAATATGGACCTATCCGATTGCAACTTTTCAATTGGTGATATGAATTCATAAATCATCATTAAACACTTTACCTCACGTGGACAAAATCCTTGATATAAACAAAAGGGCTTTGTCCACATTGTTAACGCGCACAGAAAATAGGATAACTTCAGTCCATTGCGGCTATACCTGTTCCTTTTTCTTGCGTAATAATTGCTTATAGCGTTTAGCCCAATGAGGCTTGATCACTTGTTTAATGCGTGAAATGGCAAGGGCACCTTCAGGAACACTTTCTGTAACAATCGCACCTGCTGCCGTCATTGCTTCATTTTCCAACGTCACCGGGGCAATACAAATTGTTTGCGCACCAATGTGTACATGTGAGCCTATCACAGTTTTATGTTTAAAGAACCCGTCATAGTTAGCAGTGATCGTACCAGCGCCAATATTCGTTGCATCACCCACTTCACAATCACCCAAATAGGTTAAATGCTTTGCCTTTGTTTTAAGGCCCAATGTGGTGTTTTTAATTTCAACAAAGTTACCAATTTCAGCCCCTTTTCTAAGCAGACAGTTAGCACGAATATGGGCGAAGGGGCCAATCTTTGCGGTATCTTCAATGATGCAACCTGAAAGATATGAAAAACTTTTAATATATACATCTTGGCCGATTATAACCTTAGGGCCTATCACGACATGTGGTTCTATCACACTATCTTGACCAATGATGGTGTCAACAGACACACGCGACGTTTCAGCTTGTAAAAACGTAACACCAGTGGCTTGCAGGGCAGTTTTTAATTTTTTTTGCAACAAGGCATCAACACGTTCAAGGTCTTGGCGGGTATTAATACCTAATGTTTCTTCAAAATCAACGACCTTTCCAACGACTTCAAGTCCGTCTTGATGCATCAATTCAACAATGTCAGTAAAATAATATTCACCGCTCGCATTGTGTGTTTCAATGCGTGAAAGGTAAGTTTGTAATGCGGCTAGGCTTACCTTATACACACCTGTATTAAACAAAGAAATACGACGAACATCAATTGGCGCATCTTTATATTCAATAATCTGCTTTATTGGAAGTGATTCAGTATATGTTGTATCGGCAGCTTCATCTGTTACTGTTATAATACGCCCATACGGTGAGTTGATTAAGTCCATGGGCAATTGCGAGACCAAGATCGCCATGTCAGCTTTCGTGTTAATGAGGTTGGATAAACTTTGTGGGTTTAATAAGGGCGTATCTCCACACACAATTAACACACTGTCTGGTAACTGTTCACTCAAAGCATCAGCTCTTTGCACAAGATGCTTTAAGCCAACCTGCACAGCATCTGCCGTGCCAAGTGGTTCTTCTTGTGTCGCCAGCTTTCCTTGATGACATATCATGTGTCCACTTTTACAAAGATTAGGTGATACAACAAAGGTCATATCGTGAACCTGTGCCCCCTGCACTGCTGACACAACATGTTCTAATACTGACTTTCCCGCCAAGTCATGAAAAATCTTTGACACCTTTGATTTCATGCGTGAGCTGTGTCCTGCCCCCAAAATAATACAGTGAATTTTTTCTAACTTATCTGCCATAACTTGCGCACACCTTGTTGGTATAAATTGTGTCTATATCTTAACCACTATGGCGCAACACAACAACAAAAGAGTGCTATAAAAAAGCAATTTAACAAAGTCATTTTTTCATATTCTCAATTTCCAATTAATAATTTTTAACAATTTATTAAAATAATTTTTGCAAAATACCCTATAAATTTGATAGCATCTTACGTGATAGGCTACATTAAGGAGATTCTATGACCATTGCTGTAAATACTGTATTTGCGAATTCAAACAACATGAATGACCAAAAACAAAAGCAACAAACTAAGCGCAACATACCCGAACTTACTTTTAAGGCCATTATATTTGGCTTGATTTTAGCTATGTTGCTTTGCGCATCTAACATTTATGTCGCACTCAAAGTGGGGCGAACCATCGCAGCATCTATTCCTGCTGCTGTTTTATCTATCTTGTTTTTAAGCATGTGGAAGAAAACGACTATATTAGAACACAATATCGTTCAAACAACTGCTTCTGCAGGTGACGTTGTCAGTGGCGGCGTTACATTTACAATTCCAGCAATGGTGTTCATGGGCCTATGGGACCATTTTCACTACTTTGAAACATTTTCAATTGCCATCATCGGGGGCTTTTTAGGCATTGCTTTTTCAGTACCCTTACGTCGCAGCATGATTATCCAACAAAAGCTTCCCTACCCTGAAGGTATTGCAGCAGCTGAAGTTTTAAAATCCTCTGAAACAAAGGGGGCAGGAAACCTACTTATCTCTGGTGGCCTTATTGCAGCTGCTTATAGCTTTTTACAAGATGGCGCAAAATGGTTAACATCTGAAATCAACTTTTGGGGTCGTATTGGAAAAGTTCCATTGGGCGGATCACTTGATTTTTCACCAGTCTTAATTGGTGCGGGTTACATTGTGGGGATTCGCATTGCTGCTGCCATGATTGTTGGAACCATTATCACATGGGGCATTGGTATACCTGCTTATATCATGATCAATGGCTTACCAGAGGCTGCAGCTGCTGCTGAATCTGCAAAAGATGCTGCTTTTTTGGTATGGAAACATAAATTAAAATTCATGGGTATTGGTGCAATGGTCGTAGGCGGCCTTTGGGGAATGATTTCTTTAGCAAAAACAATGCGTGAAGCCATCCAGTCATCAATGAATGCACTTAAAGGTAAAGGGGAAAGTTTTGCCTCACTTCCAACTGTTGAACGCGATATACCCATGAAATATGTTGCGCTTCTCACATTGATTTTGAGCGTTCCTGTTATGATATTGTTCTACAATATGCTTGTATTACCCGTACAAATTAGTTTCTTGCATGGCATTATTGTCACGATTGCAGCGGCTATTTTCTCATTAACCATAGCATTTGGCTGCGCAGCTGTTGGTTCCTACCTAACGGGTATAGTAGGGTCAACCCTGCTTCCCATTTCTGGGGTTACCATTTCAGGCATCTTGCTTTTTGGTGGCTTCTTACACATCGCTTTTGCAGGTCAACTTGACTTTTCCATCAACTCTCCACATGCCTTATCTGTCGCGGGTGCAACCATTATGTTTGCAGCTATTGTTGCAATGGCATCTGGTGTGAGCGGTGATAACATGCAAGACCTTAAAGCAGGTGCCCTTGTCGGTGCTACACCTTGGAAACAGCAAGTGATGTTGATGTTGGGTGTTGTTGGCGGTGCAGTGGTTTGTGCACCTGTACTTGAAACCTTATTCCAAGCGTATGGTTTTGGCGATGTCATGCCACGTGCAGATATGGACCCAACAAAAACATTGAATGCGCCACAAGCCATGATGATGGCCACAATGGCAAAAGGTCTTTTTGCAGGTGGTATTGAATGGAACATGATTTTCATTGGTGCAGCCATTGGTATTGGGGTGATTATTGTTGACCGTTACTTAACCTCAATTGGTAAACCCAACCGCCTTCCTGTCTTAAGTGTTGCCTTTGGTATGTATATGCCAGCAGCTTCCATCTTGACCTTCCTCGTTGGTGGGCTTGCCTCATACTTTGCAGAACGTGTACGCAATAAGCAACCACAAGCGGAACAAACAAGAAATGAACAACGTGGTATTTTGTTTGCATCAGGTGTCATTGCTGGTACGGCATTAATCGGGCTTTTCATTGCATTCCCATTGGCACAAGGCTATGATGTATCAAACTACTTGCCTACCCTTAACCCAACATTTGTTTCGGTTGCTGGTATTGGTGTGTTTGCCTGGTTACTCTATATCATGTTCCAAAAAGGTTCAAAAACAAATTAACCTTAACATGAAAACAAGCCCGGCAGACATTGCCGGGTTTTTTCTATTTTTATAATGCTTTAATATTAACATTCAACTTATCTGTAAATATTTCTTATGATACGAATCGGTACACGCTCTAGCCCACTTGCCATGACACAAGCCCAACTTGTTGTAAACGCTTTTAAAGCAGCTAAGCCAGACATGCGTATTGAAATTGTGCCCTACACAACAACGGGTGACAAAACCCTACAACCCTTAAAAGATATTGGGGGCAAAGCCCTCTTTACAAAAGAATTACAGCAAGACCTCCTTTCAGGCAAAATTGACGGTGCTGTTCATTCTTTAAAAGACGTAGAATGTCATGACCTTCCCCTCACCTTTGCTGCTTTTTTAGAACGTGAAGTTGTCCACGATATTTTAATTGTGAATAAAGATGCTGATCAAAAAGGCCTTACGCATCCCCTCACCTTTGGCTCATGCGCCCCAAGACGTCTTAGCCAAATGCAACCCCAATACCCGATGTGGAACATCGTAGATTTACGCGGAAACGTTGGAACCCGCCTTTCACGTGTTCAAAACAAAGACATTGACGCCACAGTGTTAGCAGCAGCAGGCTTACACCGCTTAGGGTATAAGGATGCTGCAGACCTTACAAGAGACTACCCAGACCTTGTGTGGTATCATTTAAATCCAGCCGTTTTTATTCCGGCAGCAGGACAAGGGATTATTGCCATAGAAACAGCTTTTGACAAGGCGAACTTATTTGAAGCCATTGACCATCACTCTACCCATGCTATTGCCACATTAGAACGTGAATTTACAAAATGTTTTCATGGCAATTGTCGCACTGCAATTGGTGCACATGTCTGGTATGACGATGGCATAACTTCCCCGTATCATGGGTATAAGATTAATGCATTTTACGAAGGCCATTATGGCACCTTAGATTTATGCCAAGACATTAAAGCGTTAATGCGTACCGAAACACTTCAACGTGTTCGTGACCTTGCTTTTCGCTTACAAGAACAATATAATGGAAGCCTAAAAAGCAAAAAATGTTCAAGTTACTAAGTTTAAAGAAAAGGTTTTTACTTTATGGATCACACAGAAAATAATCAAGACACACAAGAAAAAGAAACCCTCACAGATAATTTAGATGCTGACACAACAGCTCTTGAAAAAGACAGCAATTCAACTGCCCACCATTTTGACCCTATTCAAACCTTGGAAGAGCAAGTTGAAGAGATGAAAAATAACTGGTTAAGGGCAGCTGCAGAAAATGAAAACATTAAAAAGCGCGCTCAACGTGAAAAAGATGACGCCGTAAAGTATGGCGCCGTACCTTTTGCACGTGACATGGTATCAGTTATTGATAATTTAAGAAGAGCCGTAGACGCTTGTCAAAGCACAGATAAAACCACCCTTCCAGAAAATGTACAAAATTTAATGACTGGCATGGAAATGATTGTCGCTGAAATTGACAATATTATAAACCGGCACCATATCAAGCGCTTAGCGCCATTACATGAAGCATTTAATGCACACATGCACCAAGCTATGTTTGAAATGGAAAGTGAAGCTGCCCCTGGCACTATTACCCAAGTGTTACAAGACGGCTACATACTACATGATCGCTTGTTGCGCCCGGCTATGGTTGGTGTGAGCAAAGCAAAAGAGCAAACAGCATCTGCTTAACATAACCTGTTCGCATACATTTATAAGGCAGCAAGCACCACTGAGTCTTGCTGCTTTTTGATATGAAGGGTTGTTATTAACATAAAATTTTTCTAAAATTTTAATATATATTTATTTTCATGGAAAACTTTTATGCAACATCACAACTCTCACCCCAAAAAAATAACGACAATTGTCTATTTAAGTACAATTCCAGATACATCCGCAGCTACCCCTTTTATAACTTCCCATAAGCAATAGAAAGGCCACATCTACTCATATGACCTTCTTAAATTAACACTCAAATGAAAAACCATAAAAGACATGCGCAAAATATTCAAACATTTTCTAATTCAACTATATTATATTATCACTATCAATTTTTTACACATATCTTACGCGTCCTCCATCACCATTAATAATGGGGAAACCTGGAATTATGTTTCATCTGGTGCAAATCCAAACAATTATACATTTACAGGTGCAAGTACAGCAATCACAATGAATGGTGGGACGTTAGGGTCTGCAACCGGCAGCAAAACATCACTATCTGGCACTATGACCTTCACTGCAGATAGTTTTATTTCTAATAGAATTTTACTAAAAGACACCATTACTGGAAACAGTCATATTTTAACCTATGTTGGAATCAACAGCCTAGATATTTCTACAAGCTTTACAAGTCTCTCTGCCTTACGTGTCAACAGTGGAGATTTACGTGTCTCCAACACAGCTCAAATACCAAATATCATATTAAATGGAGGCACCTTTTATCGTGTAGGTCCAACTGAGTTAACCCTTACTCAAAATCTAACCCTCACGGCAAATAGCTCTCTCAATTTCGGCACCTCAACCTTTACCCTACAGTGTGGAACGATAGTTGCACAAGGTTATATCCTTACATTAATTGGAAATGGGGGAACACTTGCGATTGATGCAGATACAACCACGATGGGCCTTATCATTCCATCTGGCACGACAGTTTCTTTAAGCCGTGATATTACATTATCATCTCTTACGAATAATGGCACGAGCAACATTACCTACAATGGGTATTCCATTACAATCACACCCTATGCACCTCAAACAGATTTTTCACACGACAGCTCGCCTGGCACACTCACCATTGGTTATACACAAACAAGAAAGGCAACGCAAGATTTCACCTGGGAAGGCACACTCACAGTCAATGACGATTTTTCCCTACAGCCAGACGGCCACACCATCACCCTTTCCGCAGCCCTTGTCGTAGCGACACCAAAAGTCCTTACACTTTCCGGTTCTTCTGGTACAGTTGAACTCAATACAGATGCACGCAACTTTTCAGAAATAATCGCCGATGCAGGTACAACTTTAAAACTGATGAATGCCCCAAAAATCATTTCAAAGATTACAAACAATGGAACCCTTCATTTAAATGGGCAAAACTTATACCTTACTGGCACCGGCAGTTCTTTAGGAAGTGTCGTTCGAACAGGAAATGAGGAAATTTATTTTGGCGATAATAGTGCAGAACATGTAGAAAACATAACTTTAAACACAACACTCACAACCCCCATCAACATAGAAAATGGTAATACTGTCGTCGTCAACTCTAGCATAACTTTGCCGCCCTTGATCGTTCAAGGCACAGTGAATGTTCCTTAAAAATAGATTATTTAAGCAAGTTCATTCATTAAATCATCTAAGTTTTTAGCTTTGGCTTCTTTTTGCTTATGAGATGATGGCTTAACAGATTTATTTTTTTTATCAGCAACTTTAGGAGTGTGCGAGGGCTCGTCGTGCTGGGGGACACCTAAATTAGCAAGTGCTTTATTTGGCCCTTCCATAATTGCGCGCGCCACACGCGTTGGCATGCGGCCACCCGTTGAATGTTTAGCCATTGGGTCGTTGTTATCGTTTCCAACCCAAACCCCCCCTACAAATTCACTAAAACCTGTTGCATTTTCACTTGGTGTTTCACGGTAAAAAATATACCACGCATCTCTGTCACCGTTACTGCCTGTTTTCCCAGCAACAGTTTCATCTAAGTTTGATGCTCTACCAGACCCCCCCACAACAACTGACCTCAGCATTGCGCGCATCTTTTTCAAAGGTTCATCAGCAATCACTTTTGTGGTTTCTTCATCTGTTTGTTGGTATAAAATATTGCCTTCTTTATCTCGCACTTCAGATACACCATAAGGCACCACCCTATGCCCTTTATTAGCAAAGGCGGCATGAGCTGCAGTGATTTCAAGCAAAGTGGTTTCAGATGTCCCAAGGGCAACACTAAGGCCCGTTCGAAGACAATGAGAAAGCCCCAGTCTTTCTGCTGTATCTGCAACTTTACTAACCCCTAATTTTTCAGTTAAACGAATAGACACCGCGTTGACCGACTTCATGAATGCTGTTTCTAAAGATATTTCCCCTTGTGATATATACTTATAATTCTTTGGGGTCCAATTTCCCATCACAACGGGGGTGTCATCCATCATCGTGGCGGGGTCCATACCAGCTTCCATGGCTGTTAAGTACACAAACGTTTTAAAGGCTGCCCCTGGCTGACGCGGGGCTTGCGTCACACGATTATACTGACTTTCACCATAGTTTCTGCCGCCAATCATTGCTTTTACTGCCCCATCTGGCGTCATGGCAACGAAAGCAATTTGGCCTGCCTTCAATTCTTTCCCCATCGTTTCACTATAATGCTTAATTACAAGTTCAGCATGGCGCTGTAAATTAGGGTCAAGGGTTGTTGTAACAGTAATGTCTTTTGTAATAGGGCCAATGAGGGCTGGTAAGTTTTCATACACCCAGTCTGCAAAATATTTCCCCCCCTTGCCTTGGTTAATTTGAATATGCGCAAGGTCAGCTTCACCTTGACTAAGGTAGGTTTGATAATCTTTAATAAAGCCTGCTTCTTGCATGAGCTTTAAAACAACTGTTGCCCGTTGCGTTGCTTTTTTAGGGTGACTGGCAGGTGAATACCTCGATGGGGCTTTTAAAAGACCAGCTATCATAGCAGACTCAAACACCGTCAAATTACGCGCTGACTTATTAAAGTAAATACGTGCTGCAGCATCAACGCCATAAATCGTACCCCCAAAACACACACGATTAAGGTACATGGTCATAATCTGGGGCTTGGTAAATTTCCATTCCAGCCACAACGCTATCATGACTTCTTGAATCTTTCTTTTAAAAGACCTGTCTTCTATCGTATATACGCCATGGGTTTGTAAAATATTTTTTGCCAATTGCTGCGTTAACGTAGACCCCCCTTGCACAACACGCTTAGCCTTATAATTGGCATATGCCGCACGAATGAGACCAATCACATCTACCCCGAAATGATATTCAAAACGCCTATCTTCAACCGCCATTAAAGCTTTTGGAACATAGTCTGGCAATTCT
>CAYZJC010000012.1:326-5292 GCA_964478775.1 uncultured Verrucomicrobiales bacterium | reverse complement strand
CTTCAACGCGCACCATATCTTCATACACGTCTCCATATGTCCCAAGCACCGTACCATCTTGTGTTTGAATGGTAACAGATGGCTTTCTCGTATTAACCGACAAAGAGGATAAGTTCGGTAAGTCTTGATAGAACCACAGCAAGACAAGGGTTGCGGCAATTCCTCCCCATACAAATGAAACGAAAAAGAAATTAATGAGGCGCGCTATGGTGCGAAGAAGCGGTGATTTCGTTTGCCTTAACGCTTTTGTAGAGCGTCGCTTTTTTGTGGTATTTGACTTTGCTTCAGGTGCAATCTTCACATCTTTTTTGCTAGCAGAGGCCGATGCTTGAGTTGGTCTATCATTAGGGTCAGTGTAAATTTTCATAAAAAATAAGACTTCATTTAATCTTGGAGTAAAAAGTTAATATCTACACGATATGTGTTGTGTAAATCAATTCTTGAAGGCGGGTGAAATTTCCATTGTTTTAACGCATGACGTGCGGCTTTTTGAAAGGCAACAACACAATTTTGACCGCTATCACTCTCATCATAAGCAATGGTGCTAACTTCCCCATCCCCAGTGACACTGACCAGAAATGAACATGTTGCTTGGTTACCTTCCTGACGTTCTTCTTCTGGGTAAATTGGTAATGGGTTTTGCGCATAAGGCTTAAGGTCTGTAATAGGTCGCAACGATGCTTGATGAGAAAGTGAAGGCTTTGTGGGTAGCGTTGTAAGTGACGAACCATCAACTTTACCTTTCACACTGTCGTGAGCAGTTGAATCTGTTTTTCTATTCACGAAAGGTCGCTTTGAATGAGGGACAATATCTTGTGATAGAGGTGTTAACACTGTCGGCTGTGGCTGTGACAACAAAGGCTCAAAGGAAACATTAAATGTGGTTGAATCGCCAAGGGGTAATGCCTGAGTATTATTCGTTGGTTCATCAAAAACGGTTAAATAATAGGCACTTGCAAAAACAACAAGATGCCCCATCGCAGACAATAACACAGCTGCACTTAAACGAAAGGGTTTAAACGTACGTAGTATCAGTTTCAGAGAACCCTTTAACCCCTTATTTTCATCTGACGCACACCTAAAGACTGCATCTGCCATACCCGCACACCTTTTCAAGGCATGAGGCATTAATGGAAAAGTCATTGAGGCAAACGCCCTTGAAAACAAGTTTTTAAAAGTCCACTTTAAAAAGAGGGTTGGATTTTTCATCCCCTTTATGGCTTTCTGTTATGATTTATATTCAAAGAATGTATATGACAAAGTAATACGTTTTACGTTAGCTGTCAAAGGGTCTTTTAAAATATCAGGGCTAATCGTAAAAAGCACTGGCATATCCATTTCCTGACCTGGATCTAGTTTTTGTGGTTCAAAACAAAAGCATTGAATCTTACCAAAATAGATACCTGTTTTATCTGGGCTCACATTATATGTTGCCATGCCTACAATCGGTCGCTGGCTTAAGTTTTTAGCACGATATGACGTTAAGGTTGGCTCACCAATTTTCGCCGTCAACTGATGGTTCTTGGGCGTAAATGCCCAAGGCAAATCACGGCTCGTTGTTGCTGTAAAGGTCACGGTTACAAAATGGTCTTGCAAAGGCAATGCTGCTTTAAACAACCCCACTTGAGGGGTCCCCCCAAAACCTGTCTTTTGGCAAATAAGCCTGTATAAAGGAACTGCAGCAAAGGAAAGACCAAGCATTCCAAGAGAAACAAGAGCCAAAATATAAGCAAAGCGTTTGCTGTTAAAGTGATGTGAGGACATAAAAGTATGGTCTAAAATTAAAAAAGCAATGTGATAGTATTATGCCTTAGATTCCACAAAATTCAAAGCTGCGATCGCTTAAATCAAGGGCAAATGATAAGACACAATAGCAATTCCCGCTGGCATTTAAAATGCTACGAGAGGATAGGCTTTTGAAGCAAGAAATAAAATATTTTTCGTGTTTTGTATCAACTTCTCTTTTTCATTCAGCAGGAACTGCTGTGGTTTCTTGGAGGATATCGTTAATGGGTTCGCTCAAAGACACAATAGAAAATTGGGGGACCATCTGCATCATCGGCAATAAGGTGTGTTTTGCCACCAGCTGTACGATGTGTAAAAAATCCTGGGGTAGATTAGATTGGGTAATAATAATTTGCTGTGGTCGTTTAGATAAATTCCTGATTTCATGGATAAATTTTTGTATGTCGTCATCGCTGCTTACGCCTAAAATGGGAACGGAATGGATACGTCTTCCTTTATCTTTGCTATTGGGTGATAAAATTCCAACAGGCTCAAAAGAAAGTGCAGGAGAATGTAAGACTTCTTGAATAAAGACATCTGTTGAATGGCCTGTTCCAACGAGTAATACGGCAATAGCTTGTTCTGATAAAATTTTTTCTTTTTGCTGTGTATGATATTCGTAGATGAGGCGATATACATATCTTGGAAAACATAAAAACCCTAAGAAGACAAGAAAGTTAATAAAAGGGACAGCCTTTGGCAGCGTTTCTTGTTGGGAAAGTAAAATCATAAGAGGCAAGTATAGAAGTGTTGTGAGTAAGACTGCTAGTGCAAGTGGAGCACAGTCTTCAATTGAAAAATAGCGCCATAGTGTTTTATGGATTTGCATCCACATAAAGACACTTGCCGTAATCAGCATGAAAACAGTAAGGTTTTTAAAAACAAAGGCGTGTGAATATTCAAAAAAATCAAACCCTAGACTGATATAAATTGATATAAAAAATGCAAGACCAGCCAAAAGAATATCAAACGCTAGGATTGACGAGGGCATGATAGAGGTGCTAGGGACTCTACCAAGGCACACCATTTTAAAGTGGGTATAATGAACACCAAGACCTTTAAACAAACTACCCGACTCTTTAATAGCCTCGATGAAGAACAATGTTTTTGCTTTGATGTAGGTATAAATCTTATCTGGAATCATAAATGCTGTGTTGCTCTTAAGTCATTAATCTTAAGTGTTATTGTGACGGATTCATCTTGTTTCGGCAAGCGGCAAATGTGATTGACCATGAACGATTAAAAGTGTCAAGGTTAATAAAAAGGCCCGCATGAGCGGGCACTTTTTTATATGGCTTGAGAAGTCAAGTCTTAGCCTTGTGCAACTGTACAAACGATTGCTGGCAATTGAATTGGTGCGTCAGCGTTGCCACCAGAAACTGTGATCATTGTGTATTGATCCATAGATAACTTTGGTGCAATTTGACCGTTGCCACTTACACACAGTTCTGTTGCTACATCCTTTAATGCAAAGCTGCTGTCTGAATTCTCAGCAGCGCTAAATGCACCTTTAAAGGCTACTTTCTTTCCACCAGAAATTTCTACAACTGAACTGTTAAGATTTGCGTCTGCGGTAAGTCCGTTTGCAAAGACAACATTTGCCTTTGCAACTAATTTAAATGAACCAAAATATTTAATTGCAGCTTTTACACTTGCATCCTCAACCATTGCAGAAGTTGCTGCAATACTTAAGGTTGTGGCGTCTTGGAAATGTGCAGGTGTTGCGTCTGCAGCTAACACTGGCGGAGTTGCAGTGTCGTCTGCTGCAATCGCACCAATACCAAGACCTTCGCCATGTGACAATACAACTTCACCTTCTTTTACATCTAAACCTTTAAATGCATCTGTTTGTGCCTTTGATGCAATAAGTGTACCAAAACCTTTCTTTTCAACCATAACTTCCATGTAGCTTTGAACTGTATCTAATTCAGCAAACCCCTGTTCTTCAACAGTAATGACGTATTCGCCGCCTTGTGGTAATGGATCGTTGTTGTTATTGTTGTTAATAGGTTCGTTATTATTGTTGTTAGGTTCGTTTGCAAATGCAAATTGGCTAACAGCTGCTACAGCAAGTAGGGCTTTCAAGGAAAGAGATGTTTTTTTCATGGGAATACTCCTAAAAATATAATAATTAATATAGGCTGGGATGAAGTTCTGTGAAGTTTTCCATTCCTACCTATGGCTATAATCTTAGGAGTGAATGGTTAAAAAGGTGTTAACAAAAGATAAAAATTAATTAAAATTTTTTTTAATCGTATGTTAATTGTCACACCTGCATAGTGGGAAATTAGACTTTCTTAACTCTACAGCTTACGCTCATGTAAAGAAAATGATGTTGAGTAAACGGAAAACCTTGATAATTTTCTTGTAAGCCGGCATGATAAATTAGAGTATTTTGCCATAATTGAATTAAAGTTTATGAAAATTATTGATTGGATTGATGAACGTCTGCCCATTTTTCACTTTTTGAAAAAGGATGTAAAAGAATATCCCACACCAAAAAATTTAAATTATATGTGGAATTTTGGATCATTAGCAGGTATAACGCTGGTGATTATGATACTGTCTGGTATTTTCCTCGCGATGCATTATGTGCCACATGTTGACAAAGCGTTTGATAGCGTTGAGCGTATCATGAGAGATGTAAATGGGGGATGGTTAATTCGCTATATTCATATGAATGGGGCGTCTATGTTTTTTATAGTGGTCTATTTACATATGGCGCGCGGTTTGTATTATGGTTCTTATAAGGCACCACGTGAATTGTTATGGATGCTGGGTGGCGTGATTTTGCTATTGATGATGGCAACAGCTTTCATGGGCTATGTTCTACCTTGGGGACAAATGAGTTTTTGGGGAGCAACCGTTATCACCAATTTGTTTTCTGCCTTTCCGGGTGGAGAGAGCATTGTGCACTGGCTTTGGGGTGGTTTTTCAGTTGATAACCCAACCTTAAATCGTTTTTTTGTGCTGCATTACTTATTTCCATTTTTAATTATTGGTGTTGTTGCCTTGCATCTTGTTGCGCTGCATAGATTTGGGTCAAACAACCCACTTGGTATTGAACGTACAAAGCCTTCAGATAGCGTGCCTTTCCACCCCTATTATACCATCAAAGATTTCTTTGGTTTGGGTGTGTATTTAAGCATCTATGCAGCCTTTGTGTTCTTTGCGCCAAACT
>CAYZJC010000012.1:0-225 GCA_964478775.1 uncultured Verrucomicrobiales bacterium | reverse complement strand
GCCTGACAAATTAGGCGGAGTCTTGTGCATGTTTGCAGCCGTATTTGTTATGTTTGTCTTACCGTTTTTAGATAAGCATCCTGTAAAAAGTGGCCGCTACCGCCCCTATTATAAAGTATTATTTTGGGTATTTGTTGTAAATTGTTTGCTATTAGGCTGGGTAGGCGCAAAGCCGCCAGAAGGCACCTACCTTATGTTAGGTCGTGTCTGTACACTTTATTATTT
>CAYZJC010000011.1:26916-41026 GCA_964478775.1 uncultured Verrucomicrobiales bacterium | reverse complement strand
ATCTTGTGTGGAAGATATGAGGGTGTGGATGATCGCGTGATTGAATGTTGGCGTGAAACCCACGGATTGATTGAGGTTAGCATAGGTGATTATGTTCTCTCTGGGGGGGAAATTGCAGCGCAAGTGTTACTGGATGCATGTATTCGTGTGTTGCCAGGAGTCCTCATGAAAGAAGAAGCAACAACTTCAGAGAGTTTTGAGCTGGATTTATTAGAATTTTCGCAGTATACTAAACCTCGTATTTGGCAAAATAAGGTCGTGCCTGAAGTTCTGCTGTCAGGTGACCATCAAAAGA
The DNA here is from genome assembly GCA_964478775.1 of uncultured Verrucomicrobiales bacterium. GTDB lineage: Bacteria > Pseudomonadota > Alphaproteobacteria > Paracaedibacterales > CAIOTO01 > PNMQ01. The sequence goes on along the minus strand of CAYZJC010000011.1, from coordinate 40,731 downwards.
TAGCCGCATGGCGACAAAAATCAGCAGAAGAAATAACCCAAGAACGGCGCCCAGATTTATGGGAAGCCTATTTATTACAGGAGGACCAATGATCAGTTTTAGTAACTGATAGGTTGAGTTCACTGCCAAAGGAGTAGAAAATGAATTTGTTACAGTCTTTAGAGCAAGAACAAATTATAAAATTGATGCAAGACAAGTTGATCCCAGACTTTCGTGCTGGTGACACAGTTCGCGTTCACGTTAAAGTGGTTGAAGGCGAAAGACAACGTGTGCAGCCATACGAAGGTGTGGTTTTAGGTCGTAAAGATCGTGGAATCAATTCTTCATTTCGCGTACGTAAGTTATCATATGGTGAAGGTGTAGAACGTGTGTTTCCTCTTTACTCACCAAACATTCGCATTGAATTGGTTCGCCAAGGTGATGTACGTCGTGCAAAACTATACTATTTACGTGGTTTGACAGGAAAACGTGCACGTATTGCTGAACGCCGCCGTGACGTTAAAGTTACAGCAAGCGTTTCAAAGACAGCTGCACAATAAAGTTTATACTTTATTTTTTGTCAAATGAAGAAAAGCCTTCGCTTTGCGATGGCTTTTTTTATACCTTAAATACTTCTTTGTTTCAAATTGCCTTTTATAGTTTAAACATCACTAATAAGTGGAAAGCTATAATTTTCGCTGAATCATTCCGGCAGGAAGTCTTATAATTAAGTCATTCATTTCCATCATCGCGAGTTCTTTCATGAAAGCATTCATTGTGATGTTTTTATTTTCGTGCCTTGCTAATTCAAATACGTCATCAATTGAAAAACTATCAAGCCCCATTGAAAATAGCCAAGGGTGCGTAGGGACGGGAGGGGTTTCCATCAGAGATTTATTGATATGCTCAACTTGCTGGTTGATATGCTGAGGAAGCGTCGTATATGTTTCAGGGTTGTTCTTCGACATAGGTGCGCTTTTCTTGCTGACCTCATTAACGCTACAAGATGCCTTTTTATTAATCTCGTTATGCACAGCTGCAGTCATTTCATAATAATCTATAATGTCTTGCGCAGTTTCCACAAGAATAGCGCCTTGCTTAATGAGTTTATTTCCCCCTTTGGATCTGGGGTCTAAAGGTGAGCCTGGCACAACGAATACATCTTTACCGTTATGTAGCGCGTATTCTGCTGTAATTAAAGTGCCAGAACGTTCTGCTGCTTCAATTACGATGAGTCCTTGAGATAGACCCGCAATAATGCGATTGCGTCTTGGAAACAGTGTGGGTGAGGGGGCCGTTGAAAAAGGCATTTCTGCAAGAACGCAACCATTTTTTTGAATAGATTGGTAAAGACGTGCGTGTTCGGGTGGGTATAGCTGGTCAATTCCACCTGCAAGCACTGCAATTGTGAGACCTGTTTTCTTGTCAGCAAAGGTTGGGTTTTCTTCAAACGTATTAGGATGTTGCGTATTTTCTTGTGCGTGTTGTAAAGCTAGAAGAGCACCTTCATGGGCGGCGCCGTCAATCCCGCGTGCCATGCCAGAGACAATGGTATACCCACACTTGCTCAGCTCATAAGCCATTAGTCTTGCAATCTTCATCCCCCCAATTGAGGCGTTTCGTGCGCCTACAATGCCAAGTGCTGGTTGTTGCATAGCTTCAACATGGCCTGCATAACTTAAAATAGGGGGGCAATCATCTAACGCTCTCAATGAATGAGAAAAAAAGGAATCGTGGGTGTGTATAATTCCAAAGCCATTTTGGGCATATTGTAAGACTTCATTTTGAATATTAACTTTCAAAGCATCGCTAAAGCTGCTATCTTTTTCAAACATCTTCCAAAATGTTTTGGGACCAACCCCTTTATGACGCAGGACAGACATCCACAATGCAGCCGTTGGATCTATTGTATTTTTTTGACTCATGTGAACCCACCTAACGTGCTGTTTTGTAAAAATTATAAGATTGCAATTGCTAGAAAACAACTGATACAATTATTGTATGTATATTTTTATTAAAATTGCGTAACTATCATGCTAAAAATCATCCTTATGCGACATGCCGCAGCCCAGCTAGAACAATACGGTAAAAATGACCGTGATCGTACAATTACTATGGCGGGTATGCACGAACTTGATGCAATCAGAAATAAAATTAAAGATCAATTCGAAGGTTTGTCATTGGTGCTTTGTTCAAATGTTAAACGCACACGTCAAACACTAGAAGGTATAAGGCCTTTTTTGCCAGTCTCCATTAAGGAACAATATGATGATTCCATTTATCAAGCCAGTGCAGATATTTTATGGCACAAAATTCAAACAACCCCACCGACTCACAAATATATTATGTTAATTGGACATAATCCTGCGATTGGTAATGTGTTAAATGCGGTTGACAGTTCAGTGTTTCAGTCCTTTCCAACTTGTGGCATTGTGGTGCTACAATCAAATGTGTCAAAATGGCATGAAATTTCTGCCTATAATTTGATTGTTGAAAAAGTATACGACCCTAACATGTAAGGCTAATGGCAACAATGACTCTTTCCATTATGAATGTTATTATTATTTTTGTTTGCACGTGGTGGATTGCTTTGTTTGTTATCTTGCCTATTGGTATTAAAAGCGACGAACACGTTCAGCTAGGCAATGATGCTGGGGCACCTGCATCTTCAAATATCAAATCTAAACTTCTTACAACCACGATTGTCACATTTATCGTAACGGTTATAGCTTCTCTTATCTTATTTATCATTTAACGGAAAGTTTTAAAGCTGCATGTTTCTATCATTTTTATATACAATTTTATTAAATTTAATTTTAAATATCATGTTTCCCTCACAGGTGTTTGCGTTTTCAAGCGATACTTCATTTGCCCCTTTGAGTGACCAGGCTATTACACGGCAACCAAAAGTGTGCATTATGCAAAATACGTATGCCCAAGAAGAATATGAAACATATGTGCAAGCACAACAAGAGCTGCAGCAATCTAGTACACCAAAACTGATTCCTGAAGTCTTGTATAAATTATTGAGGCATCATCCACAGTTTGACTACTTAGACTATGGAAGGATGATGCTTAAAATTACGAAGATCAATCCCCTGCCAAATGAGCCCTTACCAGAATTCTTTAACAGGCTTCATCTGCATCAAATTAAGGTGTTAAGGTCTTTTTTTGACAGGGCAACCGATAATGATATTGTGATGTTTGACTTTGATGGCTGCCTCATTAATGAAACAGATAAAAATAAGTGGTTTATTCCTAACAATCCGCATTTTTTAAACTATTTTCTTGAAATGCGTTCACGTTTGCAAAATGTCTTCGTGCTCACAAGAGGCTATTCATTTTTACAGTATGGATGGATGCAAATTTTAGACCCCCAAAAACAGATTGATCTGTTGGCTTTTAATCCACCAGTCATTGAGGATCGCTACTATCAATTTTCGACGGAGGCTTCACATGGGCTTGCTTGGGCAAAATCAAGCGTTCATCAAGCCCAGCCTGATGGCGCGACATTTTATCGCATTTGTGAAACAAGGCATCTTTATGCACCAGGCATAGGTGGAAAATGTGTAAAAGGTCTAGATATTTTCCCCGATAGAGGTGTGTTTTATACAGGTGAAGTATTGTATAGACATGCCCCGCGTGACCCATATGAAATTGAGGTTAATATTTTTAATAAATTAATTTTAGGAAGTATTGAAAGTCTGAGATGTAACGACAAAATTGCGCAACTTAAACAAGCGTGCGCACACTTAAAAGAAACAGATTTTTACCAAAATTTATTACATTATATGCACAATGCTCCGTCTAAAGGGTACTACCTTGAATATATCATTCGTATTTTGGAAAAAGGGGCATTTAAAGATAAGCCAATTGAAACCATTTATTTTGTGGATGACCAAATAGAAAATTGCCAAGCATTTTTTTGGTATGCAATGCTTTTAAAAGAAAATGGACTCATTAAAAATTGTATTGTTTTATATTTAGAATAAAAAATTATATTAAAATAATTAATATGTATACATGTTAAGTCAATTGAATATATTTTTAATCTTCAATATTGTTAATCTTTTTCTATTCATCAAGTTCAAAAAATGTTATATTAACCCAAATAACGTACAGATAAGATTTAAGGGTTAAAGATGTCAAAAAAACTTTATATGAAAACGTATGGCTGTCAAATGAACATTTACGATTCAAGCCGTATGGTTGATATTTTAACGCCCCTTGGTTACAGTTTGACTGATACTCCCCAAGAAGCCGATATGGCTATTTTAAACACCTGCCACATTCGTGAAAAGGCAGAACAAAAAGTGTATTCAGACCTTGGTCGTCTGCGTATTGCCCAAACCGAACGACAAGCTAATGACCAAGAAATGGTGATTGCTGTTGCAGGGTGCGTTGCCCAAGCTGAAGGCGATGAAATTTTAAAACAAGCCCCTTATGTGAGCATGGTTGTAGGACCGCAATCTTACCATGAACTGCCGCAGATGATTGCAAAACTGAAACGTAAACAAGATGAACAACAAGGGGTGACAAAAGGTATCGGTATTGTCAATACAGACTTTCCAGCTATCAGTAAGTTTGACCATTTGCCGCAACCACAAACATCAACCGTATCGGCCTTCCTTTCTGTGCAAGAAGGGTGCGATAATTTTTGTACGTTTTGTGTGGTGCCTTATACACGCGGCGCTGAATATTCAAGGCCCGCTAAAGACATTATCACAGAGGCTAAGCGTCTTGTTGAAATTGGTGCTAAGGAAATTACATTGCTTGGCCAAAACGTGAATGCCTACCATGGCCTTGCACCCGATTCTGCTGACCAAGAATGGGGCCTTGGACGTCTTATTTATGAACTTGCGGAAATTGATGGTTTAAAACGTATACGTTACACAACGTCACACCCCATGGACATGGACGAACTTTTAGTTAAAGCCCACGGAGATGTCCCATCCCTTATGCCGTTTCTCCATTTACCAGTTCAGTCTGGAAGCGATGGCGTTTTAAAACGTATGAACAGACGTCACACTGCAGCAGACTACTTACGCATTATTGAAAGTTTAAGAACTTCACGCCCTGACATGGCCTTTTCCAGTGACTTTATTGTTGGCTTTCCAGGCGAGACTGACCTTGACCACAAACAAACACTAGAACTTGTTCGTGCTGTCAATTATGCCCAAGCATATTCCTTTAAGTATAGCATTCGCCCTGGCACACCCGCTGGCTTAATGGATTTACAAATTGAAGAAGCCATTAAAGTTGAACGCCTTGCAGAATTGCAAGCCCTTATTAACGAACAACAATATGCTTTTAACCAAGCAAGTCTTGGCACTGTGCAAACGGTTTTAATTGACAAAACAGGTAAAAAGGAAGGTCAGCTTTCTGGCAAGACCCCCTATATGCAATCGATTTACTTTAATGGTGATGATAGCTTGCAAGGTGAATTTGTGGATGTTCGCATTGAAAAAGCCTTTGCCAACAGCTTAACTGGCACACCATTGCTAAATGACAAAGCTGCATAACAATTTTAAGTAAGATTTTAGAAGGAACGTAAACCCATGACTTTAGATAAACACTTTGACCCCAAACTTTACGAACAACGCATTTACGAACAAAGTGAAACCTATTTTTCATGTAAGCTATCATCTGACAAACCACCGTATGTCATTATGATGCCGCCGCCCAATGTCACAGGCAGCCTTCACCTTGGCCATGCTTTAAATGACACCTTACAAGATATTCTTATTCGTTATCACAGAAAGCGTGGGTATGACGTGTTATGGCAACCAGGCACAGACCATGCTGGTATCGCAACCCAAATTGTGGTTGAAAGGCAACTCGCTGCGCAAGGCCTTTCGCGCCATGACCTTGGCCGTGAAAAATTCATTGAAAAGGTTTGGGAATGGAAAGAACAGTCAGGTAATACCATTTTAAATCAAAAACGACGTTTGTGTATTTCAGCTGACTGGCAGCGTTCGCGCTTTACGATGGACGAAGGGTTATCACGTGCTGTTACCAAAATCTTCGTAGAACTGCACAAAGAAGGGCTTATCTACCGCGACAAACGCCTTGTCAACTGGGACACCAAACTACAAACCGCTATTTCAGACTTAGAAGTTGAAAGCCGTGAACAAGACGGGCATATGTGGTACATTGCTTATGCCATAGACGGTAGTGATGAAGTCATTACAGTGGCAACAACTCGCCCTGAAACCTTATTTGGTGACACCGCTATAGCTGTCCATATGGAAGATGAACGCTATCAACATCTTGTTGGTAGATTTGCTAAACTTCCTATCACAGGAAGGCTTATTCCTATTGTAGCAGATGAATACTGTGACCAAACAAAAGGAACAGGTGCTGTTAAAATCACCCCAGGTCATGATATGAATGACTTTGAGGTGGGTAAACGTCATAACCTTGAAATGATGAACATAATCGATGCGACAGGGCATTTTATTGCGCCAGCACCGGCAGACTATGTTGGTCTTAATGCTGCTGCTGCCCGCAAAAAAATATTAGAAGCCTTAGAGGCCAATGGAGAACTCATTAAAACAGAAAAGATACGTCACACAGTGCCGTACAGTGAACGCAGTAACGTTGAAATTCAACCGTGGTTAACTGACCAATGGTTTTTAGATGCTAAGATTTTAGCTGAACCAGCACTAAAGGCTGTTGAAGAGGGCAAAACACAATTCTTTCCTGAAATGTGGCAAAACACATACTTTGAATGGCTTCGTAACATTCAGCCATGGTGTATCTCACGTCAAATTTGGTGGGGCCATCAAATACCTGCATGGCACAGTCAAGACGGGCACATCTTCGTTGCGCAAACACAAGAAGAAGCTTTAGCACAAGCAAAGCAAGTGTGTGGTGATGACGTTATATTGAATCGCGACACCGACGTGTTAGACACTTGGTTTTCATCAGCCCTTTGGCCCTTTACAACTTTAGGCTGGCCAGATAACACGCCTGAATTAAAGCGTTATTACCCAACGTCAGTGCTAACCACCGGGTTTGATATTATCTTCTTTTGGGTTGCCCGCATGATGATGATGGGGATTCACTTCATGAAAGAAGTCCCTTTCAAAACCGTTTATATTCACGCCCTTATCCGCGATGAAAAAGGCCAAAAGATGTCGAAGTCTAAAGGTAACATCATTGACCCGCTTGAATTGATTGATGCCTATGGTGCTGATGCTGTGCGCTTTACGATGGCAAAGTATGCAAGCCCTGGCAGAGACGTTAAGATTGGAAAGTCATTAGTTGAACATGGCCGTAACTTCATTACTAAAATGTGGAATGCCGCTAAGTTCTTGAAGATGAATGACTTAAGCTATGATGCAAGCTTTAACCCACTTGACCCTAATGCGCCACTGCAGCACCCGCTTAATGCATGGATTGTATCGCAAACAGTTAAAATGTGCCATGAGGCATCACAGCATATTGAAGCCTTCCGCTTTGACCTCATGTCACATACCCTTTATCAATATTTTTGGGGTGACTTTTGTGATGTGTATGTGGAAAGCTTGAAAATTTTGCTGAGCGACCCTATCGCAAAAGAAGAAACATCTAAAACTGCAATGTGGTGCTTTATCTCATTTTTAAACACCATCAACCCTGTTATGCCAATTGTTTCGCAAGCTATCTTTGAAGCTTTTGCAGATGAAGGTTTTGAAAAACTGATTACGTCACTATTGCCAGTTGCAAAGGATGCGATTGCCTATCGTCAAGAACAAGAAGAAATTGACTGGGTCATTCAGTTTGTGACAGAGCTCCGTTCGATAAAGGGCTTACTTGGCTTGCAAGCAGGCGCAAAGGTTTCATTAGCCTTGCCTGCAAAAGAAAAAATGGCGATGCGTATTTCCCAGCACTGGTTATGGGTAAGACAACTTGCCAAACTAGACCAGTTGTCACCCAACGGGGCCGGCATTACTGTAACGGTTAATGGTTTGAATGTTGCACTTATTTTGCAAGATGATATATCTATCTCGTCGATCCATAATCTTCTTGCAGAAAAAAAAGCTGTGTTGGATAATGAAGTAAAGCATCTTGAAAAAAAATTAGCTAACGACGCATTTAAGCAAGCTAAGCCAGACTTATGGGCGGCAGATCAAGCTTTGATGCATCAAAAAACAAATGAAATCGGTCTGATTTCAACGATTTTAGCTAGTGTGACATAGTTATTTAGGAACGTTCATGATATTCGCTACGCATACAATGCACTTTACAAAATTATTAAAACTTTCCCTTCATATGGTGGGTGTGAGTGTGGTAGCGCATAGCTTGCTTATTTCTACACATCAAGGTGTTGTGTGTGCAGACCACAAGACGCAAGAAAAACCAACAGATCAGAATGATCCACAATTTAATGCAATTGCCTATAAATTGATGATGGAAAAAAAGCTAAAGGCCTATGAAGATAGTCTCAATAACCTGGCATCATCGATTGCGGGCATTAAGTCAAAAGAAGCAAAACAATATTTAAATTACCTTTTAAATGCGGCCAACAATAGAAAAAAGATATTTCAAAAAGATTTTGTGATGATCACCGATATGCCAGAACCTCAGAAGGAAACGATTTTTAATTTAGAAAAAATGGAAAGCCAAGAAAAAAATTTGGACGATTTGCTAAAGCAAGCAAAAGAATTGTTAAATATCACATCACAGGATATGGACAGCCCTAATTATGAGCAAAGAATTAAAGACCTTAATTTGCCCCAGATAGAAAGCATTCCCCCGCAAACACCTTCTGTTCCAGCGACGAGGGAACGTTATGAACAAGTTTTGCCTTTATCTGAAATTCACAGAATAAATCATCAAAACATGCCGGAAGATGAGAGTAATAGTCATTAAGTATCCCAGCGCTATTCAAAAAACAGTAAGTCTGCCCATTAAGGGCAATCTATAGCTCACCCATTAATTACGCATCAGCAGAACCGTGACAGCCACAGTAGCTGGTCATCCATCCTGCAAATAGAACTAAACGGGTAAATGCGCAACAAAAAGCGGCACCATATGCGTCTTGATTTTGGGTCATTGCGTATACCCAGCTTGCAATTGTGCCACCCATGCCTGCAATGAACATCACCGTCGTCATCATGTAATAATAGGGGTCTTCGCATAAGGTATGACAAGATAAATGTATTCTTCTATTCCTGAGTTCGCTTAAAGTAAAGAAGGTTTGAAACTCTACATTTAATACGGTGATTGCTATGCCATAACTGCTATACGTTGTGAGTAAAAGCATACCAGCCAGCTGAATGCCATGGCCAATACAAGCGAGTGCTGCTTCGCTGCATAAACAAGATTCATCAGCACTTACAAGGCAAGCTATGCGTTTGAAGTAATAATAGTCACTACATAAGGCTTTCAGGTAAGGGGTTTTCAAGATATATGGGTCTTTTTTTTGCGTTGCAACACTTGGCTTAACATCATTGTGTATTGTAAAACTTTGATTGTGAATGGGGGATGAGTCATCATTAACGGTAACAAAGCTGTCGCGTGCACTGTCTTTGTTTTCCTCAAGGTCAAGGTCAGTAGAGCTATGTATCCTTGAAAATGCCTGGTACTGTAATTTGTGCGCTTGCGGGTCAGTGTTGGTTGAAGGTAATAATTCTTCATTCATGGAAAAGGCAGGCTGTGTTGCCGTCCCTACGACAATAAGGGACAAACACATTAATTTCAGTAGCGCACCCATAATTTTTCCACAAGACATTATAATATTTCCAAAAAATAGTTTTCTTTGATTTATCAGTTTAAAGAAGTGGGGATTAGATAACAATCATAAAGTTTCAAGATGGGCGATATAGAAGACATTTTAAGAATATTTAAATTAATATGCTTATTTTGGAAACGTGTTAAATGCATCACAGATGATGATAATAGGGTGGTAAAAATATTATTCTGTGAAATTAATAAAACGGCTAATTTAATTATTGTTAGTGTTTTAAATGCTTTAGATGTTTCATTGTAGCAATTAAAAACCATATATGGTTAATTATAAGGAATAAAATTTTTTATAAAAAACAATAAAGTTTACACAAATTAAAGCAAAAATAATTTAAAATGTATAATTTAAAATAAAGTTAATAAAAACAAACCGCATCATTTGACTTTTATAAGACAACAGCGCTAGAAATAGGTAAGCATAATGTATGTTTTGAATGATTACATTAAGTAACTCGAAACAAATGGAATGCAGACATTTTTTATTTAGGAGATTTATAGTCATGTTACGTGGAAAAAATACAAAAAAGACAGTCACTCGTCTTGCGTTTTTAACAACTTCCTTGGGGCTCATTATGCCGCTTGTTACACAGACCCTAAAAGCAGAAGCAAATAGTGAAAAACAATGGCGTGCAAAAGTTGAACTAGAAGCAAAAGTAGGGTCAAAACGAAGCTTAGGTAGGGTTGGTGCTTTCGCCCCCATCATGCAAAATGCAGACAGTATGCTGTTTGTTGATATGCATATGATGCTCGACAATAAGAAGCAACAAGAATTTAATGGTGGCATAGGGTATCGCTACATGTCATCAAGCATGAATGCTATTTTGGGTATGTATGGTTATTATGACAGAAGAAGTACAGCTTATAAAAATCAGTTTAGCCAAATTACAGTTGGTTTTGAAATGATGGCAGAACAGTGGGATGCGAGACTAAACGTCTATATTCCAGAAACAAAAACGAAAAAGATTGATAATACTGAAGCTAAAGTTACATTTAGTGGTCATGATAAGCTGACCAGCGCAAAAAAAGAAATTGCGCTTCGTGGTTTTGATATAGAAGCAGGAAGCAAAATACCCGGCATTCAAGGTTTGAGTGCGCACGTGGGGATGTATCATTTTCAAGGCCGCTTAGATTCAAAGTCAATTACAGGGCCAAAAGCGCGCATTAATTACGAAGTTAATGAATATATTTCATTTGAAGGTTCTGTGACACAAGACAGGGTGCGTAAAACAAATGCATTCGCAGGTGTGACCTTGCAATTTAAATTAGGTGATAAGGGTACAACAAAATTAAGCCCACTTTCAGCCCGCATGGAAGAAACACCAATTCGTGACCTTGACATTATTTCAACAGTTGCGACAGAAGACAAGAAAACAACAGGTCACATTCATGTTGTAACACAAGAAGTTGCAGATGAGATGCAAAAAGAACGTGAAGAAAAACGCAAAGCTGAAGCAGAAGTGAAACCTCAAGAAGAACAAGCTGCAATTGATGCTGCAGTAGCTGAATCACTTACAGAAAAAAAACCAGCAAATCAAACAAGTGAAGAACATAAAGGTGAAGAACTAGGAGACCCTGGCATTCACACAAACACAAAAACAAAACGTGCCGGAGGTGCAAGTAATGCCTCAGCTAGCCAACAGTCTAGAAAAATTGGTGAAGGTAAAAAGATTCCAGATGATCGTGGTGGCGAGAATGCCTACCGCTTAGACATAGATGATCTTGGAACAGCTGAGAACCCATTTATTTTAGACAGTAATGAGTATAAAGTGTTTCTTGGGCGTCATTATATGGCAACACGTACAAAAGAATATGCTGCGCATTTGGAAATGAAAGAAAGCCTTGAAAAACAAGTTTATGTGCACATACATAATGATAGAGATTTTTCAGATGTTGACGGTAAACTAATCAAGGAAAATTTGAAAGATATTTTCTTTGCTGTAGAAAGCAATAAAAATCTAGATGCAGTTAAAGGATTATTTGACTATGATACTTTAAAGACATTTGATGACTCAGTGGAAGAAGCAAGTTTCTTAAGTAAAGAAGAAATAGATGCCTTAGCAAATGTAAAGAAGAGTAAAGATAAAGAGACCCAAGGTTCTGATGCTTATAACATAATTTCAAAACTGGCAGAAAAAGCTTATGACGTATATGATAGTGTTTCAAAAAATTATTTCAATGCACGTTTCACAGCACTGGAAAATGTAAATGCGTTTCTTGTAGCAACCGTTCCTGAGACTATTTCACACAACTTAAAGACTTACATAGTAGAGGGTATGCAACAGCGTATTATTGAAGACCTGAAAAAAGACACATGGGCAAGTCTTGTCACTGATGAAGGTCTTCAACGGGTATATGCTGCAAACTATGCGAATCACATTGAAACGGAACTTGCTGAACAGAAAAAACAAGCAAAAAAACCTACTGATAAAACAACAGGTGCAGCAGCAGCTTTGTTTGCAAACTATAGTAAAAAGCAATCTGCTTCTTAATAGAACATGTTAAAATAGGAAAGGGGCTAAATTAGCCCCTTTTTTTTTAGTTATATGCCTATCAGTTCTTATGAACTTGCGCAAGTTAATGTGAGGTAAGATGTTACCAAAGACTGCGGATTAGAATTTTTCAAGATAAGCTCAAAGTTTTGTTGCAGTGTCATTGCGGCTGTAAGCGCGTATCCTGCAGTATCTAAGGTAGAAGCATGCGAAACAATAACAGGTTGAGTCAGCGTAATGTTGCTATTGGTTTGCAGTGTTCCCCCATTTAAAATGACATCACCTGAACCAAGACTATTAGCACTGTTAATTTTCAGTGTTCCTGCATTAATATGCGTAGACTGATCTAAAAGATTAGCCCCGTTGAGGGTAAGGGTTTTTACCCCGTCTTTAATAAGCGCAATGTCTGTTCCGATATTCCCTTCAAATGTTTGATCAGCACTTGTTAAATTAATAGTAAGGGTTGATACAGTATTAGTAGAACTATTTGTAAGATTATTAGTAAATAAGGCTTGGTCATTTTCTGTAAGGGTAATAGACTGCCCTGATAAATCACCAAGGGGCTCAACAGTTATGTCAATGGTTTGTGGGTCTGAATAAATTGACGCGAAATGTCCAGAGTCACTGACAGTAAAGGTAAAGCTATCTTGTCCGATATAGCCATTATTGGGGGTGTAGGTAAAGGTGTTTTGCGAGATTGTCGCCGTTCCATGAGAAGCTGCTGTTTCAATTGTATAGGTATATGGTGCAACACCTGTTGAAGGGGTAGGCAGTCGATACATGCTTAATGTTGCTTTATAGGGGGTAGATAGCGGATCCACTGCTGCAATAAGAAGGGGGTAAGGTTTCACTGTAATTGTGAATGTTTCAGACAACACATTATTAGCTGGGTAAAGTGCATCTTGAACTTTATAAGTAAATGTTAATGGACCATAAAAGTTTTCAGCAGGAATAAGTGTGAACAAATTATTGGCAATGTTTAATGTGCCAGCTGTAATGTCATTGGCAATTTTAATGAGCTGTGTGGAACTTAAGGCAGCAGACGTATTGGTGCTAGAAATTGTGTGCAGGTAGGAACCAGAGCCTCCACTTGGTGCAGGTAAGGCTTTGCTTGCAAGAACAGTATTATAATCTGTGATATAGGTATTAGATGTAGGCGTCCAAGCTAAGTTTGATGGCGCATTAATCAAAAGGTTCAGTGTGTTTGTGGTGACATCGCCACCTGAATTGCTTGCTTTGAAAGTTAAGGCAAATGAACCAGAAACAGTTGGTGTCCCTGCAATAGAACCATTAGTAAGGCTAAGCCCTTGTGGCAATGTGCCAGTGTTAATGGCATAGGTTGTTATATCCCCAAAGGCATTCGTAACAGTTGGCAATGTAATCGTTGTAATGGCACTTCCTGCTGTGAAAGTTTTATTTGATAATGTGCCTGATAAGAGTGGTGTTGGGGCTTTGATGATATAGCTAATCGCATTCGTAATAACACTGCCACCTGTGTTTGTGGCCTTAAAGGTCATGTTGGAAGCAGTTCCCACCAACGATGGTGTCCCAGAGATGGCCCCATTAGTAAGGCTAAGCCCTTGTGGCAATGTGCCAGTGTTAATGGCATAGGTTG
>CAYZJC010000011.1:5753-26816 GCA_964478775.1 uncultured Verrucomicrobiales bacterium | reverse complement strand
TCGTAATAACACTGCCACCTGTGTTTGTGGCCTTAAAGGTCATGTTGGAAGCAGTGCCCACCAACGATGGTGTTCCAGAGATGGCCCCATTAGTAAGGCTAAGCCCTTGTGGAAGGGTTCCTGTGTTAATAGCATAGGTTGTTGTATCGCCAAAGGCATTAGAAACAGTTGGCAGTGTAATTGCTGTAATGGCACTTCCTGCTGTAAGGGTTTTGTTTGATAATGTGCCTGATAAGAGTGGTGTTGGGGCTTGGATGGTTAAATTAAAGACGTCAGAAACAATAGTGCCGCCCGTATTTGTTGCCTTAAAGGTGATGTTGGAAGACGTTCCCACCAACGATGGCGTTCCAGAGATGGCCCCATTAGTAAGGCTAAGCCCTTGTGGAAGGGTTCCTGTGTTAATAGCATAGGTTGTTGTATCGCCAAAGGCATTAGAAACAGTGGGTAATGTAATTGCTGTAATGGCACTTCCTGCTGTAAGGGTTTGGTTTGATAATGTGCCTGATAAGAGTGGTGCTGGAGCTTGGATGATATAATTAATTGCCTTGGTGATAATGCTGCCGCCCGTGTTTGTAACCCTAAAGGTCATGTTGGAAGAAGTGCCAACCAACGATGGCGTTCCAGAGACGGCCCCGTTATTAAAGCTAAGCCCTTGTGGCAATGTGCCAGTGTTGATTGAATAGGCTGTTATATCCCCAAAGGCATTCGCAACAGTTGGCAATGTAATTGCTGTAATGGCACTTCCTGCTGTGAAAGTTTGGTTTGATAATGTGCCTGATAAGAGTGGTGTTGGGGCTTTGATGATATAGCTAATCGCATTCGTAATAACACTGCCACCTGTGTTTGTGGCCTTAAAGGTCATGTTGGAAGCAGTGCCCACCAACGATGGTGTTCCAGAGATGGCCCCATTAGTAAGGCTAAGCCCTTGTGGAAGGGTTCCTGTGTTAATAGCATAGGTTGTTGTATCGCCAAAGGCATTAGATACAGAAGGTAATGTGATCGCTTTAATGGCACTTCCTGCTGTAAGGGTTTTGTCTTGCAGTTGGGCGCTTAATTGTGGGGACGGGATATATATGGTTAAGTCAAATGTCTTGGTGTCAGATTTGGCACTACTTGCTACTTTATAAGTGAGGGTGGTGGTACCAAGCACTTTCGCTTTGCCTGAAATGACGCGTAATTTTTTGTCAAAAGAGAGTCCGCTTGGAAGTCCTGATAAGCTATACGTATAAGATGCGGTGTCATATACAATTGCAGCAGGTAAGGTAATATTTGAGATCTCTGTGTCGCTTGCTAAGAATGTGAGATTATCGGGTTGCGTCAGTGTAGGGGAAAAAGTGATTGTGCCAGTAAGAGGTATAGAGTTTGAGTTTTGTACCCAAGTTACACTTCCAGCACCTTGAGACAAAATGGTGAGAATATAGCCATTAGAGGTTATGGATCCCGTTAATGTAAGCGCATTATTTTGCGCATTAATCACACTATCTTGCGTAAGTGCAATGTCGTGATTGAGCGTAAATGAAGCATTTGCTTTTAAAATGCCTCCCCCTAAATTGATTTTTCCAGAGCTTTTGGCTGCAGATGCTGCAAGGGTGACGCCTTCATTTACAACTGTGTTCTTTTGATAAATTTCGGTGATTGAAAAAGTTGCTGACCCATTTAATGTGACAGATTTGAGAGAGGAATCAAGATTTCCGGTAAAAAGAGTGTCTTGAGTGCACGTCAATGTTAGGTGTGAATCTTTAGACGAGCTTTGAATGGTTCCAGTTCCGCTTACATTATTGAGGGTTGAGGAAGTACCTTTGAGGTCATAAACCGCGCTATCCCCTAAAGCAAGTGAAGCTGCATTTGAGATGTCTCCAATTAATTTGCCTGCTTGAATGATGATGGCACCGGTGTATGCAGATGTGTTTGTGAGGTTAAGTATGCCGTCATTTATTTTTTGAATGCTGCCAGAGCCATTTATATCACCTGAAAAAGATAAACTATTAGACTTGCTGTCAAGTGTGGACAATGTCTCATTCGTAAAGAAAATAGAGTTGGGCAAAGTAATGTTTGCCTCTGCTTGAAGAGTGCCTCCTTGAAATGAAATAGTGCCCGACCCTAAGGCACTAGCATTTGCAATATTGACAATACCATTTATGAGTGTTGTGGTGCCAGAATAATTGGTGCTGCTTTTTGTTAAAATTAAAGTTCCATTATTTGTTTTGGATAAGTTTCCAGTTCCATTGAGTATGTTAGAAAAAGTAAGTGTCTTTTGAGAGATGACATTTATATAAGAATTCGTATTGCCTATCAGGTTTATGAAATTAGAAAGCGTGATAGAGTTATTGGCTTGTAAAGTCCCCCCATTTATATGCAGGATATTTCCGCTTATACTTGAAGAAGATGCGAGTGCTAGTGTGCCTGCTGAAAGGATTGTAAAACCGGTGTAGGTGTTATTTCCTTCAAGGGTGAGAGTCCCTTCTCCAATTTTGCTAAGATTTCCTGAATTTTTTAAGATACCTGAAATGACAATATCTTTTCCATTTGTGTTAATAATGGAGGTTTTGTTTGCAGATAAGGTGATGGAGTTAGAAATTGTATATGAGTTATATGCTGTGATTGCGCTGCCGTTTAAAATAATATTGCTGGAACCCAAAGAGCCTGCATTCATTGGGCTTAATACACCTGCCATAATAGCAAGGTCACCGTTATGTACATTATTTGGGTTCGTGAGAATAAGGACTCCTGCCCCAATTTTGGCATAAGAGGCACCACTTGCTGTTATAAGGCTATCAAGGATCAGCGCATTTCCATTGGTGTCTAGATTGGTTTGTGTCCCTGTTTTAAAAGTAATAGGCTGCGATAAGGTAATTGTCTGTCCTATTTTAAATGTGCCGGCACTAAACATGAATGAACCTTGCCCAATATTTGTGCGTGATGGAATATAAAGTGTCCCACCATCAAGAGTTGTAAGCCCTGTGTAGGTATTCGTGCCTGTTAGCGTGAGCGCTTCATTGCCTTTTTTAGTGAAGTTGAGATTTCCCGTTACATTAACGGAAAGGGTTTGTGGATTGTTGATGTCAATAAAAAGCGTGGCAAGGGTTTGATTTGTGTTTTTAAGGGTTTCAAAAGGGGTGCTAAAGTCCGCATCGCTAAGGTTAGCATCCATCCCATTTAGATCTTCTAAAGGGGTTAGCGTTATGAAAAGGGTTTGAGATTTTGTAAGGGCAGGTGTGCTAGAATCTGTCAGTGTGAGGGTGAAACTATCAGAACTACTGCCCCCTGTGTTTGGTGTGTATGTGAATACCCCTTGATTAACACGAAGAGTGCTTCGCTGGGGGTTCGTTTGCGTATAGCTAAGTGTGTAAGGTGGCATGCCAGATAAATACGGTGAAAAGAAAAAGCTTTGAGTGCCTGTGTTTTTATACGGGGTTGATGAAAAGACAAGAGGGTCAGACGAAAGGCCAACGGCAATGGTGATGAGTGATGCAATTTTATTATTTGCGAGATAGCTTTCATCACTTGTCATATAGGTAAATGAAATAACTCCATAAAATAATCCAGATGGTGTATAGGTGAAATTATGATGAAGGGTGTCAATCGTTAGGGTTCCCCCATTTAATGCGTATGTTCCATTTTGAGGTGAAACAAGTGTGCCAGCGGAATTGAAGAGTGAGCGTGTGTAAGACCCTGAACCGCCTGAGACGGGATTGAAATACCCTGTAAGCGCTTGATTATAAGCCGTTTGATATGGAATTTGGAGTTTGATTTTGTAAGCACTGCCGTCGGTGAGTGCATAGCTAAAAAATTCATCAACGAGGGGTAATGTTGTATTGCTATAGGTGAACAGAGTGTTACCCGAACTTAAAGACAATGACCCAGATGCAAGTGGGTAAACATTGTTCGTAGGTGTAATGTTAGCACCATTGATATCTAAAATAGAGGAAAAGAGACTTGGGTTTATAATAGCCCCGTTGATAGGCACATTTGCTGAAACGAAAGGTTTAAACTTAAACATAGCCGTTAAGAATGTTTGATTGGCTGTGTTAAGTTTATAGGTGAAAGCATTGGGGGTAAGGGAATTAGCTGCTTGTGTATAGGTCAAGGTGTTAAAGCTTGGATCTATCGCCAGAGAACACCCATTGGTCAGTGTGTAGACATTATCAATAGGGGTTATCGTGCTATTATTGGCATCTTCAATAAGAGTAGAATAACTCATTTCAAGTGCGCTAATTGTTGGTAAAGTGCCAGTTGTTGGTGTTTGTGAAAGTGGAATAGTAACAGTTTGGTTAAGTTTTTCGATACCGCTACTATTGAGCTTAAAAGTTATTGTTTCATCAGCTGCGGCGGCTGGGTTTGGTGTGTAGGTATAGCTTGTGTTATTAAGAACAAGTGAACCATTGGAGAGTGTGTAGGAACCGTCATCGTTTGGATTGATGATTTGCTTTAAGCTATTTAATATGTCGTAATCATAGCTATATATAGATGACCCAAATAAGGGGAGTGCTCCAGTTGTATTGACCGATGAATGGATGAGTGAGATCGTTTCTTTTAAAACAACAGTATTGTTTGCATCTTGGACTCGATAGCTGAAGATCTCTCCAGCTGTTGCATCAGTGTTTGGAATGTAAGTGTAGAAGTTGCTTTTAATATTATCGTTATTTATCTGTAGAGATCCATTATCTAATAAAAACATTCCGTAATATGATGCAGCAATATTATTGGTGTCATCAAGAATGGAATAGGTGTAAAGACTTGTTATTGAAACAACCGGTAAGCTGCCTGTAATTTGAGTTGTGCTTGCAGGAAAGGAGAATAAAGTTGATAAAATGATATTACCGATTGAGTCTTTAAATTCATATAAAAAAGAATCAGTTGTAGAGGAGTTATTAGGGGCGTAGTTAAATTGAGAGTTACTTATATTGATTGTAAGAATGCCATTGATAAGTTGATATTGATTGTTATCAGGCAAACATACTGATTGATTTGCATCAGTAACCCAAATGCTCAGCGTATTGGTGTTTGGAACAGCAGGCATAAATGTGCCTTTAATTTGCGAAGTGTAAGCAGACGTTGCTATTGTAAAATTTTGCGATAATACTTCTACGTCTCCATTGGTGATCTTATATTGAAAACTATCCACTGAATTTAAACTATTAGAGGATTCAAATATAAAATCTTTTTTACTATTGAGCAATACTTTTCCATTATTGAGTGTGTATGCATTGTTTGTTTGCATTATTGAGTTATTGTGTGTGATGAAATTTTTTATGTAGAGACTATCAACAAGAGGTGTCATAGGCATGCTGATATTTAAATTAGCACCTATTGGACTGTGAAATAAATTTGTTTTTAAAAAGTCAAGTTGTTCAGGAGGAGCTACTATCATTTTAATGTTTGATATATTTTTTCCAAATACGTTTTGCATTATATAAGATGTGGTGAATGTGCCAGCAACCGTTGGTAACCCTGACAACGTAAGCGTTTGAGAATTAAAATTTAAATTCAGCGGAATGTTTTGTAGTTCATATGTTACATTACCAAGAGACAAATTGCTAGCTTTGGGCAGCGTAACAGGAGACATATAGAAGCCTGCGGTAACTCCAGAGATGTCACTAGATGCATAGAGCACAGGTGTAAAAATGCTATTAATGACTAAGCTTAATATAGTCATTTTTAATATAATTATATTGAAATTAAATTTATTTATTTTCATTTTTTATGCTCTTTTGGTGATGACTTACGTGTTGTTACTTATGGTGTGAACATGTTTATTTTAAAATCTATAATCTTAAAACAAAGTTAAGAGAGGGGATTGCTGAGGCAAAATCACCAACGAAAGTATGAAAGATTTTTGTGATTGATCAATCTCTGGATCAAGAGGATTAAATTTTAAATTCATTTTAGTGTTTTTTTAACTTGTTGCGTTTAGGGTGATTAGCAGAAACCTATTGTGGATGTGCTTGCAAATGATTTTTACAAAGAAGCCCCTTTTTTTCTATTACTTAAAAAAGTATACTTTAATGCATAGTTTATTTATGGCATTAATAATTGTATTGTTTAAATTATTAATGGTATCTGACATTTTTGGTTTTGATAAATGGGAAAGTGAATTAGTAACCATAGATACAGATAGTATTTTTAATAATAGAGGTTATATTACGTCAACATATCCTAATGGTTCCGTAAAATCATTTCTCATTAAAAAAACGAATGATTTAAAAATTCAATCGGGTTGTTCACTGACATTTGCCAATGAGACGCCATGGGAGCATGAAGGCATGATTTCAGGAGGTGGATCTATAGTTGTAGAAAATACATCTGAACTTACATTATCTGGACTAAATTATTATACGGGAGGAACAATACTAAAGTCTGGAATTTTAAAAATTGCTTCTCAAGATAATATAGGTACAATTAGAAGCACAATAAAGGAAAGAGTCTTTGAAAAAATTATTAAAGGCTTCACTCCACATACTATTTCATTTATACTCTTATGTTTTTGGAGTCCTCTGAGTGCACACATTACTGGGGGAGCTTATTTATCGACAGCAACTTTTGCTACCCCAGCTGTGACCATGGCGCTGCTTTCTCCGCAAGAACAGTGGTTGATAGAAGAATTTAATATTTTAGAATCACTTAGTGCCATGATCTTTAAGTATGTAGCGGGGTTAGCGAGTTTTTCACAATTAGTACCCAAAACTTATATCGCTGCAACAGCATATTATTATATTCTTTTGGGTTCAGTCGCATGGAATTTTTTAAAAGATTTTTCAACTGCTGATTTTGGAAAGATTAGAAATTTTAATGATATTCAGGAACCAATAATGAATATTGCTGATTCTTTGAGTTTTTCTGCAAAAAGCATTATTAGTCTTCATGACAGAGAGCCTGTTCGTTTGATATTAGATGGTGGTATTTTAAAGTTTTCTAAAGATTGCAGTTTTACGGATTGTGTGGCTGTGTATGTGCGTTCACCAAGCATTATTGACACCAATCAACATTTGGTCAATATGATGTATGCCCGTTGGTGGCTGTGGGGAACGTGTTTTGATTTTAAATATTGGGATGAGGATGGCAATAGTATAGACCCTAAAGATGATGAAATTATTCCTGTTGTTGCTCAGACTATTGCCAAGACAGACTATTTTCGCATTACACAGCCCTCATTAATAGTAAACGAAACAAATGGAGAGTTTGCTTTTCAAAAAGAGCTAGATTTTCTTGAATATTTAAAAGATATTCTTGATATACCAGATTTTAAGGGGCGTAAAATAATTCTAGATAGGGTTTCTTCATTTTATTTGGTAGGTATGAAAAAAGTTAAAACGATAGTAACAACATATAGAGATCTGTTTACTTTCGAAGTTAGTCGCAAGAGGAAAACACGAGTATTCAATTTACAGACTTACAGCATAGAGAAAAGTGATGTAAATCTCTCTGTTATAGGAGGAGGAATGTTCATTATACCAGAGAATCTAGATTTTAAGCTGTATCCCGGTGCTATTACGCAAGATAAAACAAGAATTGCTCGGTTTTCTTCAGGTGACTACAAAGATAAACAAAGGGTTGTTATCCGTTTCAGTTGGGCTGGGCCTGTTCCTGTAGCGTTTCCTGCTATTTGTAATTATTATGTTAGTGATGATGCATTAGAAATTTTATATCCAACAGACTACATATATCAACAAACTGTAGCTGCATTGTTATTTATTCCACCACTTAATAAACAAGCCCCATTTAATATACTGTGGTCGATAATTGACGGTAATTTATCTCATAACCTTTTCCCTTCATCTTCACTTCCTATTGAAAGAGTGTGTAACGGTAAAGAGGGGGTATATTTAAACTCTGCCGATATGGTTACACTGGGTAATAGAGAGTTGGGTAGCTCAGCAGGTTTATGGAGGAGTTTTGATAAGGATTATTTTGGTTCTAGTAGTTCTAAACCTTCAGGATATATTAAAGGGGCAGGCTCCGTTATTTTAAAGGCACCAGGAAAAACTTTAGTTTTTGATAACTCAACATCTGAGGGAGGCAGATATCTGCAAGGTAATTATGATCGTGATGTTTTATTGTTAGAGGGCACTTTGCAAATTCCAGCAAACAATGTTTTGAAAGGAATAATTAAGTTTTACGATCAGTCTAATGCAAATTATACCTCCAAATCTGTTTTGCAAATGGCAGGCACGACACCTATTAGTCTTGGTTCTGAGATATTGATGCTATCTGAGGGGTATATTGATTTAGGGGGCATATTGACAACGATGAGAGGCAAAATTGCAGGTTCCGCAACATTAAACCTGATCAATACTGGCGCTGCATCCCGTATTTCATTTTTCAATAATATAAAACTACAATCTTTATTGGTGGATGAGAAGGTATCTGCAGTTTTTTATGATTTTGTTGGTTTAACAGCAGTTTCTTCCTTTGGTAATCTAATATTTAATAGCCCCGCTGAGTGTTTTATTTATGACACAATATCTGGCTCTGGTTCAATAGAGCAAAACGGTCCTGGTGTAGTGAATTTATTAGGTGACAATACTTATTCGGGAATAACTAGGCTTTCAGGAGGAATCTTAAGTATGAAGGGGTTTAGTGGTAGCTCCTCCCCTAGCATTATTTTAAACGGTGGTTCACTGCAAATTCAGCAAGATCAGGCCTCGTGGATATATCCTCTAACATTGGCACAAAATACGACATCAACTATCCTAGGAAACAATAGTGATGTAACAATTTCTTCGGTGTTAAGTGGTGCTGGAAATATTAGTTTTCGCAACCCTTCAAGTGGTTTTATATTGTCAGGGTCCAATACTTACACTGGGTCATCACAAATTTTAAAAGACACAACGTTAAAAGTTTCAACCCTTAATAATTTAGGTGCAGGGGCGCTTATTTTAAGTGGGGGAATTTTTCAGCCCACACAAACATTGACATTAACCAACAAGCCTTTACAACTTACACAAGGAACACTTTCAATCATTAACACAGATGGAGTTGATCTTACGTCCCCTGTGGGGTTGCGTGGTTCTGGAAATTTACGCAAAATAGGTTCAGGGGTGCTCACTGTAAATGGTAGTAATACACATGACGGTTTAATCTTTGTTAAAGAAGGGACATTAAGTGGAAATGTGGTAACGGCTCCTGCTATTGCAGTTGATGGTACCTATTTATGGAATGGGGAAGTTAATTCATCTTTTGTACTTCAAAATTTAACAGGGGGAAGTTCATCTGTAATAAAAAGTTTGAATGCGGCCTCACTTGTTATGCAAACCAGTGCTACGAATAATTTCTTTGGGAAATTAGATAGTTCCCTTGTTAATGTAAGTATTAATGGAAATGGTACTCAAATTTTAACTGGTATTCATGCGTACAGTGGCGCTTTGACAATTAATGCGGGTAGCACACTACAAGCTAATAATCTTTTACCGCTGAATAAAGCTATTACTGTATTAGGCACATTGGTTTTTAACCACAGTGAGGAAGCCAATTACACAGGTACTGTTTCTGGTACTGGGTCAGTGATTCAAAATGGATTAAGAAAATTAACACTCACGAATACGACGTATACAGGGAGAACCACAATTAATACTGGAGTTTTAATGGGGAATATTTCTACTTCTACTGGTGTGTTAATTAATTCACTTGGTGTATATGATTTAAAACAGCTTGATAGAACATTGATTGATCTTGGCGGAACTGGAAAGGTGCAAAATGCACAAAGTTCAAATATATTAACCGTTGCTATTGCTAATGGGTCTGTATTTTCAGGAACGTTAGATACCGGGCTTGCTGGTCTCATCATTAGCAGGGCAACTGCTAACACTAATGCCTTTGCATTCAGGGGAGTGAATAATAATCGATTGCTTTCACCCCAGGTCAATTCAGGTATATTTGGCCTTATGAATGATAGCAACTTTGCAGGTATTAAGCTAAATGGTGGAATGCTAAGATTGGATGCAAGCTTTTCATTTCCAAAAGCAATTACTTTTGATGCTGATTCGATCATTGACACGGCAGGACGCACGCTTGAGGTTGCAAATTTAATAGGTTCAAAAAAATTTACAAAAGTTGGTAATGGGAATGTTGTATTGCCTGCAGAAATAACGACCTATACCGGAAATGTTGAAATTAAAGATGGTGCTGTTGAATTAATGCATGCAACGGGCATTGGTGCTGGAAGTCTTACATTATCTGGTGGTGCGCTACTGGCCGGTCAAGATTGGACGACACCCTTTTCAAAAGCAATCTCATTGGCAACCAATACTACCTCATTTGTTAATAGCAATGAAGATGGATATACAATGCCAATGTCTGGTGTTATTTCTGGTGCGGGTAATTTATCACTGACGGGTTCTGGAACGATTAGTCTTTCTGGTGCCAATACATATACAGGCCTTACCACAATTGGGAACGACGTCACGTTAAGTATAACGGCTGGAAAGAATATTGGTTCTTCATTGACGATTGATGGTGGGACTTTGCAAATTGATAGTGGGGAGGCAATCGATCTTTCTGCTCAAACTATTAAATTAACAAAAACTTGTTATGTATTATTAAATGGGGGCACATTAAAATTACCTAGCAGTCTGGCACATAACAACCTTACGCTGTATGTCTTAGGGGCTGGGACAATTAATTTTTCCTCAAGCTATGCTGGTGCTATTAGTTATGTTCCTGGTATCGTCTTGACGAATGCTACCAATACTACACAAATGGTAACAAGTGGGGCGGCTACAATTCCAACAGGCAATAATACATTAGTGATTAATGCGAACGGCGGGGTGATGACTGTAGATGGAGTGAATACATTTACAGGAGGAACAGAAATTTTAGCCGGTACCTTAAAAGTACTTAATAACGGTGCTTTATCAACAGGAGAAGTAATGTTTCAGGGGTTGGGGGGACGATCCACAACCCTTCAAGCCGGTGTTTCACCTTTTATAATAAACAATGATCTTGATCTTTTAAGAAATGGTTTTTTTGATATTAATGGCACCACAGCAACACTTTCAGGGACGATTAAGGGGCCATCTTCTCGCAGCTTTACGATTGGTGATAGTGCCTCTACAAAAGGAAGTTTGTATTTGACAGCTGAAAGCACATACGAAGGGCCGACCACTATTTCTTCGTCAGTTGTTAATGTTACAGGTAGTTTTGTGAATACCTCTCGTATCACCAATAATGGTACTCTTGTGTTTAATAGAGCTCTACCTGACACGTATAATGCCCCTATTAGTGGTACGGGTTCTATAGAACAAAAGGGGAGCTCTATTTTAACGCTTGCCTCAAAAAATAATTCTTATACGGGGGCTACCACACTTACTTCTGGTATTTTATCTGTTGGAAGCGTAGGAACGGGCACCTTTAATTTTAATGGGGGTATATTGCAAGCGTTTGATAACTTTAGCTTTAGAAATTGGATGTA
The DNA here is from genome assembly GCA_964478775.1 of uncultured Verrucomicrobiales bacterium. Lineage (GTDB taxonomy): Bacteria > Pseudomonadota > Alphaproteobacteria > Paracaedibacterales > CAIOTO01 > PNMQ01. Next base: position 15,409 of record CAYZJC010000011.1, on the reverse strand, counting down.
TATAAGAGATAATGTGGCTATTCATCTTAACGGAAAAACAGTTGATTTTAGTTCTGCCATTATTATACATTACAATAAACTGCTTAGTGTTTTGGGATCAGGGACTTTAAAGCTTCCTGTTGGGTATACTGGTCCTGTACAATATGCACCTGGTGTGACGGTGCTTGTTGGTACAACTAACGTTCCTTCTCAGCCTATACTTCTATCTTCATCATTAACGGATAAAAGAATGAGTAATCTTGCTGCAAACGCTGCGAAGAGCTTGTTTGTGGACAATTTGATGCAGTGCGATGAAACTTATGACTATAGTTATGATGTTACTTGTAATGGAGGCGCCGTTCAAATTCAGGGGGGAAAAATCGTTACTCCTCAGGGCTCTATCGTATTTAATTCAGACGGTACGTTTTCGTATGGAAAGAATAATAACTTCGAAAGAATTCTTATGAATTTTAAATATAAAGATAGCGTTTATTTGTCTCAGTATTTTATTTTTACAAATCTTCATAGAGGAATTGGCGGTATTTTGCCTCATATTAATTTCGTGGGTTCCTTTAGCCTAGCGCAAACAAATAATTATAGTGTCGGGGCAGTATCTGGTGGTGGAGTAGCTAATATAACTAGCTCAGGGTTTACGTATACTAAACCTGCAACATCAACTGCAACTTCAGGCCAATTTACCGTTACACATTATAAGAATGGTACTTTAACGCAAACTGCCGTTACCGTTCCTTTTGGCTCACAGTCCCTTTTGAGAATGACAGGTTTATCAGCTTCACTTACACCTGGAAATTGCCAGGGCTCACATATTCCTGCATCGGCTTCTTCTTCCTCTACCTCAAATACGGCTTCATCAGCCACAGGCTCTCTTGGGTATTCAACAACGAATGGGTTACGGGGTTGCACGCAAACAAATGGAATCGTCTCAGTGAGTACACCAAATAATAGCAAAACAGGTGCAGGCTCAGCCCTCACTCTTCAATATATTAAATCGGGCTCACCTGTGCTTACTCAAACTTTTGATTTAGAGTGTGGAAAAAATAATCTGTTTAATTTTCCATTTGTAACGGCTAGCGAAACAGTTAATACATTATACACCGTAAAAAACGCTAGCGGAACTGTTGTTTCGCCCTCTAATGGTGGTGCCTATAGCTTAACTTATGGGACTTTGACTTTAAATGATATGAGTTTGGAATTGAGTTACATTAAGTCTGGTAATCCTGATGGTACGGAGAGTTTTAGGTTTTGTCATGGGACCAATGCAAATTCTTATGCAATTGCAAATTTTGCTGTGAAACCAACATTGTCTTCAGTCACAGGGTCAATCCCAAAAAGTTGGAACAGTATGCCAGCAATAGACTGGAACTTGTTGACAATGTTTAGAATTACTAATCCTGTTTACTTTATTTCAAGTTCTTCACAAATTAAAGCAGGAAATACGATGAAGTTGTTCTATTATATGACTGCACCAGTATATTTGATTGATTCAGGAAAAATTGATATAGCTGGAAAAAATATGGAAATTTCTGGATGCATACAAGGCCCAGGGGGTATGACATTTGCCTCCAGCAATTCAAATAGTGCTGTTGCTGGCGTGTTTAACCTCACAAGTTCTACACCAAATACATACACAGGAAGTACTGTGATTGATAGCGGTGTCACTGTAAAAGGAAGTATCTTTAATTCTGTAGGTGTGACGGTTAATGGGACATTAGATATCAATAAGTCAAGTGGGGGTCAGGTTATCGATCCAAGTGGCACTGGAACAATTCAAAATTCTGCGGACAATACTGGTATTACTTTTTATGCACAAAATGGTTCTTTGTATGAGGGGACCTTTGCATCCTCTATTACAAGCATTGTGATACAGGGAAAGCAATCTTCTGCTATAGGTTTTAGTCAAAATCCTACACGTCAAATTACTGTAAATTCTGGTTCACTTGGTATTTATTCAAGCAAGACACAAGCAATCACACTGAATGGTGGTGATCTAAGAGTGGGAGGTACATATACATTAAGTTCTGTTAGCTGTTCAAAATATACAAATTGGGAAATAGATAATAATGTACTCACGGTAACAGCTCTAACTCTTAATAAAAATCAAATAAAATTGATTAATAATACGCAAAATAATGGGTCTTTGATTATTCAGTCTATTGATAGTTTGGCATCTATTATAACAGATAATTCTTTAGCAGTTGTATTGAATTTGGCGACTAATAGTTCTACGGATGTTGTGGTGTCAGGACCGGGATCGCTGAGTATTAGGGGGGGGACGCTAACCTTGTTAAGTGAACAAGACGTGTCTGGAGATTTAACTATAGAAGCAAATGCGACTTTGAAAGTTGGAGATAACAATGATATTAATTATAGATCTTCTATTGTAAGTAATGGAACATTATTATTTCAAAAAACAAGTGGTTCGTATACTTATGAGGGGGTTGTTGATGGCACAGGTGGGGTTCAACAAAGCGGATCAAACACTGTAATTTTATCAAATGTTCATAATTATACTGGGAATACAACCATTACAGCAGGAACGTTAAAAATTTCAGGAACTATTGACAATAGTAAAGAGATTAAAATATCGAGCGGCGCCTCATTTATATTCTCTCAAGACTTTGCTGACACTTATGGTGGTGTCATAAGTGGTGCAGGTGCTGCTAATCAGTCAGGTAGCAATATATTAACATTATCGGGGGCAAGTTCTGGTTTTACAGGTACAGTTTATGTGAATTCTGGTTCGCTGCAGTTAAATGGCACCTTAGGAGGGGCTATCGTCAATAATTCTGTTTTAATTTTTGGTCAAATTTTAGATGTCACCTATTCCCAATTAATCAGTGGTACGGGTTCTGTTATTATTAATGGTGCTGCAGTTCTCACTTTGTCAAATTCCAATACATATTCAGGTGGCACAACGCTAAATGGTGGAACGCTGAAAGTTGCAAGTCTTAATAATCTTGGTGCAGGCTTAATTACACTTAATGATGGTATTTTCAAACTGAGTGCGAATAACATAGCTTTAGCTTTAACAAATGTGAGTATGCCATTAGGCTCTAGTTGTGTGTTTGATACAAGTGGAGGAACAATTGATATTTCAGGCTCTGCACTTATACAAAGTGATATTGTTGTTATTGGTGGGGGTACATTAAGAGTACCAACGGCATATGCACGCACCGTCTTTTCAGATGGGGGAAATGTATATCAAGGCACATCAGGTTCAACGGTCTATACAAATAAGGTGAATGTTTATAGTTCCACAACAACACTTTCTTCACCAATTAGCACAACGAATCTTATTTTTAAGGGAAGTGATGCGAACCAGTTGTTAACAGTTTCAAGTGCCAATACATACTCAGGAGCAGCCATATTACTTAATGGAAAGGTTAATATACAACACAATCAAGCCTTATCTAATCAAGAGGTTGCATTTAATGCAATATCTGGCGGATCTGTGACGCTTCAAGCGGGGACGAGTGGTTTAATGCTTGCCAATCCGTTTTCATTTTTATCAGCAGCTACGATTGATACGAAAGGTGTAACGCTTACGCTGACTGGCCTGATAAGTGGTGGAGGTGCATTAACAGTAATTGATAGTAGTGGAAATAATACAGGTAAACTGATTGTGTCTCATATGGAACAATATCTCGGGGCTCTTAACATCACATCTGGATCCCTTGAAATCAAAAGTACGTTACCTAATCACAACGCCCTTGCTATTGCAGGAACAGTGATCTTTTCACCAAGTTCCTCATTTACGTATTCAGGGGCAGTTAGTGGAGCAGGTTCATTAATCATCCAAGGTGTATGGCCACTCACCTTCAACGGGAATTTTGCAAGTTATACAGGACCTTTAAGTATTAAAGGCAATACATTAGCAACAAACAATACGATTAAAGGAGATCTCAGCTTAGATAGTGGAGGTACTCTTTATAAAACAGCAGGAGATATTAATGGTAATATTTCTAACAATGGTACGATTTACTTTGTTAATCCATATTCAAGCTCAACTGTGCTGAAGGGTGATTCTGGTTCTGGTAGAATTATTATTATCGGCAAGACGATATATTTTGGCGTTTATAATAGCTCAACTGCTTTGTCATATGGGTCATCATTTGTGGTGCAAAATGGGGGGGCAGCATGGTTTTATCAACCGGCAACTGTTTCTGGGTATGTTAATATGGTGATGGGCAATTTAACGACCGTGAAAGACTTAACGTTAAATAATGAATTGACAATAAGTGGAGGGGTAAGTCAATACCCTGCACCAAAGAATAAGAAAATTGTGAATACTGCTACAGATATTTATACAGACGCAGAGGCTAGTGTTAACACATTTTCTTCGACTATTGCTCAAAATATAGCATTTTCCGGTATTAGATCTAATGGATATATATTCTTACTTTCTAAAGGCTATGTGGGATTTCGTAGTTATTACCCATCAAATTTATATGCAAAACAATATAGTAAGATTAGTGCTACAAATATTAAAAATAAAGGAAGTCTGTTAACTTATGATGAGATTAATAATTTAAATCTAAACCCCTCTCTTCTCAATTCCTCCATTTATCAAGCTACTACTGCACCCACTGCACTTTCTTGGGCTACTAACCAGACGATTTCTTACTCAGGAGTTTATGGAACAAAGGTTGCGGGAAATCTGCCGATAGTCAATGGGGGAACACGCTATTATAATGCAACTGTATCGCAGGCCCCTGCATATGGAACAGTGTCGTTAAATGGGAATATTTTTATCTATGATCCGTCTGAAGGTTTTTATGGGTCAGATAGTTTTGTTTATCAAATTAAAGATGGGGGATATTCGTCAAATAATGTCTTAATAAATACGATTACGATAAATGTAGCGAGTCCTACATTTACATTTTTAACCGCTAACACGTTTACAATGGGGTATAATACGAATTTATCAGGCGAATTACCCTATGTTACGGGTGGCTGGTCTCCTTATACATATTTAATTTCTTCACAGCCTTCTTATGGGCAAGTCACTGTCAATGGCAATGATTTTAGCTATGTGTCTGATGGTGGTTATGTAGGGATCGATACATTTAAGTTTAAAGTGGCTGATTCAAGTCAACCTACTGCAGCTCAATCACAAGAGCAAACCATTACAATTAATATTTTACCTATAGGTGACTTAAATGGTAAAGATACAGCCTTAAATGATGCTGATAGTGTGAATTTTTCAACTACTATTCGTAACTCATCTCAAACTGCGCCAGTTCTTACGTTGATTGCCGCTAAAAATGATCAAATCTTTAGTGGAAATATTCAAGATAACATTTCACTTGTGAAAACGGGTGTTCAAAAGTTTAAACTTGCAGGTGTATATACTTATACAGGAACAACAACTGTTACCCAAGGTGCACTAGAGATGACAGGTTCAATGCCAAATACATATAATATTTTAGATAATGCGACTTTAACATTTAATTTTGCTTCTGATTATCTTTATGCTGGTGTCATCAGTGGTATCGGAGAATTTATTAAAAAAGATGCTAATCTCACAACAATTTCTTCTGCACAAACATACACTGGGCTTACAACCATTATGCAAGGGTCTTTGAAGGTGACAGGCAGCATTGCCAGCAGTCGTGGTATTGTGAATAATGGCACATTGCTTTATCAACAAGGCTTTAATGAAACATCTTCTCAAATTATTTCAGGAAGTGGGTCTGTGGTCCAAAATGGTTCACAAACACTTACTTTGTCAAGTAATCATACCTATCAAGGCGATACAACCGTTAACAGTGGAACACTGGTTCTTTCAGGTGCCAATAGTGGTGCGGGTGCGCTTATAGTCAATGGCGGAACACTCACCGTTTTAGGAAGCAATTCAAATGCACGCGCCGTTAATATTGCAAGTGGCGCAACTTTAGGGGTGGCTTTTTATGCAGGTGTAATGGGAATTAACGCGCCTGTTCAAAATGATGGAACTTTGAACTTTATGATGCAAATAAATGGAGGAGCAACATTTGATAAGCTGATCTTAGGCGCCGGTGCCCTATCTGTTGCACCTATTAATAACTCAATTCCTTCAACGCTTACTTTGTCACAAATGTATGGAACGGGTATAGTAACAGTGAGTCCTAGAGTGCAGTTAGTAGGCGATTTGTCTACAGCAAGTCAGGTTGCGATGAATGGTGTGTATAATTTGCTTGGGGTAGATCGTACGATAAGTGATCTGTCAGGAAATGGTGTGATTAAAAGTGATGGCAGTGCAAAGACATTGACTGTGAACACAGTGAATGGCTCTACCTTCTCTGGCACGCTTGACAGAACCATGGGGGGCTTGACAGTTACAGGTTCCGGTACCTTTGCCTTTAATGGTACAAATGCACAAAGCACTTTAAAACCTCTGGTAAATACGGGTACCTTAAAAATAGGTGCTAATTATTTTAGTGGGTTTACACTTGCGGGGGGGACGCTTCAATTAACAGCAAGCTTTAACTGCAACGCAGCAATTAATGTGGTAGGTAATTCAGTCTTAGATATTAAAGACAATAATGTGATATTGTCACAGGTGCTAAGTGGGGGGTATGAACTGAAGAAGATTGGCAGTGGAACGCTTACAATTTCAGGAACCAGTAATACGCGCGCAGGCAATTTTGTGGTCAGTGAAGGGGTGTTAAGCATTAGTAATGCAAATGCAACAGGTTTGAATGAGGCTATTAGATTGGCAGGCGGCACGCTTAAAGTGACCTCAAATTTAACGCTTGCGCAAGCTATCATCTTAGATGCAGACAGCATAATTGACCCTAATGGCCAAACATTAACGCTTACAAGCATTCAAGCAAATGGACATACCCTTACCATTGGCGCAAATGGAACATTAAAGATGGCAACGGGTCTTAACTTATCAAGCCTTGCAACTAACGGCGTTCTTTATTTGAGTCCTCAGGTATAGAGTGCACCCATTCAAAGAAAGTGTACAAAGGTTACAGTCTACTTAGATGATGCGTTATAGCCCTAAAGCAAGCTGTAAGATTTGCAAGGGGTGTAGCTTTTCAAAAGTCGGGGTGTTTTGCAAAGTTTCCGAACTTCCTGCTTGGCTCATTTCAATGCCTTGCATAATATGTTCTGCTGCAAGCGGGCACTCTGAGGAAACAATGCCAGTTTTCATAGCTTTTGCTTTATTAATAACGGGTTTACCTACTTTTAAAGCCATGTCGAAATGTTGCGTCATCATGCCCCATGTGCCTCCGTGGCCTGAACATCGTTCAATAACTTCTATGTTTTCAATGCCTGCTAATTTTAGCATTTGTGCAGCATTTGGGCCCATGTTTTGTGCACGCGCATGACAGGCGAGGTGCATTAAAATAGGGGTGTCCAGGTGTGCAATAGTCGGTGGTAACCCTTTTTCCTTAAATAGCTGCGTTATAAATTCACAAATGTCTAGTGTGGCCTTTGACAGTGAAATGACATCTGGGTCATCTGGGCATAAACTTACCCATTCACTTTTGAGCATAAAGCTACACGAAGGAATTAAGCTTACGATTGGCAGGTTCTTTTCAATCAACGGAGAAAAATATTGAGCAATTCTTTGTGCGCGCTTTGCGACACTGTCAAGATTTCCAATTTCAAGTTCAGGCATGCCGCAACAGCCAGGGTAATGTAGTTCTATTCCCACGCCTAAATGTTTTAAAATTTTTATGGCACTGTAACCAATTTGCGTTTCATGGTAATTACCATAACATGTTGCATATAAAGCAATCTTTGTCCCAAAGGCAATACCTTGTTCATTAAGTGGGGTTGTATCATCTGTAAAGATTTGCTGCAGTGTTTTGCTTGCGACACTTGGCACACTGGCGCGTCTGTCAATTTGTGTGATGTGTTCAATCAAAGGGCGCATGTAGGAAGTTGTCTTTAAACTTGCATTTACAGCAGTTGCTAATGGTTTTAATACCTTGTTATTACGATCTATCTTTGTGAGTTGCTCTTTTACAAAACTTGTTTTTCCGTGTTTGTGTTCATAAGCCTTATAGCGCAACATTAAATGGGGAAAGTCGATATTAAATTCATGAGGAGGTACATAAGGACATAGTGTCATAAAGCACATGTCACACAACGTACATTCTTCTACTACACTTCCATATAAGCTGGTTGATACACCATCAACTTCCCCGGTTGGGCTTTCATCAATTAAGTCGAACAGTTGAGGGAACGAGCCGCATAAATTAAAACATCTCCTACAGCCGTGACACACATCAAATTGACGGGCCATCTCTTCATCAAGCAATTGCTTATTGTAGAATGTGGGGTCATCTTGGTTGAGTGGGCTTCGTGTAGGTTTTTCTAAGCTGCCTTCTTTTTTCATGAACGACTCGTTTTGTATATTTAGCTTAAATTTTCTAAAGCTCTTTGGAAGCGACCCGCATGTGACTTTTCAGCTTTTGCAAGAGTTTCAAACCATTCAGCAATTTCTTCAAAGCCTTCTTCACGTGCTGTTTTTGCCATGCCTGGGTACATATCTGAATATTCATGGGTTTCACCAGCAATCGCAGACTTTAGGTTATCTTCAGTTGACCCCATGGGAAGGCCAGTCGCCGGGTCACCCACTTCCTTTAAAAAGTCTAAATGACCGTGTGCGTGGCCTGTTTCACCTTCTGCTGTTGAGCGAAACACTGCAGCTGCATCTGTGTCACCTGCAACGTCAGCTTTTTGTGCGAAATATAAGTAACGTCGGTTTGCCATAGATTCTCCGGCAAATGCATCTTTCAAATTGGCTTCAGTCTTGGAACCATTTAGTAAAGTCATGATCTTTATCCTTTATACAATTCATTCTACAGGGACTACTATCGCAAAGGAATGTAGTGTAAGTCAATAGCTTGCTCACATTTTCACAAGGCTGCTTCATATTATATGGTTATATCTCACGCCTCTTTAACCATGTAGTCATGCTTGAATGTAGCTTACACGACAATCTTCCTAGCTACACGCATGTTGAATGGGCGGACTATAAATGATTCTTATTGTGAAAACAATAACACGGTTAAAAGGTAATTAAAAAATAGAATCATAATGGAGGCTACAACCACGGCTTGTGTTGTAGCGCGCCCCACACCTTCTGCGCCACGGGCAGAATGGTATCCATAATAGCACCCCATGAGGCTGATAATTAAACCAAACACGCTTGACTTTATGAGACCTGAAATAACGTCTTGCATTTCTAAAAACTTTAACGTTTGTTCAATGTATACACTTGCATTAAAGTTGAGTTGATAAATGCTAATAACATATCCGCCTAGAACGCCAATGCTGTCAGCAATCAAAACTAATAAGGGCAGTGTCACAAGACCCGCCAATAAACGTGGAAACACAAGATATTTAAAGGGGTTGGTTGACAAAGTTTGTAAAGCATCTATTTGTTCAGTTACGCGCATGGTGCCAATTTCAGCCGCCATTGAAGCACCGACTCTACCCGCAACCATAAGGCCTGCCAACACAGGACCAAGTTCACGCGTCATTGACAAAACGACCACAGTTGCAATTGCATTTTCAGCTTGAAAACGTGAAAAGCCCGTATAACTTTGAAGCGCTAAGACCATGCCTGTAAAAAATGCTGTCATTCCCACAACTGGCAAGGAATAAAAGCCGATTTGCATAAATTGTCTTAATATTAGCCTTAAGTAAATTGG
>CAYZJC010000011.1:0-5743 GCA_964478775.1 uncultured Verrucomicrobiales bacterium | reverse complement strand
GAAAAACGGCCAACTGTTGCTAAAAATAAATGGGCTGAATGCCCAATGGCAGAGATGATAAACACAACAAACCTTAATATGCAAAATGCTTCTATTTAATAGTATAAACAAAGGCTTTTGTCCTTATCAAGAACTGAGCGACTAATTCTCTGGTTTTTCATAAAGTTTGCGTTAATTTGTGCACATTTCCCGCAGATTATAGAATGTTAATATTTTTCATTGCGCAAAATCTTACCTTTTTCTTTTTCCCAATCTTTATCTTTCATTGATTGGCGCTTATCATGCAGTTGCTTACCTTTTGCAAGGGCAATTTCAATCTTTGCTTTTCCTTTATGGTTAAAATAAAGGCGTAAGGGAACAATGGTCATTCCCTTTTTTTGAATAGAGTCCTTTAGTTTTCTGAGCTGTTTTTTATGAAGCAGTAAACGTCTTGCCCGTTTAGCTTCATGGCCAAAATTCTTAGCTTGTGGGTATTCTGCTATGGTTGCGTTAATTAAACACAAAGTTGCAGTTGTATTGTTTTCTTCAACAAATTCACCTACGTAAGCTTCATTAATACTTGTTTTACCAACACGCAATGATTTCACTTCGCTTCCCATTAACATAAGACCTGCTTCAATAATATCAATTAATTGATAGTCAAATCGAGCGCGTTTATTAAAAGCTACTACTTTATAATTGTCGTTATCATGTGTCATATATGGTGAACCTGTTTTGTTTATTATCTGGGGATATTGTGTGGTGCAAACTTTGCTATGGCTTTATCTATTTCAGTTCTTGCTTTTGTGTTGGCCATAGTTAAGGGAAGCCTTAATTCATTTTTACATAGCCCAAGACAACTTACCGCATATTTAATGGTGCTTGGGTTCATATCATAAGAAAGGGAAGTGACGGCTTCAAGCCATTTATCATTGGCGGCGATGAGATCAGCATAGTTTTCGTCTTCATGTGTCTTTACAACATCTTTGCACATTTTTAAAAAGACATTTGAACAAAATGAAATAACACCTTGGCAACCATACAAAAGGTGTGCGCCTAACATACTGTCTTCACCAGAAAGCAAGGCAAAACCAGAAGGCGTGTTGTGTTTTAAGGCATGCATCCGTGCAAGGTCAGTGGAAGAGTCTTTAATGCCTATCACACGGGGGAGCTGACTTAAACGTGTAATGGTTTCAACGTCGAATTGAACAACTGTACGCCCAGGGTTATTGTAGAGCACTATAGGCAAATCAATTGAATTATGTAGGTATTCAATATAAGCGATTAGCCCTTCTTGTGTGGGTTTTACATAGTAAGGTGCAACAATTAACGCAGCTGTGGCCCCAAGTGTCTTTGCTTGTTCCATATAGGCAACGGTCTGCTGTAATGACGCTGTGCCGCAGCCTACAATAACGGGAAGCTGGTGTTCCTTTGCTAATTCAATAACAGTCTTAATGACAGCTTCACGTTCTTCATAATTTAACGCAGAGGCCTCTCCTGTCGTGCCGCATACCACAAAACCATTAACCCCCAGTGCAATTTGCGTGGTCACTAAGTTGGTAAGTGCTATCAAATCAATTTCATTATTATGAAAAGGCGTAATTAAAGCTGTTAAAACCCCAGCTAATTTCATGAATGTCTCCATCTTTATAAATCATCATCACGTCATGTCGGCGATCATGTAAGTATACCTACATTTTTCTTATCACTTCGATAATCAAAATAAATGAACGTCGCTATAGTTTACCAGCTTTCTGGTGATGTTCATAGAAATTATCAACTATTCCAATCAGATTGCCTTAGTCAACCCACAAAAATTTCACCCGGTGCTGGATGCCTGTGAGCATATCATATGTCAGGTTTTGCGTGTAAGACACCACTTCTTCAATTGGAAGATTTTCACCCCATAAAATAACGCTATCCCCAATTTTAGCATCTATTTCATGAGACTTTATACACATAAGTGGGGTGAGGTCGACCATCATCATATCCATTGAGACGCGGCCAATAAGTGGGCAGCGCACACCATTAATCAAAACTGGTGTCCCATCTCGCGCTGTTATGGGGTAGCCATCACCATAACCAAAGGCAATGACACCAACGTACATATCAGTTGGGCAGGTATAACGCGCACCATAACCTATGGTTGCCCCCTTTTTTTTCTGGTCTATTGCAATTAAGCTAGACTGCAGTGTCATGACTGGAAGTAGGCCTAAATCACTTGCTGTTGTATTGGCAAGTGGGCTGACGCCAAATAAAGCTAAGCCTGGTCTGATAGCGTCATGTGCTTGGCTTGAAAAATTGAAGATGGCAGCAGAATTACAAAAGGAGAGTTGAGCTTTCTTTTCATCGCCGCATAGTTGGGTTGCTTGCTCAACAAAAGCTTGAAATAAGTTAATTTGACGTTGGTTTAAAGGGTGGTCTTTATTGTCTGCACAACTAAAGTGTGACATGAGATGTAGATGTGGATTAACACACGCTAAATTTTGAAAGGTTTTAAAATGTTTGAGGCCATCTTCAAGTGAAAAACCAAGCCTGCCAAGGCCTGTGTCTATTTTAAGCCATGCCGATATGGGGACAGGTAAATGCGCACGTAAAAGCCAGTCAACTTGCGCTTGACTGTGAAACACGAGGTGAAATTTTTCACAAGCAGCAACGAGCAATTCTGAGGGTTCAAATACACCTTCCACAAGTAAGATAGGGCATTGAATGCCTGCTTTTCTTAAGGCCAAAGCTTCATCAATAGAAGCAACCCCTAACAGGTCAACATACCCTTCTAAACGCTTTGCAACGGAACGAATACCATGACCATAGCCATTGGCCTTGATCATGGCTACAATTTTAGCGAAAGGTGCTTTTTGTTTAAGGACACTCACATTATGACGTAAATGATGACTTGATAATATTGCTGTTGCTGTACGGCTCATTTAATCTCCTTAACAATTTACAGTTAGCAGAGCTTAATGTATTAGTTACGATTTATGCTTCACTGTCAATATTATCATGATGCGTACGACGTTCGTCTTCAGCAATCACATCTGCAATGCGTTTTAAAATATGATCAGCATTTTTAAGTTCATCATCTGTTTTGAAATGCAAATCAGGTGCGTAACGTAACTGCATTTCTTTGGCTAAAACTTTTCGTAAATATCCACGTTGTTGTTTGAAAAACGCTAACGTTTTTGCTTCATCAGTTGGCACCATTGCAGTTAAATACACGGTTGCATGCTTTAAGTCCGGTGAAATTTCAACACGTGTTAAAGTGACAGGGGACTGTAAAGTAATAAAACCTGCTCCACTTTGAGATCTTATTGCTGGCAAGTCACCGCGCATAATCACTGTTGCCAGTAAATGACGAATCTCTTCAGCCACACGCTTTTGACGGTGGCTTTCAGACCTTTGAGGGACAAATAAATTTAAATCAGACATAAACGATATTCTCTTATTTTCATTAATTCAATATTAGAGTTGACGCGCAATAGATTCAATTTCAAAGCATTCAATGACATCACCGACTTTAATATCGTCATAATTTTCAAGAACGATACCGCATTCATACGATTCTTTAACCTCTTTCACTTCATCTTTAAAGCGTTTTAATGACTTGAGATCTCCTTGGAAAATCACAACACTATCACGTAGAACACGGACCTTTGCACCACGTTTGACCACACCATCCGTGACGTAACAACCAGCTACTTTGCTATCAACCTTAGAAATAGTGAACACGTTTCTAATTTCAACAGAACCAAGGTATTTTTCTCGTAATGTTGGGGCTAATAGGCCACCCATTAAGGCTTTTACGTCATCGATGACATCGTAAATAATGGAATAGTAGCGAATTTCAACACCATCACGGCGAGCAAGTTCACGTGCTTGTGGGTTTGCACGAACGTTGAACCCAACAATCATACCACCAGAGGCGCGTGCCAAAGTGATATCGCTTTCGTTAATGCCACCGACGGCTCCATGAAGAAAGCGGGCTGAAACTTCATCTGTTGAAAGTTTAGCAACGCTGGCTTGAATCGCTTCAAGCGAACCTTGAACGTCTGCCTTAACAACAAGGGGAAGTTCTTTGGAATCACCAGCAACGATTTTGCTCATGATGTTTTCCATTCCGCCTTTCGTCTTAATAATAGTTTGTTTTTCTCGAATCCGGTTATGGCGGTATTCAGCAATTTCACGGGCACGTTGTTCAGATTCTACAACAAAGAATTCATCACCTGCAGCCGGAACACCGTCAAAACCAAGGACTTCAACTGGCATAGAGGGAAGGGCGGCTGTTATTTTTTGACCATGGTCATTCACCAGTGCTTTTACACGACCCCATTCAGAACCTGCCACAAAGACATCTCCAATGCGCAATGTCCCACGTTGTACAAGAACAGTTGCAACTGTACCACGACCTTTGTCAATTTCAGCTTCAATCACAACACCATGACCTGAACGATTTGGGTTTGCTTTTAATTCTAAAATTTCAGATTGCAATAAAATGGTTTCTTCTAATTTTTCCAAGTTCATGCGTTTTTTAGCAGAAACTTCCACACACATCACATCGCCGCCATATTCTTCTAGCACGATACCATGTTGCAATAATGCTTGACCCACACGACTTGGGTCGGCATCTGGCTTATCAATTTTGTTAATGGCAACCACAATTGGTACCGCAGCAGCTTTCGCGTGGTTAATGGCTTCAATGGTTTGCGCCATAATACCGTCATCTGCCGCCACAACCAAGACCACAATGTCAGTTGCATTCGTACCACGTGCACGCATTTCACTAAAGGCTGCGTGGCCAGGTGTGTCAATAAAGGTAATTTTCTTTCCAGATTGCATAGTGACTTGATAAGCACCAATGTGTTGTGTAATACCACCAGCTTCACCGCCTACCACGTCAGTTGCACGCAAAGCATCAAGTAGGGATGTTTTACCATGGTCAACGTGACCCATAACAGTGACAACAGGTGCGCGATGATGTAGATCATCACTATGGTCTTCATTGCTTCCACCTAAACCAATTTCAATGTCAGAATCAGCAACACGTTTTGCTGCATGCCCAAATTCACCACAAATTAATTCAGCTGTGTCTGCATCAATCACTTGGTTAATGGTGACAAGCATGCCCAAATTCATTAAAGATTTTACAACATCTGCACCACGTACAGCCATACGGTTAGCAAGTTCGCCAACAGTGATTGTTTCTGGAATAATAACTTCACGGGCAATTTTTGCTGAAGCTTCGAGGCGTTCAGCGTTAGATTGCTTTGAATGCTTTTGGCGTGCACGTTTCATTGAAGCCAATGATCGCCCTTTTGTTTCAGATTCACCATCTAGTACACGGCTAATGAAATTTCGATTGAGTTTGCGGGGCGCCTCTTCGTTAGTAGTCGTGCGTGTTTTTACACTAGGCTTCTTTGGATCAATCTTTGTGCTTGCAATGACTGTGTCATCTTCGTCCGTAGGCTTGCGACGGGTTTTTATATTACTACCACGATGTTCACCACGGTTTTTATCTAAAATGGGATCAACAATAATTGAATCTTTTTCTGATCCAATAGCAGATTGCTGTTTTGAACCATAACCATTTGCGCGTAAAATAATCGGCTTAATATCATCTTTTGAAAATGGTTTTTTAGGTGCATTTGGGCGAGCACCACCTGGACCACGGTCACTGTATGTGCGGTCATTCGGTCCTCTAGGCTGGTAACTTCTGTCATTATTATTTCTGTCATAAGGTTTTCTATCACCAGGGGCCCTATCGCTA
>CAYZJC010000010.1:44658-45193 GCA_964478775.1 uncultured Verrucomicrobiales bacterium | reverse complement strand
ATATTAGCACCAATAAATGCAATCAACTTATCAGCTGGGACAATACGCAAGGCGTCATCAAAAAAATCATTCCCGGGTTCGACTGAACATAATCCGTAAGATGCATTATCAAACACATAATCTAGCAAGCTTAAATCTTTTTGCATCAATTCTGAGAGAAAAAGATTTTTTTGTTCACATGACATAGCCTCAATTACAGCATCACAGCCTGCCCAATCTAACATCATACGGGTTATTTTTAAATCATCTTTGGCATTATATAATGACTGCATTAAATAATTGACAGGGCATTCAGCCTGCCCTAATAGATATTTAACTCTTTCTTCTTGAGAATAAGATTTAAAAAATGAATTCAATATAAATAGTGTATGGTCTGCATATTTTTCTTCAAAAAGTTTACTTATGTAATAATGAGAAAACAAACTAAAATCAACATTTGCTATATTTGCAAAAAAATCAGTGGGCTTATCTTGAAACTGCTTGTGTAATTCATCCGACAACTTTTCCCTTTTCGAAAAATTTTCTCTTGGCACAG
>CAYZJC010000010.1:33453-44648 GCA_964478775.1 uncultured Verrucomicrobiales bacterium | reverse complement strand
GCACAGAAAATATTGCTAAGCGTTTATCCATACCAGGATAGTAAGCCTCTGGCAGGGAAGCAAGTGTCATTATCTTAGAATACTTTCCTTCCTCAAGTGCCTGATTCATTTGTGTTTTCCATCCCTCAACTAGTTTCAGTCGTTTCTGAGAAAGATCATTCATCAACTGACATTGAGTTTGGGGACTAAGTGTCGAATCAGCAATAATTTTGTCAGCACAAAATAAAATTATATGTAATGGGGACTTGTCAACAACGTTACTAATTGATTCCATATTTTCATTTTGTGACAAAGGTACCAGTACCGATTGTTTCCAAGTTTCAAGCTCCTTAAGTGATTCGTTTTGCAAATTGTGATAATTATTCATTATTATAAATTCAGGATCTGAAAACAAATAAAAACCTAACAAATTAGAGGATGGGCAATCTTGGAAAACAGTTTTGATGTTAAGGTAGTTGTCTGAAATAATAGCTTCGTCAAGTTCATGAACCCATTTTTGCGCACTGTGCGATGAAAACGTGTTAGTCCTATCCAACCAGTCAATATTACCACGAATATGAGATCTAAAATCGTTATAGATTGAAGGCAATAAATAGTCTTTATAACTTGTCCCTGTCTTTTTCAGCGCAGTGCGAACGTAGTCAGTGAAGCCGAATATCACACTCTTTCCTTTTTTATATTCTATTAATGCATATTCTAATACATTTAAGCCTTGCCCATTTCTTACATTCAAAAAACCGTTAGGAAATAATAGAGATAAAGGCCTATCTGAAAAAACTTGATTCAAAACGCACACATCAAAGAAGAGAGGATTTCCTGTAGCTTGATTAATTTTCGTAACATCCAGTCCCTCTTCAAGCAATGCAGCCAACAAGTTTCTACTGTGTTGTCGTATATCGTCATAAGATTTACGATTATCCATTATATTAATTGTTAAGCTAGCTAATTCAACTTCAGTGACTACACCAATATCTATGAGTGCCTTAATACTAACTGGGAATTCATATGAATAACAGTCAAATGGAATAATTGTATCTACAATATCCTGCAGGGTATAGGGTCTAATTTTATTATGAACAAGGGAAATAGATTCCGCATCACCTTTTAACAAAGCCAACTGGCCTAGCCGTTTTTTAATAGTTGCAGGCATAACGGATTCATACATCATAGAAAAATCATAATTTTCCAGAATATAATTAAATGAACTCGTAAATTTCTCACAATAATCCACTTCTAATATTGCAAATATATGCTTAACATCCAATACACTTGAAATTGGTTTTTGGATAATTTTATCAAATACGAGTTCCATCGTCTCAAATTTTCCACTTGCATAGGCGGTCTTAAAAAATTCGACATGAGAAATTGACTGTATAAGATCAGGGCAAGTCATCAGTAATGTAGTCAAACCTTCATTATGACCAAATCGAACTAAATGTAATAAGCTTTGTGTATTGGGTTTATCTTCCACGATTGAATTAGTCAAGTGTGTACGAACCATTTTATAAAGGTTTCTTGCGGTTGGTGTCTCCATCAAGCTGCCAGGTATCAGGGCGGTATTTTGTGAAAACCACTTCCCCAGGTTTGCAGCAGTTATGGCACTCAGCTTATCCTTAAAACTCTTGCTCTTTTGTTCGTTAAGTGGGAAAAAGTCATGAGAGTAGGTCACAAATTGTGATGAATCACGCATCAGCTCAGGGTGTAGTAATAATCTGACTTCACCAAAAAAGCCCTTCTTTTCTTCTGAGTGTTGACAGTACACTGTTACAGCAGAATCTGCCGAATTATTGGGAGAAAAATCCTCTTTCCCCTCATGAAAGAGTCTTTCATACTCAGCTTGCGCTGCCTGATAAGCCACAGATGTTACTTTTTCATCCATATATTCAGTTACAGTAAATTGATTGAGGGCTTGTGGTGTGATAAACATTTGTAGCAATAATGAATTGCCATAAGCGGTACCTGTATCTGCGATATACTGCTGATATAAAGACTCATAAGGCTCGTAACTCAGATTCATTCCCAAAAGCGTCGTGCCTTCTTCAAATCTTTTTTTCACCTTAGGATCATCAACACTATGATTATTCCCCCAATATTCAACAGTAGAGGATGTGGACCTTGAAGTTTGACGCCCTGCTGTCAGCACAAAATTGCCAAACAATCTGCGGTCACGATTACCATTTTCATAGTGTTCACTTGAAAAACATTCCATATCTTCAATCATTGTAGCTGGGGTATTGTGAAAATAAAGGTCTGTATAACGCAGACGTGTAAGATGATTTGTAGAGTTTAAGGTCAAATGGTTGTTAATGATTGAGGCAATTTTAAAAGCGTGCCCATTTTCACTTGTTGTTCCGTGGTAAACAGGCAATCGACCTGTAGTTACCCACTCATGTCTTTCTCTATCCATGACATCAGCAAGACGTTCAATAAAACGCGCATCTACATTAAGCGTTCTTTTAAATTCAGATTTTCGTCTCTCGTCTTTTTCTTCATTCTCATCTTTACATTCAGCATTTTCAACTTTATTTATGAACTCCATCTTATTATATTTTTTAAAATATTTTTTGATGTTTTCAATGTTGGCAATACGGCATTGATGCGGGTCAGAAATATCTTGAGGTTCTACATAGCCATGACCAAGCACAAGCATTAAGTGCCCTTCCGTCATCGTATACCTACCAGACGATAGCGTGCTTTCAACCACTTGCTCAACCTTTTGCTTGTTTTGAAACTTTTCTTTTAATGCCATAAGCATGCGTTGACGAAAAGCTTCAGCATAAGAGAACTGCTTTTCTTCTTTCTCTCCAAAAGGCACGAAAGCATATGCATTTGGGCTGATTTTCATTGCATCAATAGAGTGTCCTTGCTGTTGCAATAGCTTAATATGTTCCATTTCTTCTTTAGCCCGACGTGCATTATC
The DNA here is from genome assembly GCA_964478775.1 of uncultured Verrucomicrobiales bacterium. Lineage (GTDB taxonomy): Bacteria > Pseudomonadota > Alphaproteobacteria > Paracaedibacterales > CAIOTO01 > PNMQ01. The sequence continues at coordinate 41,728 of CAYZJC010000010.1, read as the reverse complement.
AAGACCTTGCTCTCCAGCTTGTCTTGCAACTTTTTCAAAATCTAAATGTGCAGCTTGCCTTGTGCGTACTCTTCCATCACCTAACACCGCAAAGTCTGCTCGTTTCAGATAGCTTGCATGGTGTGCTGCCTGTGCAGGAACAGGTCTTTTCCCCTTTGCAAGATTGTTAAGTGCTTGCACGTAAAAGGGGGTAGATAACATATTATATAAAGGCTCATATAGTGTTACGGTCTCAAAAGATGAGATTTGTACATCAAGTGAATGATTGCTAACCGCCTTCAATAAATCGCGTGCTTTAAAAGATTTGAAGCACCTATATTCTTGACTATGAACATAAGTTGATTCATCTAACTTTTGATTAAAACGTGATTCCTCAACATATTCAGCTTCTTGTAAATACATACGGTATAACTTTTTATCACCAGAGTGCTGATCATAGACATAAAGATCAGCAAAAGGAGAATGTGACAAAAAATATTCATGCACAGCGAACAGGCCCATTGACTCTTCAGCACATTCCCGCGCAGCCGTCACATGCAAGGTTTCATCTTTCTCATCTGACTGGCCCCCAAAATTACAAAAGCCTATACTATCGTCGCGTTGACCAAGTATAACGCTATAATCTCCTTCAGGATCACGCATATAAAACAGTACACCAGCTGCTGTATGTACAGCATTGGCTTTAAAGTCAAGTGAGGTTTGCTTATCAAAGATTGAACTTTGCGCATATCTGTCAACACTTTGAAAATCAGACAGCATCGCAAAAACTGCTGTCGATAGACTTTGATAAAGTGTACAAGTTAATAATAATGAGGACGTTATTTTTTTCATATTCATTTCATGACTCAATAAGGTTGAATTAATTTCACCTATCATTAACACATCACAAACATAAATACAAGCATAGAAAAATAATACATTAAGAGATTCTTAAACATTATTTTAATTTAGATGATTATATAAAAAACAGCAAGAAGAGACAGGTCTGGCAGAAGAAAAAAGAAATGCAATCGCAACCATCACTTTTAAAAGCGAAATAGTACACATTCGTTCCTCAAAATAAGCACAATAGAAAAAAATCAAACATTAAGAACCAAAATTGACGCATCTTGTTGACACAAAAATAATGCTATATAATGGCAAAATGTGCTAGTATCAGTCATCAGTTTTTTTTAATCATTTTTAAGTAAGCAAAAGAATTTCATGACATCAAACACGAATTCCCACAACGACACAAAGCCAGTTGCTATTGAAGAAGAAATGCGCAAATCATACCTTGATTATGCGATGAGTGTGATTGTATCGCGCGCTCTTCCTGATGTGCGAGACGGATTAAAGCCAGTCCACAGGCGTATTTTATACGCTATGAAAGTCACGGGAAATGAATACAACAGACCTTACCGTAAGTCTGCGCGTGTAGTTGGTGAAGTCATGGGTAAGTATCACCCGCATGGTGATATGGCTATTTATGACGCCATGGTTCGTTTAACACAAGAATTTAGTTTGCGCGTTCCTTTGATTGACGGGCAAGGTAACTTTGGCTCGTTAGATGGTGACCCAGCAGCGGCTTCACGTTATACAGAAGCACGACTTTCAAAGCCAGCACATGACTTATTAGAAGATATTGACAAAGACACTGTTGACTTTAAACCCAACTATGACGAAAGTGAAATTGAACCAACCGTTTTACCAGCACGCTTTCCAAACCTTTTGGTGAATGGAGGAAGTGGTATCGCTGTTGGTATGGCCACATCTATTCCCACGCATAATCTAGGCGAAGTGATAGAAGCATGCTGTGCGTTGATTGACAATCCGGACCTTTCCTTGATGGATATTATGCAAATTGTAAAAGGCCCAGACTTTCCAACAGGCGGGATTATCATGGGGCGTTATGGCATTCATGAAGCCTTCAGAACGGGCCGAGGTGGCATTGTTGTACGTGGAAAAGCCCACTTTGAACAAGTAAAAGGCGATAAAAAAGAAGCGATTGTAATTACTGAAATTCCCTACCAAGTTAACAAAGCGCGCCTTGTTGAAAAAATTGCTGAACTTGTGAAAGAAAAAACAGTTGAGGGTATTAGTGATCTGCGTGATGAATCTAACCGTCAGGGGGTTCGCATTGTTGTTGAATTAAAAAGGGACGCAGTAGCTGAAGTTGTCTTAAATCAGCTTTATCGCTATAGCCAATTACAAACCACAATCAACTATAATATGTTAGCGCTTCGCCATGGTCGTCCAGAACAATTGGGGCTACTTTCCATACTAGAAGCCTTTATTGAATTTCGTGAGGATGTCATTGTGCGTCGTACACGTTTTGAACTCAATAAAGCGCGTGAAAAAGCACATATCTTATTGGGATTTGCTATCGCAATTAGTAATATAGACGAAATCATTGCCTTAATTCGAGGGGCAGCCGACCGTAACTCAGCAAAAGACAAACTAATGAACCGCATGTGGGATGCGGCAAGTGTCATTGCTTTCCTAGACTTAATGGAAGAAAAAGTTCCAGAACAAGCGCAATACACCTTAAGCGAAACACAGGCTAATGCTATTTTAGATTTGCGCCTACATCGTCTAACCAGCATGGAACGCGACAAAATTAAAGATGATTTAGAAGCTATTGTGGCAGTGATCAGAGAGCTTGTCAGCATATTAGGGTCACGTCAACGTGTGATGCAAATCATGAAAGATGAATTAATTGCTGTGCGTGATGAATACGCATCACCCAGAAAAACTGAAATTGAAGAGTCTGACTCTGCTATAGAAATTGAAGACTTAATTCAAAAAGAAGATATGGTTGTAACAGTTAGTATTGAAGGTTACATCAAACGTGTCCCCCTTTCAACGTATCGCGAACAACGCAGAGGTGGCCGTGGTCGTTCAGGCATGACAACAAAAATGGAAGATGGTGTCAACACGCTTTTCGTTGCCAACACACATTGCCAGGTGTATTTCTTCTCATCCCTCGGTCAGGTTTATCGCATGAAGGTTTACAGATTACCGCTTGGCTCACCAACATCAAATGGTCGTGCGATTGTGAATTTACTCCCCTTACAAGCCAATGAGAAAATTGCCACTATTATGGTATGCCCAGATGATGTTAATTTAGACACGAACTATTTCATGTTTGCAACTTCAAAAGGCAATGTGCGTCGTAATCAATTACATGATTTCCAAAATATTCAAACCAATGGTAAGAAAGCCATTCGGCTAGATGAAGACGAACAACTCATCGCAGTTGCGTTGTGTACACAAGACGATGACGTTATGTTAGCTACCGAAAAAGGCTTATGTAACCGCTTTAATGTAACAGATATCCGTATCTTCCAAGGGCGTGATTCTAATGGTGTCAGGGGGATCCGTCTTGCCGATGATGACCAAGTCATTGCCATGTCAATTTTAAGGTCAGCAAAAGCTGAAACCCCAGAAGAGAGAAATGCATATTTACGTATCGCATCAAAGCTTCGATCACAAGAACAACATGCAAGTGATGAAAGTGATGAACAAAACCTGATCTATGATGCGGATGAAGAAAATCTAAGCAATAGTAGTGAACAAATCACATTAGATGATGAACGCATTGCACAGCTTCGTGAAAAAGAACAATTTATTCTTTCCATTTCTAAAAATGGGATGGGAAAAATTTCTTCTGCCTATGAGTATCGCACCACACTTCGTGGAAATAAAGGCTATCATGCCATGAGCATTACCGAAAAAACGGGCGGCCTTGTGACTCTTTCTCCTATCCTTTCAACAGATCAAATCTTAATGGTAACTGACCAAGGACGTTTGATTAGAACCAATGTTGAAGAAGTGAGAATTACAGGAAGACGCGCGCAAGGTGTGATAATCTTCCGTGTGGATTCTGACGAACACGTCGTTTCTGTTAGCGTTGTAAATGCAACCGACGATGACACTGACGACAGTGATGACGATGCAACTGTTATCGACACAACAGCAACTGAAGTCAGTGCTGATGCAGGAACATCTCAAAATGATTAATGGATGCGTGCGGGCAATGCTCCCTTTCCAATTACAAAAGTAGAAAATATGTCACGTTATTTTAACAGATTGATGTTGCATTTTTTTGCTCTTGGCATTGCCAGCGGTATTCCTTTTTACCTGGTTCTTTCCACTTTAAGCTTTTGGCTTACAGAGTCGAACATAAGCCCATCAATTATAGGGATGTTTGTGTGGGTAACCTTGCCATATTCGCTTAAATTTTTACTATCTCCCTGGATTGATCGCCTAGGCCTAAAATACAAAAAAGACCCCATACGTGCCTTTAAAATATGGGGCATTGTTTCCCTAATAGGTGTGATGGGTGCAACGTATACGATTAGTCAATTAACACCGCAAAATAATATCATAGAAATGGCTATCACTTCATTTTTAATTTCATTATTTGCAGCTTCGCTTGATATTGTCATTGATACAATCAGAATTGAAATGAGTGGTGAAAACCCGCTTAATGGTTTTGCTGTGGCATTAGAGTCTGTTGGATTTCGTCTTGGAATGCTCATTGGGGGCGCTGGAGCCCTCTATCTTGCAGATAGGTTTGATTGGCAAATGGCCTACACATTGATGTCATGTGTTTTATGTTTTGCAATTCCAGCTTTGTGGTTTATTCCTCATAAAAAGCATACCTATCAAACAGAGCGTAAACAACTAGATTACTTTGCCAATAACACTTTTCACTCATATTTTCAAACCAGTTTTACAGAACTAAAAACCCACAGCCCCATTTATTTCTTACTGGCACTCATTTTTATATTTAAGCTCCCCGATACCGTCTTGCATTCTATGTCTGCACCCTTTTTGTATAGTATTGGGTTTAATAAAATTGAATTTGCAAATGTGACCAAAACATTTGGTATACCTATGACTGTCATTGGAAGCATGGCAGCGGGGCACCTCATTTTTCACCTCGGGCACAGGTTAGTTGCTGCCCTGGTGATTATGCTACAAGCTATAAGCTGCCTTTTATTTTGGCTGCAATATCACATTGGCCATGATCTATTTGCTTTATATATCACAATAGGGATTGAAAGTTTTTCATCTGGCATGACAACAACAACCTTTATTGCCTTAATTTCTGCTTATTGCAAGTCGCCATTTAGTGCGGGTCATTTCACTTTTATGCAAGCGATTGGGTACTTAGGCCGTATCTTATTTGCTATGCTTGCAGGGGCCATTGCGCAGTATTTAGGGTGGGGAACACTCTTTATTCTCACAGCATTCACCATGCTGCCCGCCTTTTCATGCCTCATCAAACTAAGGCAATATGCTGCTGAGCATAGAAAGAAACTCTTAGAAGAACAAACACACACTTATAAAAACTACGCATAAGGAGAGCTTACTGTGAACGACCAATCGCCAATAGCACCCACACAGCAAAATGAGATTGATGGAAAAGAGCTCGCTGCTGAAAAACGGAAGAAAAATAAGCAAGCCTTAAAGGAAGATAAGCAAAAACGCATGGCAGCCGCATTAAGGGCTAATTTAAGACGTCGTAAATTAAAAGAACAAGAAGCCCCTTCTTCTGTATAAAATCATGCAGTACCAAATGCATCTGTAATTATTTTTAAGGTTCTTAATCATTTTTTAAAGCTTAGCACTTAAGATGAATCTAAGAAATTACTGCAATCTTATTATTGGTATAGATTTTTTTACATTGGTGGTATTACATGAAAGACATTTTCAATCTCAATAAGCTAAGTGTTTTACAAAAGGAAATTGCAACCTATATATTTCTTTGTTTCGCTGCTACATTTTGGTCATTTTTGATTAATCAAAAGTATAAGGAAGATTATCAAAATGCATTTGAGACCTATAAAGAATCAGAAATGTCAGACTATGAAACAGCCGTTGACAATGTTGAAAATATGTTTGGAAGTTTATATCATGACTTGAAAACAATCAGTGCTCTCCCCTCTTTACGACAACAAGAACATTCTTCTCAAAAATTTTCTGCAGACAGCGCTGAAACCATTCAACAAATCTATGACAACCTCAGACAAACTGTGCGTGCGTCACACGCTTATATCACTCCTATTGACAGACTCCCTCAAGATCAGAGCGGACAGCTGACACCCGCATTAGAAATTAAAAATGAAGGCGCATTAATTCATTTCACACAAGATGAAGAAAACAACAAAAAAGCCCCACCCCAAAAAGAGAACAGAGCTAATAACTTAGAAGCCTATCAGCAAATTAAAGAACAATTACTGTATTTAAAACAAAATCACGCTAAGGCCCCCTACAAAGGTGCAGATTTCGCCATGATTTCTGGAAAACTGATACACGCTTACACAGAAAAGGACAATGTCAAAAAGGAAGACCTTGAAGCTGTACCTTTTTCGATGCCTTATTATGATATGCAAGGTCAACTTAAAGGCATTATTACTGTCGTTATCTTAAAATCTGAAATGCAAAAATGGATACCAAAAAAAGATTTTGCGCTTCTTAATGTAGAAAAAAGTTATCAAGTTATTTCAATTGACCCTGGTCAAGTAGCAAGTTCAATGAAGTTTGTTGCTGAAGGAAAAGCAGATAGTACACTAAAGTTCTCACACATTAAAAGCATTAATAGTTATGACCCTGCACAACACTGGGTGTTGTGGTCTGGAAAAGCGGACAGTGAATTTGAACATAATAAGAGTGTAAAACTTGTTGCCGATTTTAAATTTTATGGTCAATTCATGGTTATTGCGTGGCTTATTTTTGCCATATTTGTACAACGCAGAAGAATTCGCAGAAATGCAGTAAATGAAGAAACCAACTATGCCTTAAGCACGATTGGTACACTCATTACACGTCTTTCAAATGATGACTATAAATTTGAAGTCCCTCATACCAATCGTAAAGACAACATTGGAGAAGTAGCCCGGGCCTTGTCTGTTATGCGCAAAAAGGGTATTCATTTGATACAAGTACACGCTGGCCTTGACAATATTATGAGCCCTTTAATGATTTGTGATAATGAATTTACTATTCAATATGCCAACCCGACCTTTATCAATGTGTTTGGAAATATTCTTAACAAGAATCTTGAAGAAATTGTTGGAAGTCCCATGACAAATCTTAGTCATTTGACACTAGAAGAACTGATTCGTGAAGAAAAAAGTAAAAAGAAAAGAGTGAGTTTTGGTTCTGTAACGATGGATGTAATGGCTTCCCCTATTTATGTTGGTCAGCGCGAGCACATTGGGTGTGTGGTGATTTTTAATGATATTACAGGTGAACTACAAACCCTAGAAGAAATTGAAAAAATTATTGAAGGTGTTGTGAATGGTGACTTAAGTTTGAAAATTCAAACCGCAGGTCAGACAGGTGCTATGCTTAAGATTTCAGATGGTATCAACCAACTGATTTACAAACTTTCAGCTATCTTTGGTGAAATTCAAGAAGTGATGTCAAGCCTTGAAAGAAATGACCTAACCCAGTACTTGCATGATGATTATAAGGGCCAGTTTATGCAACTTAAAAACTCTGTCAATAATGCATTGACAGGGTTATCTTCCTCCATCCGTATTTTTGGTGATAACACACAATTTATTGCCAAAGCAAGTAGCCAGACAGTTGAAGCCTTGTCACAAATCACATCTGGCGCACAACATCAGTTAACTTCCATCACACAGTTGGCCGATACAATTCAAACAGCAACCATTTCAATGACTGATGCAGCTGGCAACACAGACAAAGCAAGTCAACTTGCAAAAGTTTCTGTAGGGTATGTAGATAGTGGTCTGACTTTGATGCAACACATGATGGAAGTTGTTCACCGTCTAGATGAAAACAGCAAACAAATTAGCACCATTACCGACACCATTGAAAAAATCTCCAACAAAACGAACCTTTTGGCCCTCAACGCTTCTATTGAAGCAGCACGTGCGGGTGAACAAGGAAAGGGGTTCGCAGTTGTGGCAGATGAAGTGGGTAAACTTGCCATCAGCACAGCAGGCTCAACACAAGAAATTTCACAACTGGTGGAACAAGCCATGAGCGGCACCAGAGAAGCCTTTATGGCTGTATCGCAGGTAAATGAAAGCATGATGAAAATTAAGACTTCCGTTAATACCAGTGACGAAATGTTAAGATATGTTTCTGAAATTATGGAAGATCAAAAAAATACGCTTCTTAATACCAATAAGAACGTTTCAAGTCTTCGTGAAATTGCAAACAGTAATGCTGCAGCGTCCGAAGAAATTATGGCAACCATTCAAGATTTGAACCAAATTATTGAAAACAACAGTGTCGAAATTGACAAATTTAA
>CAYZJC010000010.1:21115-33443 GCA_964478775.1 uncultured Verrucomicrobiales bacterium | reverse complement strand
GCACAAACCAAAGAAGAATTACAGGAGTTGCTGAATTCGCCTTCTACCACAAAATAAATTAAGGAAAAGAATGAAATATTAACGTTCTGTTAACCATTTCACCTTACCATTAAATAATGAAGAAACATCTTTTGTTTACGAAAGAATTTTTACAGGAGTTTTAGAACATGAAATCTTTTAAAGTAATTGCAGCAACCCTATTGTTAGCAACATCATATGCCAACGCGCAAGGTGATAGCCTCAGTGCAAGCGCACCCGCTGTCGCGAACAGCAATGCACCAGCAGCACCAACAGCAGCACCTAGTATTACAAAACTAGCTGACGGTTCTTCTATCACCAATGCAGAAGCAATCGCTTACTTTGCAAAAATGGAAGCAGAAGCTGTACGTTTGGGAAGAGTTGATCAGCCATCCAATATATCTGCAGGCTCCATTATTTATATGTTAGCGCAATCAAATGAAAGCAATGCAACTAAGGGCGCTGTTAATTGCGTTAGCTTCTCAGCAGACCAATTTTCATATCTTGCGCATTCTGATGGGGGTTCAAAAAACAGGAAATTAGTTGAAGGCGACGAATATCGGGGCCTTTTTGGGAGAGACTTTGTAATGGGTGCAAACCGCGGCGATTATTATGAATACAGAACACATGACAAGCATAACGCTGATGCTTCAAAGCATAATGACGTTATCGTTCATAAAATGAAAGTGATTGGCAAAATAGGGAGTTGGGCAGTTTGTTTTGCACGTTGGGTTGACAGCATCGTTCCTGCTGCTGCGGCTCCAGCGCCAGAAGCAGCTCCAGCCGCCGCTCCAGCCGCCACTCCAGCAGGATAAACGTTAAAGCTCATAGCTTAAATGCCATCAAAAGGCCAACAGATTGTTGGCCTTTTTTATATCTTCAGCCACAAAATCTACTATTGAAACACAAACCACAAAAACTGCAACTATTTTTTTTGAACTTAACGTGGCTTTAATACCTTTGGCATATTCTAATCATATGAGCGATGATCGATTTTTTTTTAGGAGCCTATATGAACAAGAAGTTATATGTAAGTAATTTATCTTTTGCAATGAGAGATACAGATCTGGAAAAGGTATTTTCAGATTTTGGCAGTGTCCTGTCAGCTAAAATTATTATGGACAAGTTTACCGGCCGCAGCAAAGGCTTTGGTTTTGTGGAAATGAGTTCAGACGAAGAAGCAAAAAAAGCCATAGAATCATTAAATGGTCATGAAGTATCTGGACGCCAAATTCGTGTCATGATTTCACAACCAAGGCCAGGTACACCCGCACAAGCGTAATAGCTATTGTGCGTATCGCTCAAAAAAACTTAAGCGCTCTGTTAAAGGGCGCTTTTCTATTTCACATTCACGAAGAGGGCACCCATACCATGCATAGATCCCCTCACCTTTCAAACTTATAAAAACGCTTTTGATTCCACAATTGCAACTTTAAAAGATTCCCCCATCATTCCTTTACCAATCAGGCGACTTACCGCTTGCATATGCGCTAATTTATTTTGTGGTGCACTCGCCATAGCCTTTTGCAATAGAGCTTCAATTCCTTGACTTAACAAAAAATCTCTTTGCGTTGTAAGCTCTACCTTGATGGAAGACGTCTTTAATTCTTCAAACTGACTAAAGTCCACAAGGTGGGTGATATCAGCCTCACCTATATGGTCTAGCAAGTCAGTTTTTTGGTGCTGATAAACTGCTTGCAAGGAACCTTCTTTTGCAATAGCCTCACTTGACCACACACCATAATCAATAAAAAGCCCAAGGCAGGGCAAAGGATTGTGCGTAAACATTTTTTTAATGACTTGCACATCGCGCTGCATCAAAGGGCTTTCTTCAATAATGCGTTGCTTTTCAACAGGGTGGGCAGGGAAAAATTCAAGGCCACGCGCATCTTTATTCCACCTGACTGTTCGCTGTGTTTGGCAATTGGTTTTAGGGTCCACAATATATTGCCGAATAGGCAGTGCATCAAAATATTCATTTGCAATCAGACACACTGTCCCTTCAACGGGGTAATGTTCAAGGTCAGCGACACTTGCAAGCTGCACAAGTTGTTCTGCAGGCACAATAGACGCTAACACATCTTGCTGATGTTCACGGTGTTCTTTACAAGCTTCTACACAAATAACTGCTTTTAAGTCTTGGAAAATGGCGGGGATTTTTTGAAACAAACATAAAATGTCTTTGAGTAGCGTTCCTTTGCCAGGGCCAAATTCGACTAAGGTAAACGGGCCTGGCGTTTTCCTTTCCAACAAAAAATTCATCAAATGAATGGCTATGCATTGACCAAACAAGGGGGAAATTTCAGGCGCTGTTATGAAGTCACCTTGCTTTCCAATACGTTCATTTTTATGACTAGCATAGTACCCATGCATTTCATGGTAAAAAACAAGGTGCAGAAAATCAAAGACAGTAATGCCGTCTTCAGGTAAATGAGCCGCCAGCCATTGTTCAAACAAACGGGAAGACTGTAAGATCACTACTTGGTTAGGTTCAACTTGGTTCATGCCCCACTTCCTTATTGCTTTTTTGCTTGTTGATAATAGGCCATCCATAGTCCAATGCCCCCACAAAAAATCATTGGCACAGATAGCCATTGCCCAAAACTAAAAGTTATCCCTAAAAAAGACAATGAGCCATCTGGTGTTCTTACATATTCAAGCGCAAATCTTGCAATACCATACCCCATCAGGAATAACATACAAAGACTACCCAAAGGCAGTGGCTTCTTTTTGAGATATAAGATCGCATTAATCACACACCATAATAATAAACCCTCGCACACAGCTTCATAAAGCTGCGTGGGGTGGCGCGGAAGGTTATCCACTTGGCTAAAGATCACCCCCCAGCTTTGCAGCGTTGGCACACCAACATGCTCGCTATTAATAAAATTAGCAATACGTCCTAGCATTAAGCCCAATGGCGCACAAGCCCCCAAGATGTCTGCTATCTTCAAGGTTGCAAGTTGATGTTTATAACAAGTGTAAGCAACAGCAATGGAAAAGCCAATCAGCCCCCCATGAAAAGACATTCCCCCTTGGCGTGTATTTAAAATCTCTAAGGGGTTTTGTAAAAACTGATGCAGGTCATAAAAGAGAACATACCCCAGACGGCCCCCAATAATAACCCCAAATACAATAGGGGTTATGAGGAGATCAATTTGTGATGGGTTAATGTGAAAGCGATGCGCTATACATTTGGCATAGCGCCAGCATAATAAAATACTCGCCACATAAGATATGCCATACCAAAATACAGGAAAGCCAAAAACATGAAATGCGACAGGATCTATTGTATGATGAAAAATCACATTAGCAGTCCTTGATGGTTGTCCAAAACAGGAAAGCCCTAAGCCGCATTTTGTTGAATGGTTTTGGTAATGAGGTCTGCAGCTTCATCTGCATCACCCCAACGTATAATCTTAACCCACTTACCCTGTTCAAGGTCTTTGTAGTGTGTAAAGAAATGTTCTATTTGCTTACAGATGGTGTCCGGCAATTGTGTATAACATTCCAAATGACCATAAAACGAATTGAGTTTTTCAACAGGAACAGCAAGAATCTTTTCATCCATACCTTTTTCATCTTCCATATGAAGAACACCAATTGGGCGAACTCTTATAACAGAACCAGCCAATAAGGGATAAATATCAACAACCAAAACATCTAATGGGTCACCATCATCTGCGAGCGTGTGTGGAATGAAGCCATAATTGGTGGGATAATACATAGGTGATTTGATAAATCTGTCTACTAATAAAGCGCCTGATTCTTTGTCAAATTCGTACTTAACAGGGGCGCCTCCTTGTGGTATTTCAATAATAACATTAACGTCCCAAGGGGCCTTTAAACCTGTTGAAATTTTAGATACATCCATTTAAAAATATCCTTTTCATTGTTTGTTTGATTCATCGCACGGCTTTATGAACGCAATAAACCTGCCTTCATCATCACATTAAGCGTAAAGCTTGCATCAGTCAAGTAGCTTAAAGAAGTCTTATACACTTTTTTTTGCCAACACATAATATTGTGCAGCACGCCCCTCACGAATTGCCTTTTGCTTATAACGTGTTTCAACGATATGTGACCATGGTGTCATTAATGTCGTCGGATTATCATAAGTGAACCGGTTGATACAAGCATCACTCTTAAACATATCATCTATCCATTCTTGATAGCTTGGATGATCTGTTGCTATATACCACTTACCGTTTGTTTTTAACAAGGTTGACATTTGGTCGAACGTTGTGGTTTGGATAAATCTGCGCTTCCAATGGCGTTTTTTTGGCCAAGGATCAGGGAATAGCAGATAGATTTCATCAAAACTACCTGCTGGTAATTCGCTATAGAGGTTTCGAACATCTCCATTGAAGATACGTATGTTTTTAATTTCGTGTTCATCTATATAAGACAACAGTGAGCACACCCCATTAATAAAGGGTTCAACGGCTATATACAATGTATCTGGATTATTCATAGCCAAAGTCATGACATGTTCGCCGCCGCCAAAACCAATTTCCAACACAACCTTAGGAAACCGTGATATTTCTTGTATGTCAACACTGATATCAGGCAAAAGCTGTTCTAATAATTCTTGTTGGTTTGCTTTTAATGGGCGTGCTTTTTGACGACCATAGAGACGGTATGCATTTTGTGACATGAGTTTGTATCCTTAAAATGAAAAGCACGTGATTAGCTTATTGAATAACGCAAGACTTGTCCATCATTTTTTCTTTAGTGTTATTGAATAGTCCATCTTTGAATTAAACCAGGTTCATTTCCAGATGACTGCAGGAGGATATCACCAAATTATGTTGATAAGTAATACTTAAAAGAATTCATTGTGTGTCTGAATAAAAAAAGCCCCTAGAAAGGGGCTCTTTTAATAATTCATGAAAAAAATTCTTAGTTATTTTGCATCGATAAAAGTGATTTACTAGCCTTATCAATGAGTATTCTCAACTCATTTAGGTAATGGTCAGCATTTTCGTCTGTGCCTGGTAAGGCAATTAAGCACTGAACAATGTTATCGCTGTGAACGAGTAACATGAGAACATGACGACGTAGCACGTCTTCAACTTGCTTAGCTGACTTGACACTTTCAGCATTTTGTTCTGGTAAGACTTCAGCAACTCTTTCTAGTTTTTGAGGTTTTCTAAACTGGGAAATAAATGAGTTATTTTGCTGTGCTTGATACGGTGTCCCATTTTGAATATGTTCTATAGTTTGTGCTATTTTAAGTTTAATTTCATTGAGCATCATTCTATAACCTTCAGCTTGTTGATCTTTGCCAAAGATAATACCTTCTTCGTTTGCCATCAACTCAGACAATGCAATCAACATATGAATTGCGACTTCTTTTTCCCTTTGCAAGATTGATTGTGGACTGTTGGCCATGTTTTCCGCAGATGAAGAGGCCATCTGAGCTTGTGGTGGCATTTCAGCACTCATAGCATTCCCATTACCGCTTTGGGCGAAAGGCAACATTTTATTTGCCTCAACACTTTCTTCTTTCTTAGCGAAAGGATTGTTAAACAAAGGCTTGCTAGAGTCATTAGCCTGACTACCATCATCACTCACTGGACTAGGTGGTTGTGTATCACTGCTGTTGCCGCTATTTTTTCTACTAAAAAAAGCCAAACCAGTTTCTTGTTGCTGACGTAGTTGTTTTGCCATACTTTTATATTCTCTAGAGTCTGCTGCAAGATTTTCAGCAGACTTATCAATCTGCTGGAGCTGTCCCATGTTTTGTCCTATTTGCTGACCCGCATCAAGCATTGAACCCTTCACTTTTTGGGACTGCGCTTCCCCAGATGCCTCTTTTTGTTCTTTGTTACCAAATAAAGAACCAAGTGCCGCAGCATTTTGTGTACAACTAAAGCACAATAATGCAATAGCAAAAGCTTTGATGATATTTTTTTGAGTTGAAATCGACTTCATAAATTAAATCTCCTTACGAGGGTTGGGGTTACTCGTTTACAAGGATAGAACAATTAAGTTAACAAGGTTTTAATTTGGCTTAAAAAAATACGCTATTAACTTGCTGAAAGCGTTGCAGCCTTCATGAAATGAACCAGCCCTTTTAAAGGCAGAGAAAGAAGAAACACACTCATTAAGCCAAAACACCACAGTACAATAAACCAAACAAGCTGCCGCCACTTTTGTGGCAACAAATTGATAGTATGCGTAAGGCGTGTCACGGTTTTAATCAATATTTTATTCATGGTAGTGTGCACTTGATGTTTTTCCACGAAACACCCAATAGCAATACCCTGTGTAGGCTAAAATAACGGGAAGCGCTACCACAACACCGCAGAGCATGAGTGAAAGCCCAGGGCCAGATGCGCTTGCCTGCCAAATGGTGATATGATAAGGCACTATCCAAGGGGCAATGCTAAGGCCAAGGCCAATGTAGGCCATGACGAAAAGTCCAATGCTCAGCAAAAATGGCAAATAGTCTGATTTCCTGCGCAACAAAGTTGCCCATATTTTATAAAAGCCAACACAAGTAAGCAATGGAATCACTGACAAAAACACAACATTGGGAAAGCTAAACCAAAATTTGAAAATGCGCGCATCAATAATGGGCATCACAAAACTAACCAGCCCCATAAAGACGCCTACATAAATCAATACATACAAAGCAACTTTTCTAGCCCATTCTTGTGTCATAGCCTCACACTTCATATAAGTCCAAGTGGCACCAAGTAAAGCATAGCCAAAGACCATGGCAATTCCTGTCATCACACTAAAGCCGGACGCAAAGTCAAAGGGCCCGCCAGCGAATTGGCGACCATCGACTTGCACCCCTTGTACAAAAGCCCCTAAAATCATCCCTTGACAAAAAGCAGCCCCAAGGGAACCAAAATGAAAGGCATAGTCCCACAAAAACCGTGTCTTGTCGTCTGCTTTAAATCTAAATTCAAAGGCAACACCGCGCATAATTAAACCCAACAACATCAGAATGACGGGTATATAAAAGGCCGGCATCAATATGGAATAAGCAAGTGGAAAGGCTGCAAACAACCCCCCTGCCCCTAAAATAAGCCAAGTTTCATTTCCATCCCAAAATGGTGCAATCGAATTCATCAGCTTATTGCGGCACTCATGTGAGGGGGCAAAGGGAAATAAAATTCCTATACCTAAGTCAAATCCGTCTAAAATGACGTATAATAAAATTGCGGTTGCAATGAGGCCCGCCCATATGACAGACAAATCAATCCAAGATCCAAAATCGAAAATCATAAATTTATTCTCCGTCTATGGTTTGTGTTTGGCGTGCAAGTGACGCTTTGATAATGGTAGCTTCTAGACCTGCGTTGGTTGGGGGTGAAAGGGGCTCATGTGTTGTGACGATTCCTTTTTGAATAACCTGATACATATACATAACCCCTGCCCCAAAGACAATGGTGTAAATAATGACGAATGCCAATAATGACCATGCCACCTGGGGCCCTAAAATTGCATGTGAAACTGATTTTGCTGTAGTCAATACGCCATAAACGCAATAAGGTTGTCTTCCTACTTCTGTTACAAACCAACCTGCGAGTAAGGCGATAAGACCAGATGGTAACATCCATTTCCAAAACTGCAGAAGAAAAGCTGAATCAAATAGTTTTTTACGCCTTAGTTGCAAAGCACTTAACAAACCAAGACCTATCATCGCAAACCCAATAAGAACCATTATACGAAATGACCAAAACACAACAGCGACAGGTGGCCTTTCTTCTTTAGGCCATTCTTTAATTCCTCTAACTGTTCCGTCTGACTTGTGGGTTAATATCCAGCTTGCAAGTTTGGGAATTGCAATTTCAAAATTATTTTTTTCATTGTGTTCATCAATGCTCGCAAACAAGCGAAGCCCTGCACCAGATTCTGTTTCCCAAATACCTTCCATTGCAGCGACCTTTAAAGGCTGATGTTCCAGAGTATTAAGGCCATGTAAGTCACCTAGAAATAACTGCGTTGGCGCAAGTATCGCTAAAGCTACAGTTGCAATTTTAAGCATCACTTTTGCTTCTTCTTGAAAGCGCTTTTTAATCAAATAGAAAGCACCAACTCCGCCTATCACACATATCGTTGAAAGGTAGGCTGCAACAATCATATGAAAAAGCCTATACCCAAAGGATGGGTTGAAAATAATGTCAATCCAATTAGCAGGGAAAAATCTGCCGTCAGGCAAAAGGGTATAACCTGCTGGGGTTTGCATCCAGCTATTGGCTGACAAAATCCAAAAGGCAGACACCAACGTACCCACGGCAACAATACATGTAGAAGTAAAGTGCATACGCCTACTCACACGTCCCCAGCCAAAAAGCATAATCCCTAAAAATGAGGCTTCTAGGAAAAAGGCAGTCAACACTTCATACCCAAGGAGTGGGCCAATAACATTCCCTACATGGTCAGCAAATGAAGACCAATTTGTTCCAAATTGATAAGACATCACAAGACCAGAGACTACCCCCATACCAAAAGCAATAGCAAAAACTTTAATCCACAATTTATATAAATTGAGGTATCGTGAGTCTTCTGTCTTCAAATACAAGCCTTCAAGTAGCGCTAAAAAGCTTGCAAACCCAATGGTGAGCGCTGGAAAAACAATATGGAAACTAATGGTGAAAGCAAACTGAACGCGGGCGAGAAAAAGTGGGTCTAGCACAATACAACCTTTTTTCAAAAAAACAATATAGGTCAATAGTAGCAATTACAGTTTTTACATTGCAAGAAATTAGTTAAAAAACCAACATAACCACTTCGCATTACCACCAAAGCTAAAAAAGTTTTATAATAACAAAAAGAAAGATTAATATGGACTATTATTTAATTTATCGTTAATATATTTATGTTAAATTACGTTTAGCCGCCTCTAGAACTTAAGGTTAGCCCCATGCGAACATCTTTTTTCAGTCTGATTGTAATCAGCGTCGCCCTTTTTTATACAAACCCAGCAAATAGCCTAACACTAACTGAAACACTTAATCAAGACACACCTCTAACACACACAACACCCCATACACACTATGTCATTATCCCTGGCATTTGCGGACATGGCGGGACACACCTTTTTACAGAAAAGGTCATTTCTTGCCCACAAGAACACACCACCTTCGTTGAAACCCCTGCTAAAATAGAGGGGTTAAATTTGTTAGATAGAAGCTATGCTGACTTTGGGCAAAAAAACTGCCAAGCTTTTATGACACAAACAATTGACCCTCTATTTGAAAGGGCAGACATTACAAAAATTGTCTTTCATGCCTCCTCACAAGGAACAGCGTCCCTTATTCATTACCTTGCAAATCGCTCAGAGCAGCTAAAGGAAAATGCAAAGTTTGATAAAATTGGGGCGATTATCTTGGAATCAGTCATGGCCTCTGGTAATGGGGCTATTTACCAATGCGTCACACAAACTTTCAAGTTTCATGCCATTGAATATGGGAAATGGCTAAGGTATACCCCATTTTCACACATCTGGATTCCACTTGTCGCAACCTCAGTCTTTCCACATTATGACCCCTTTGCACAACAGCCTATTGATAGAATTAAATCCTTACCTGTTGACGTGCCGCTTATTATATTACATCCAAAAAAAGACCATGTGTTGCCCTACCAAAGCGCCGTCAGTTTTATACGGGAACTTAAAAATCATCGCGCATCTCAATTAGGTGCAGATCAAGCGCAGCATACCTACTTTATGCCAAGTGACAGAGCCATTCATATTGATGTATTATCTTCACATATTCAAGAAACAGAACACCATGACAATTATGAATCTATTAAACAAGAAGCAACTTTGTTTAAACAATACTTCACAAGTATATTAAATTATCACAAGCTTCTGCCAACAGATCAACTCAGCAATTGCGTTGACATACTAGCGCCAGATCATGAAACCTTTGCCAGATTTCAAGACCTCAATTTTCGCAATGTGAAAGCACATTTATTATCGTACCAAGACCAAATGATACGTTCACTTCGCCCCTTTACAAAGAGCTTAGCTACTTTTTTAAAGCCTCAGTTTTTAATACCCGCCAGTTTATATTGCATTGCAACATTTCATAAAAGGCTTAAATAAAAAGAGGTTAAGAGACTAACAAAATTTCACCTGTCATTTCATGTGGCACAGGTAAATTTAACAATGTTAAAACTGTGGGGGCAATATCTGCAAGGGTATGCACCCCTTCTCTTAATCGCAATGATTCTTCATCACTAATCACCATGAAAGGCACGAGGTTACAGGTGTGTGCTGTGTGAGGGTTGCCATGATCATCTGTTCCAGTTTCAGCATTGCCATGGTCTGCAGTAATAATCAATGTCCACCCTTGTTTCAAAGCGGTATCATGCAGGGTAGATAAAATATCATCTAAAGTTACAATCGCTTTTTCAACGGCTTCTTTCACTCCTGTGTGCCCAACCATATCCGCATTGGCATAATTGACCACAATTAAACTGTGCTGCTTGTCTTGCATAGCTTTTACAACATGTGTTGTGACTTCATTGGCTGACATTTCAGGTTGTAAGTCATATGTAGCCACCTTTGGGGATGCAACTAATATTCGATCCTCCCCTTCAAAAGGAACTTCAATGCCGCCATTAAAAAAATAAGTCACATGTGCATACTTTTCCGTTTCACCAATTCTCAATTGTTTTAAACCATGCTCACAAACAATTTGCCCTAGCCCATTTTTCACAGGTATTTTAGCAAACACAACACTTACATCCTTGGAAAATTGGTCACCATAAGGTGTCATCGTGATAATAGGGCCAGTTTCAAGCTTTGGTATATCACGTAAGCGTGAACCATCTTCTAAAGTAAAATCAATCTTTTCTTTAAGGTTAGAAATGAAGACTTGTAAAAATTGACGTGCTCTATCTGCCCTAAAATTAATCATAAAAAGACCATCGTTAGGGTTAAAACCCTGGTAGCCTTTCAGCTTCACACAAGGAATAAATTCATCAGTAATTTCATTGTCATAACATTCTTGCACATAAATTTTGGCGCATAAAACCTCTTTGGTATCTTCGCTTGCCATAAAGGCACGATACCCCTTCATGGTTCTCTCAAAACGCTTATCACGGTCCATCGTATAGTAACGCCCACCAATGGTTCCAATTGAAATATGTGGGTGGTTGAGGATAGTGTCTAGCTTATTTAATGAAGACAACGCTGCCTTTGCGGCAGTATCTCGCCCGTCTAACAAAATATGCAAGACAACCTGAAGACCAGCTTTTGCAAGTGTTTTGGCAACATACATAAAATGGTCTTCATGTGAATGAACACCTCCATCTGAAAAAAGCCCCATTAAATGACAACGTTTTGTGCCAGCTTGTAATGTGTTTATAAAATGCGTAAAGACGCTCTCATTTTCAAAAGTGTTATCGGCAATGGCTTTAGATATACGCTGTAAATCTTGAGACATCACCCGCCCTAAGCCAATTGTCATATGGCCTACTTCAGAATTACCCATTTGATGAACAGGAAGCCCCACAAATTGTTCAGAAGCATTGAGTAATGTATAAGGGTATTTTTGCAAAAAGCTTTGCCAATGTGCGGCCAGCCGTAAGGGGTTTTGTGCATCTAAGGGGCGATGTCCCCATCCATCTAACACACACAACACAACGCTTTTATTTTTTTGCGTAAAACACATATCTTTACTCATTATTCCCCCTCGATAAAGTTACTCATTCACCTTATCTTTTATAAATCACTAATCGCTTTGCCAATGTGGCCTTCTACAAATTGAATCATAGCAGGTTCATCTGCAAACTTTAACGTTATGGGTAAAACTTCCACATGCACACGATAAGCTTGTGGTAGGCGAAGCCAATCCTTCGTGGTAGTGATTAATGTAGCTTTTCGATTTTTTTTCAATTGAATAAGACTTAACATATCAGGAATCGTATAGGGGTGATGATCTGCAAAGATGACAAATTGCGCAATTTCATACCCACATTCTTCTAAGGTTGCCCTAAATTTTTCAGGGTACCCCATGCCACAAAAGGCAACAACAATCTCGTTTTTGTGTTCTCTTTCCACACTGATATCAGCAGGAAATTGACGAAGGCCAATTGCATTAATTTCATCTTTGTGCTTTTTGCAATGCCCAATGACCACCATAGCTTGTGCACGAAGCGCTGCCTCTTCAACAGGTTCACGAAGAGGGCCTGCTGGAAACACGAATTGATTGCCAAAGCCTTGAATTGTATCTACCACTAAAAAGCTGAGTGTCTTAGCCAGTGTTGCATTTTGCAATCCGTCATCCATCACTAACACACTGGCCCCATTAGCAATGGCAGTTTTGGCTGATAATACGCG
>CAYZJC010000010.1:1714-21105 GCA_964478775.1 uncultured Verrucomicrobiales bacterium | reverse complement strand
GCAAAGGTTCGTCTCCCACCTGTAGGTAGGTATGCTTAGCAGGGTCAACATTCACAACATCTTTGATATAAGCCCCATAACCACGACTCAAGACGTGGGGGGTATGCCCCATTTTCTTTAACAGCTGCACGAGTGCCAATACGGTTGGTGTCTTACCAGCACCGCCCATTACAACATTACCAACGCAAATGACAGGCACACTAACCGTTTCACAAAGAGTTCGCCGACTCATCCATTTGCCAACACCAAGCCATATCCATGAAAAAGGAATCAACAATAAGTGATACCATTTACGTTCTTTCCAAAACCGTGGACTTTTAAACATAATTTATGTGAACTTTTTTAAATGTTATAATTATATATAGTGTAACAACTTTATGGGGGTGTTTTCAAGGCATCCATCAAATGCGTTCAAAATCAATTTTAATCCGATGTTTCAAGCGTCTTGATAATAACATTTCCAAAAATAATTTTTTATGTTAATTTAGTTCAAATTATCTATGTTTTTTAAAGGAAAACCCTATATGGTTAAAGTGTTGAAAAAAATATCAAATGTGTGTTTGTGTACTTCCATGTTGTCGGCTATGTGTTTCTCGCTTGAAAAAGATGAAGGTGTCACCGTTTCCCCTGCCTTGCCCACACAAGAAATTGTTTATGCAAATGCTTATATTGATGCATTACAAAAATTTGAAATTGCAAATATCAGCAAAGGCCAAGAATTTATAGAAAGATTAGAAATTATTCCAGCACCATGCTCAGCTGACGATCTTTTAGACCTCACTAACCACTACATATACATGCATGAAAATAATTATTTTAAACCCGTTGAGCAAACAGAACCAACAAACAAATTGCAACGCTATTTTGCGCAGTACAATAAAGTTGACACCTTGAATTTTGCGCTGGCCTTAGCGTATTATCCAAAAGAAGAAAGATTTGCTGCACGCGAATTAATTCACAATATACCTGTTGAAGAATATAATCAAACAACACTTAGAAAATTGTCTCATCTTTTGATAACAATGGCCAGTTGCCCGGCACATTACCGTCTTGATTTTTTAAACGCTACCCTGCAAAAAGACAGAGAAGAAAGATTACTTATTGTGAGCAATTTAACATGGCAAGCCGCCAACTTTAATTCTCTCCTGGGGATGTTTAGTGCTTTTGCACCTTATATTGAAGCTTTTACAAATTATCAAAAGATAGAGTATACCATTGTCACCCTCAATGACGCAGACACAGCAGAAAAACGCCAATCCTTATTGGCCTATATGCAGCTATTACATGACAAAGGGTTGAACTGTGCTGATGAGATTTTTAGCAATGACGCCACCTCCAATCTTAACTTGCTGCACTCATATCTCGCCCTATCTACGGCAGATCAAATGCGCATCTGTGACTTTGTAAGAAATGCTTCCCCTCAAGATATTGTAAAATTTCAAGAGCTTTCAATTATACTTCTACCATTAAGTGCGATAGAGGAAATTCAAAATAACGCTGAACAATTTAGCAATATGCGTCACTCAATTACTTCACAAATGCAACAGATTGTTTTAAAGCATGTCAATGAAAACCCGTATTTGTTTAAGAACAAAACATTGAACCCCAGAACAAATCTTTTAAAAAATGTAAAGGAATATGGACAGTGCGATGAAATCGCCAATGACATAAAAGAATATTTTAAAATGAATTTAAGATGCATTGTCGTTATGTCAAAAGACCATATTGACATGACGTTGCGTCTTCATGAAATGGGTATGAATGAGTTTTAGCACATGTATAGCTTGTTACGTATAATCAGTTTATACGTAACTTTCTCACGCATGCTACTACTTGCAGTTATCTACTCAATCTCAATAAGGCAGAATCCAATTAGTTTGTATTTTTTCAATAAGTGTTTTAGCTATAGGGGCAGCAATGGTAGAGCCTGTTGCTCTTTTTCCCAAAGATTGAGGTTGTGTGTAGCCCACGAAAACACCAATCATCCAGGTTCTCCCACTCGCCCATTTGACGCTGCCAATAAACCATACGTCTTTATTATCATTCGTTGTCCCTGTTTTTCCGGAAATTTGTAAGCCATAGCGTTTGGCAACCGGGAAAAGGCGTCTTGCTGTCCCTTCACTTACGACGCTAACCAACATGTCTTGCATAGAAGTTGCGATGTTATCTTCCAACACTTTTGTTCTGTTGTCTTTTAAAATGATATTCCCAGTGCTCTCTATTGAGGCTAGAAATGCTTTTGGAAATTTATATAGGGTCTGGCCCGTATGGCTTTTGATTTTCTCTATAAGGTGAGGCTCAATGCGATAGCCCCCATTGATAAAAGGTGCATAAGCCCCCACAATATCTATAACCGAAAATTCTAAAGCCCCCAGTACTGACGAATAATGCAAATTTTTGGGCATTGGTAAACCACACCGTGTTGCTAAATGATGAATAGAGTCAAGCCCAATTTGATGTGCCAATCTTACAGATAACTGATTCGTTGACCGAATCAACCCTAACTTTAAAGGAATTTTCCCAAAGGACTTATTGCCATAATTTTTAGGTTGATAGGTTTGTGTCCTACTCAAACGAATACGAATTGGGGCATCTTCATCGATAGTGGAAGGGGTGTATCCCTTTTCAAGTGCCGCTGCAAAAACAAAGGGTTTAAAAATTGACCCCAGCTGTCGTTTGGCTTGACTTGCACAATTAAATGAAGACTGCTTCACATCTCGCCCTCCACTTATCGCCAAGACTGCACCGGTATGCGCATCCATAATCACAATGGCACCTTGTAAAGGGTTATCTACAGCTGGTGTGGTGTGTGCGTTTTCCACTTCTTCTAGGGCTTTGCTCAAAACTGTTTGTGCAATTTCTTGAAGGTTTCTATCTATTGTTGAAAAGACATCCACATCATCAGATATCAAAGGGTTAGTGTGCTTTTGCAATTTTAAAAGGTGACGTTTAACTTCTAAGGTGGCATAGTCATATGAGTATCTTTCATCATCCTGATAGACTTCAAGTGGACAGCTGATAGCTCTGCGATAGGTTATGGGGGAAATGGCCCCCACCTCCTCCATCCGTTTTAAAATCCAATTACGTCGCTGCAATACTTTTCTCGCATCAGTTGTTTTAACATACAGTGAAGGGGCTTTGGGAAGAGAGGCTAAAAAGGCCCCTTCTTGCAAGGTCAAATCTTCCACTTTCTTTTTAAAATAAATGTGTGCTGCAGCCCCAAGCCCATAGGCCCTTTTGCCAAAATAAATCGTATTGAAATAACTTTGTAAAATTTTTTGCTTACTCAGTTTAGACTCTATATAATATGACATAATCACTTCTTTGATTTTGCGATCAAAAGTTTGCGTTGAACCTGTAATTAAATTTTTTACTAACTGCTGGGTGATTGTAGAAGCCCCAATAGGTTTATTGGCCCAATTGAAGTGGATACAGTTATACGTAAAAGCACGAAAGACACTTAGCCAATGCACCCCTTGATGGGTGAAAAAATTTTGGTCTTCCGCAACTAAAAATGCCTTTATAACATGTAAGGGCACTTGGTCTAAATGTATAGGAATGCGTTTGTCATGGGGTAAATAATGCATGACATTACCATGGCAGTCAAAAATCTTGCCATTATTGGCATGTGCTTCTAAAGGTAACTGTTCAATATCTGGAAAGTCTTTTAGATAGCGTTGGTAAAACAACCCCAAAATAAGAGCAACCCCAATCATCCCCACACTAAATTTATAGAGCGTTCTCGCTAATCTTGTTTTTAAGGCGTGGGGAAGTCTCATCAAGTCATGTCAATTGAGTATTTCATTCATCATAGTAAGCCGTATATTTAAATGCAATACCTTACCAAGCCTTAGGGGAAATCAGGGTTCTTCATACATTTTTAATGTTCTTGGCAATAATGTTTAAAAAAAATTAAGTTTTAAACGCAATTTATTAAGTTTTTATTAATCTTCCCTTAGCATACTAAATGATGAAAAAGCATTTTTTGTATATCTGAGGATTTAAGCTATGAATATAATTATCGTCATTCTTGTTGCTGTGATTGTGGCAATCGGCGGAACAGTAGCTGCAATTTTTTTCACGCCTCTAAAAGATGTTGTCTTTCCCAAAAAGACGAATCAAGTGACTGAGGTAAAAGAAGAAGCAATTAACTTACTAGAAGTTACATTTTTGCAATTACCAGAATTAATTGTGAATCTAAGGCAAAATAGTAAAGGTAAAACAAATATTCTTAAAGCGACATTCGTCCTAGAATTGATTGACCCCAAAGACAAAGATTCCATAGACCATTTAAAGCCGTTAATCGTAGACCAAATACAAACCTATTTACGTGAATTACAAATGTCTGATGTGGAAGGGACAGCGGGACTGGAACGTGTTCGAAATGAACTTAAAAATCGCGTTTTAAATGTAATTGCACCTATTAAAATTAGAGGAATTCTCTACAAAGAGTTTTTAGTTCAATAGCAAACAAGGTTAGAGGAAACAGATCATGCGAGATGATGAAGATCAAGATCAAACACCTTCAAGGGGAGACGATAGCTCAATTGAATCTACACATGAAAGCGTTGATAATACACGTGATGGCAGTAACACAGATGCACCTTCTTCCACACAAGATGAAGAACAACATCCCTCTGATACTGAAACTTTAGCTGAAGGTGAAGCTGAGCTTTCTTCCTCCCCCCCAGATGTGCAAGGCGCTTTTCAAGAATTAGACGAAACACTTAAGGAAGTGGGAAGTACACCAACTGAAAACTTATCAGAAGATGCTTTTGAAGCTTCCATTGAAAGCGGACTTTCCTTACTTGACTCTCTTGATGATAATAACTCACAACAAAAGCGCACAGATCAGTCTGACAGTGAAGATGTCGACGATTTATTAGCTCTCGCATGGGAAAAAAGCTTAAGCAGCAGTAGTGAAAGTTCGGTGAACTTAGACCAGCTTCTTAATGGCGGAAATGAATTAGAGCAAGATTTGCGCGAACTTGACCAAAGTGAAATTGATAGCTTGCTTGGCTTCGCTGACCCATCTGGTTCAAAAAAAGCGTTAAGTGGAATTGATGCCATTTTAAATAAGACGCTTATTTATTATGAGCGACTTCCTATGATGGAGGTTGTCTTTGATCGACTTCTTCGAATTCTTTCAACTTCACTTCGCAACTTCACATCTGACAACGTTGAAATATCACTTGAATCAATGAAATCCACCCGCTTTGGAGACTACCTTAACTCTATCGCTCTTCCAGCAATGCTCGGTGTTTTCCACGCACAAGAATGGGACAACCAAGGCCTGCTCGTGGTGGACAGTGCCTTAATTTATTCTATCGTGGATGTGTTGTTGGGTGGTAGACGCAGTATTACAGCAACGCGCGTTGAAGGCAGACCCTACACGACAATTGAACGCAACTTAATTGAAAAGTTGATGAATGTTTTCTTGGAAGACTTAAGAGTTGCCTTTGAACCGGTAAGCCCTATTACTTTTAATTTTGAACGTCTTGAAATCAACCCACATTTCGCGATGATCGCACGTGCAGCCAACGCAGGCATCTTAATTAAACTACACATCGAAATTGATGATCGCGGTGGTCGCATGAGTTTGATGTTACCCTATGCCACCATTGAACCCATTCGCGAACTACTTCTGCAAAACTTTATGGGGGAAAAATTTGGAAGGGATTCTATTTGGGAACAACACCTTGCGAACGAACTTTGGGAAACAGATGTAGAATTTGATATTCACCTTGACCATACAACAATGCCATTAGGAAAAGTGTTGCATTGGAAACCAGGAGACCAAATTCAATTTTCCGTTACACCAAACTCACTTGTGAGTGCCGTTAGTGGTGAACATGAACTTTTCAAAGGGGTTGTGGGGCATAAAAATGGAAAAGTTGCCATACGCGTTGAAGAAAATATGATTCGTGTACCCACCAAAAAAACGAGAAATATATAAAATCAATACATATTAAAATCGGAGAAAAAATATGATGAATTACTTACCTGACTTACTCATTATTAGCTTACTTATTATGGCAATTATATTTTGCATAAAGCTCAACAAACGCCTTAAAACAATGCGTGAAATGGGGGAAGATTTATCGCCCTTCATGAAAAATTTATCCTTGTATTTACAAAACATTTCAAGTTCTATAGATAAACTTAAAACAGTTGCAGACATCAGTGAAAAAGGACTTAATCACAGTTTGCCTGCGGCAAAAGCTTTAAAGGATGACTTTGATATTTTACTTGAACATGCAGATAAAATAGCAGCACGCTTAGATGACGTCATTGAAAAAGCGAGGGCGATGGATCATCAACTTCATCACACAATGCAACTTACAAAAGCGCATCAGCGAAATGATGGAACCTTTTCAACACCGGAAACGTCCCTCACGCAAGAGAAGATGGCTTACAAGAACCCAATGCCCAATACATTAAATCGCCCACAAAATAGAACTACTGAAAACCAAGCATATGGCTTAGCTGAACCAAAAGATTTTTCTCCTTACGAAGAAGAACCTTTTACAACGCAGCACATCAACAATGGGACAACAGAACAATACTTTTCCCAACCCACAGAAAATAATGCTTATGCAACAACGCACACCGCACAAGGCAACAGGGCCTATAGTCAACAACCAAGATCTCAAGCTATTCCCATTACAGAACGCGGCATCATGGAAAAGCTAAAAGGAATTCGTTAATGCCAGCACGCACCCACACATTAAGCCATTTAGTGATGTAATAAGAATTAATTTATGACCATTCCACGTGCCTACCAATCCTCTATTCAAGCAAAGACTGAACGCCTTATCGCAGCTTCAGGTAAAAAAGAATTGCTTGATTTGGCCAATGGTATGCAAAACAAAACAAACATAAATCATCATAAGGCACAACCACAACGCACACATTGGCTTGATCAAATCAATGATATAGAAGACGTTGCAGAAATTAAAAGCAGCGGCTTTGCAACGCAGTTTTCAACAAATGATGACAATAAAAATAGCCCCATTAAAATAAAAAAAGATATTTTAAAATCTACAGCAGACCTTAATCAAAACAAAAATAAAGTCTTTATTATTAATCTACCTCGACGTCAAAAACAACTCTTTATCCTGATTGGTGTGCTGATATTCTACTTTGTTTTCAAGAGCGCTGCGCTTGTTGATAAATTTGAAAGACCACCAGAGGCTGACAGTACGCCTTTGTATCATGCAAAAAATGAAACATGGTTAAGTGTCCAGCAGACTTTGTCATGGTTGTATCCGCTCAAGAAATATTTACCTCAATTTAAGATGGGTCGAGAAGCGCGTGCATCATCGCCAACACCCAACACGCCTGCTACACCAAATACACCAGTAACAAATGCAATACCACAGAACACGAATGGCGCAAAAGACAATAAAAACCCCACAGGAAAAAAAGATGATAAAGCTAAAGTAGATAAAGAAGAAGTTCAATTTGACCCCTTAGAATTTAGTTCCGCAAAAGATATAGAGGTTCTTGCAAAAGTGGCCAAAGAACAAGAAAGTCTAGCCGCTGAAAAGGAAGCCATTAACAAAAAGAAACTGATGATTGATGTCATGAAGAAGGAATTAGAAACAAAGATTTCAGAAATGAAAGCTCTTAAAGAAACAATCAACACATCACTTAATCAAGCCGATAAACAACAAAAACTCAAACTTGAAAAATTCATTAAGATTATTGAAGGTATGAAGACTAAAAATGCCGCCCAAATTTTAGAAAAAATGGAGACCAATGTCTTAAAAGAATTAGTTCCACAAATGAGCCCACGGAAAATATCTGCCATCTTAGACCAAATGCCGCCTTCAAAAGCGAAAGATGTCCTTATTTTAACGGTTTCAGATAAAAACCCATTTTCAAAGAAGTAAATACAGTGTTTGACACTAATAACTTAACAAAAATGAAATCAATTTTTCCATCGCTTCTTTAGATCCAATAGAAATGCGTAGATAATTTGCAAATCCATAGACTGACAAATCACTACACAGTATGTCACAAGAAAGTTCTATTTTTTCTCTCAATTCATTAGCTTCTTTGATGCTATTTTGCTTTACAACAACAAAATTAGCAAAACTGTTAAGCGCAAGTATTTGTTTCGCTTCCAACGCTTTTTCTAGTTGTTCTCGCCAATAAAGGGTATGTTCAATAGATTGTTTTAAAAAGGCTTGGTCTTTTAAAGCTTCGATCGCACAATGTTGGGCAATTGCGCTTGCCTTAAATAAGGTGCGTCTTGTATTTAAAAATTCCATACAAGCTTCACTTGCATAGAGCCAACCAATCCTAAGTCCTGCAAGGCCATAAGCTTTTGAAAATGTTCTGGTGACAATAATATTGGGATAAAGGCCTGCAAATTCAAGGCCACTGGTATAGTCTTGAACCCCATACATATATTCAGCATAAGCAGAATCAATTACAATCGTAATACGCGGGGGGACATTGTCGATTAAGCGTTTAAGTTCAACGGTTTGTAAATATTGTCCGCCTGGGTTTCCTGGGTGGTCCAGAATAATTGCCGTTGTGTTTTCTGTAACGGCAGACAAAATGGCATCAACAGACACACAATCACTTAGTTCATGCGAAATAGTCTTTGGCGTTAACCTTGCCTGATTTAAAGCAATTATTTTCTCATACAAAAAAAAACCGTGCTTTGGGTAAATAATTTCAGGCTTGACATTGTTTGGATGGGTTTGAATTTCTTTTTTTGCAAAACTTTCAATCAGACTAATGAGTAAATCTTCACTTCCACACCCGCATAAAATTCGATTTGGGTCAATATGGTGGACAGATGCAATTGTTTGACATAGAAGTTCAGCGCTTCTATCTGGATATTTTGCAAAGTCTTTAAAGGAATGAAAAGCTTCAACAACATTTTGGCTACACCCAAGCGGATTTTCATTTTTAGATAAGTCAAACATAAGGGCCTTTTAGCTTTGCTAATTACAAGATTGTTTTTATAATGTGTTGACTAGTGTAATAAGAGATGCTTACCTTTTCAAGAACCATTGAAACACGCGTAAGCTTTTCACCTTTTTGCAAGCTTTTTTACACCCTTAGAAAAATTAAGAAGAATAGGTATGAAAACAAAAAAACATAAAACAAACACCCTACCCTTAAAAGATTTATTGATTGTCTTTTTGAGTGTGTTGAGCTTAGACCAACTCACCAAATGGCTTATCATTTGGAAAGTTCCTAAATATACAAGCATCAAAGTGCTGCCATTTTTTGATATTTGCCATGTATATAACTTTGGCATCAGCTTTGGGATGTTGCAGTCACATGGGAAGCTTGCTGTGTGGGTATTTGCCTTTATCGCCATAGCTTTGTGCTTATGGCTAGTTCGTATGATTATTCTTTCAACATCACGCATAGAACAACTGTCATGCATGGCCATTATTGCAGGGGCATTATCAAATGTAGCAGACAGATTTATGCATGGTGCCGTTGTTGATTTTTTGTCATTTCATATGGGGGCTTACCATTGGCCAGCATTTAATGTGGCTGATAGTGCGATTGTATGCTGTGTGATCTTGATTTTGATGAATAATGTGTGGCATCCTAATGGTATGAAAAACAAAAAATAAAACTAAATTTTATTTTTACAGCCACCTCTTATAGAAAAGGTAACACAATGACAATAAAACTTTTTTCGTCCCGCAATCTCACACTTTTAACAACAGCTGTAATAGGTACGCTTGCATCGCTCACACTGACAGGCTGCGACAATGTACGTAACGTATTTGGTTTAGACCATTATCAAGCAGATGAATTTAATGTAAATACGAACAAACCTCTTAGCATGCCACCATCCTACGATGAATTGCCAACTCCAACTGAACTAGACCCTAAGACAACGGGCGATGCCTCTAAAGCAACAGCAAAAGACAAGGCACAACAATTGGTTGGTGCACAAAGCGAAAAACCTGAAGCTAAAAAAGACGCCATTCCTTCCACTACCAGTGAAGAAATTTTAGAAAAAGCAAAGCAAGGGGCTTAAGCTTAGTCTTTTTAAACCCTACTTAAAACCAATATGTTAAGTAGGGTCATTTACAATTTTCATTTTTAATTAAGGTGCTCAAATAAATGACTTCTGTATACATCTATGCTGCAAAGCGTACTCCTATTGGCTCTTTTCAAGGTCAACTTTCCTCACAGCAAGGCTGGCAATTGGGGGCTTCAATTTTAAAAGCTATCCAAGCAGACGTCCCCTTGCCCAAGTTTATTCCAACAGAAGTGATGATGGGGTGTGTCCTTTCAGCTGGACAAGGTCAAGCGCCAACGCGCCAAGCTGTTAAAGCAGCCTTTGAGTGTGGTGACACCATTAATGCTACTACTATTAACAAAGTGTGTGGTTCGGGTATGCGGTCAGTTATGTATGCAGCAAATCATATCGCACTTAACCCTACAGATGTTATGTTTGCAGGTGGCTTTGAGAGCATGTCACAAGCCCCTTACCTTTTACCAAAGGCCAGAAATGGTTTTCGTATGGGGCATGGCGCAATATATGACCATATGATGTTAGATGGGCTAGAAGACGCTTACCAAACAACAGGTAATGGGAACCGTATGTCTATGGGTGTCTTTGCAGACCAAACCGCTAGTGACTATGGTTTTGACCGTGAAATGCAAGAAGCTTATGCCCGTGAAGGCTATGATTTTTACCAAGATGCGCTTTCAAAAGGATTGTGGAAAAATGAAATTGCCCCAGTGATTATAACGGATGCAAAAGGCAATCAAACAATTATTGAAAACGATGAACAACCAACACGTGTTAAGGTTGACAAATTTCAAGCCCTTCGCCCAGCATTTGGTGCAAATGGAACTGTAACGGCAGCAACTTCAAGTTCTATTGCAGACGGTGCAGCAGCTATCGTCTTGGGTTCAGATCATTTACAAGAATTTGCAAAACCAATCGCACGAATTGTTGGCTTTGCAAGCCATGCGTTAGACCCAGCAAAGTTTGCCTTAGGGCCAATTGGTGCTATTCAAAAACTTTTGTCAAAAATAGACTGGCCTATTAACACTGTTGACCTCTTTGAAGTGAATGAAGCCTTTGCTATCGTTCCTATGGCTGTCATGAAAGATTTGAAAGTTGAAAGGTCACGTATGAACGTTCAGTCTGGTGCATGTACCATTGGCCACCCGATTGGTGCAAGTGGTGCAAGGGTTATTGCAACCTTGGTTAACATCTTAAACAACCGCAATTTAAAACGCGGCGTAGCATCTGTCTGTATTGGCGGCGGTGAAGGCGTTGCTATAGCTGTGGAAATGCTATAGCTTTATCAACATCTTCCTTTTAAGAGAGTAGTGCCCCACTATTCTCTTCATTTCTGTTCACTTTTTTAAGGCTGTGTCGATAAACACTCTTGCCTAAATGAGAAATTATCGTTACAACTGTATCATGCATAATAAAATAGATAAATTAGCACAAGTAAGGATTCTTCATGTTTTCATTGAACGCCATCAAAATCGCTGGTAAAGAGGTCTACCCATTAATCGAAGGTGGAAAAGGAATTGCTGTATCAAACGGTCAAAGCTCTGGTGCATGGGCAAACGCAGGTGGCGTCGGCACCTTTTCTGCTGTGAATGCTGACAGTTATGATGACAATGGAAATATTATACCCGTAATTTATAAGGGCAAGACGCGGCGTGAGCGTCACAATGAATTGGTTGAAAATGCAATCAGGGGTGGCATTACCCAAGCACAAATTGCACATGAAATGGCCAATGGTAATGGACGCATTCATATGAATGTTTTGTGGGAAATGGGCGCTGTTGAACCCATTTTACACGGTGTTTTGGAAAAGACAAAAGGTCTCGTCAATGGAGTAACCTGCGGCGCTGGTATGCCATACAGACTTGCTGAAATTTGCGTCAGCTATGGCATTCACTACTACCCAATTGTTTCATCGGGTCGTGCATTTAATATTTTATGGAAACGCGCTTACAATAAATTTGCTGACTATTTAGGTGGTGTTGTATACGAAGACCCTTGGCTTGCAGGTGGTCACAATGGTTTATCTAATAGCGAAGACCCTTTACAACCACAAGCGCCTTATGACCGTGTAAAGAATTTACGTGCTGTCATGCGTGAGTGCGGTATTTTAGACACTGTGCCTATAATTATGGCAGGCGGTGTTTGGTGGCTTAGCGAATGGAGTGATTGGTTAGAGAACCCAGAACTTGGCGCAATCGCTTTCCAGTTCGGTACACGTCCCTTACTTACGCAAGAAAGCCCAATTTCAGACGCATGGAAGAAAAAGCTTGTCACATTACAAGAAGGTGATATTTTTCTTAACCGTTTTAGCCCTACAGGGTTTTATTCTTCTGCTGTCAACAATAACTTTATGCGCATGTTAGATGACAGATCAAAACGACAAGTGGCTTATTCCCCTGCCCCAGTTGGTGACCATATCGCACCTTTTGGTGTGGGTGCACGAGGACGCCCTGTATACCTTACAGAACACGATAAAACCTTAGTTGAGTGTTGGGTGGCATCTGGCTTTACCCAAGCCATGCGCACACCAGATTCAAGTGTGGTATTTGTAACCCCAGCTCAAGAAAATGAAATTTTGTCAGACCAAATTAATTGTATGGGTTGTTTGTCACACTGTAAGTTTAGTAACTGGGCACAAAATGAAGCTGGCACAACGGGTAAAAAAGCTGACCCTCGTTCATTTTGTATTCAAAAGACATTGCAAGAAATTAGCCATGGGGCAGATGTTGACAATCAGCTCATGTTCTCTGGTCACCAGGCATATCGTTTTGGAAAAGACCCATTCTATGCAAATGGTTTTATTCCAACAGTTAAAGAATTGCTTGAAAGAATTAAGACAGGTTATTAAACCGCTTGCAATATAAATTAAATAAGATGTTAAAACATAACACAAAACGTATAGGGGCCTACTGCATAGTCTTTGCATTAGGCCTTATTACACAAAGGCTGATTTATACTGACTTTAACAAGGCAAATCCTGACCCGACGCAACACGCATCGATAGAGAAAATCGAAAGTTGTTTCACCCCAAGCCAGGCCTGCTTACCTAAAATCATTCACGCCATTGACCAAGCGCAACATAGCATTTATATGCAGGCCTACAGTTTTACCTTACCTCAAATCAGTTCTGCTTTAAAACGCGCTAAGCTACGTGGGGTAACTGTGACCGTTATCGTTGATAAAAGCCAGCTTAAGGCCCCTAAAAGTCAGCTTACCACCTTAAAAAATGTAAACATACCAACCTTTATAGACCACAAACCCGCAATTGCTCACAATAAAATCATCATCATCGATGAAAAGTTGGTCATTACGGGTTCGTATAATTTTAGTTATAGCGCTGAAAATAGGAATGCTGAAAATGTGTTATTTATATCGCACCAAGCCACAGCGAAAAGTTATGTCCAAAACTTTAAAATCAGACTTCAATCTTCTACCAGCATTCCTTAAGTTTATAAACTGTGACAGAATATGCAGATAAATCATCAGCAAAGTGACTCATTTTATTTAACAAGAATAAAAACCTTTATAAACATTTCCTAAAAGTCCTTTTATTTTTTAAATTCTTAACTTTTTGTTAGTTTTCTTTTGTTACGATTCAACTAAGAGCAATTATATGTGCGACAGGGCCCAACTATTATGCAACAAAAAAAATCGAGCTACTCATACATCACTTTATTTTTACTACTGTCTTTATGCGCAAGTCAACGGCATGCAACAGCACAAGGTGATGGAGTCGCAGTAGTAGTTGCAAAACCTGCAGTCACCACCCCAGCACAAGGCGACGGAGCTGTTGTTATAAAAAAGCCTGCTGTTGTTAATAATCCGAGACCTCAAAGTAGAGCTGCAGAAGCTTGTCTAGTGCCTATGCCCTCTCAACCACAATTTCCCGCTGCACAAATGAATGGTTACTATGGTTACCCAGGCATGATGGGACCAGGGCAAATGGCTGGTGGTGCGGGAGGATTCAATGTCAATATCGGCATGCCACAACAACAAGGCGGTTTTGGGATTGGCTTTGGGGTCAATGGTCAAGCAAATATGAACACCAATGGTTATTCACCTTATGGCTATGCACAGTTTCAAGCCCAGCCAACTATGGGTGGAAATTTTAACAACAAGCCTCCCTTTCCGGCGCAACAACACCCCCCCTACCCTGCAATGAATACTGGTGGGCAAGGTATGTACGCGCAGGGCGGTTATTATGGTAATGCACAAATGAATCTACCCTCAGCGCAATATCAAGTTAATATTAAAGCTCCAAAAATTCCAAGTGGCCAAGTTGCGTGGCAATATCAACAACACCTTCCAAATGCTAACTTTCCAAATATTGAAATAGATGATGAAGATACACTGCCTGAAATCATACAAGAGGAAGTTGTGGCGCCTGTAACAAAAGTGATCGTAAAAAAAGAGGTGGTAGCAAGCCCAGCAGCACCAATTAAACAAGTAGTTGAAGATGTGGATGTTATCCCACAATCTATTAAAAATGAAGATGCTTTATTTAAAGCAAAACTCAAAAATGGCTTCTTTGGTGTTGAACAAAACGTTATTGCTTTTTGGATAGCACAAGACTTGGCTTTGCGAAGAGGCTATTTAGACAGCTTAATGTATATGGCAACGTCTTATGGTTTTTGGTGCACCCCTCGCCCAACTGTGCCTTTATATACCCCAGACCCCATGGTTTATCGTGCACTATCAGCAATAGAGTATACAAACTCACCAATTGTAAGAGCAGTGGCTAAAGATTTCGTTAAAACGTTGAAACATTCTGAGTTAATTACAGAACTTACGAAGATGAATCTGAAGTATTTAGCGAAGGATGCCAAATCAACTTCATGGAAAGATAAGTCTGCTGTAGAAACCAACACCGGATTTCTTTTAGCCATAGATTTAATTGGAAAAGCCAATACTCCAGTTGCTGCCGCAGCAGTGGTTTCAGCCGACTCGAAAGATGCAAACCCTGATGCTGCAGAAATCAACGTGTCAAGTATGGATGAAAACAAAGGCATCTATTTGATGAATCAAGTTCAATCTTTACTTGTATTTAACAGCTTTATAACTTATGAAACTACCAAAACAGCGTTTGATCGCATGCAAGGATATTTAGATGACGCCATTAGCAAAGCGGATGTCACAAGGGCAATTAGCTGTATAAAAGTGATGGCATTACTACTTGACTACCAAGGCTCTAATGCAGCTGACAAAACAAATTCTGATGCTTACCTTGTTAAATGGAATGCTTCACTTGAAAAATTGATAGCCTTTATCAAAATAAATAATAAGGTCTTGGCAGAGCAATTAGAGAATATGGAAAAACCATTTGCTTACTGGCAGCTTGATATCAGTAATATTAGCAAAGCTGCAGTTGTACCCCCTGCTGATCAAGCAGTTCCAGCAACAGCTGAAGCAAAGAAAGATGAAGCGATCATCGTGTTAGATGTCAAACAATTTAAAGCCCTTTCTGAAACTTCACAAGTGGCTATGCCAAATAATTTAGACACAAGTCCCTTTAAATTTTAATCAACAGATAAACAAAAATTAGAAAAACATGTCATTTGCGCTTGCAAGTGACTTTTTTTGTTAAATAAAACTTTTTATTAATAAATCAACATTAAAATGAATTTAATAAGCCTATCTCATATGCTTATGTCAATACAATAAAGTCTCGCGAACGGATATAAGATATGTCGACAGTTTATTCACGATTTAAAATGATTAATTTTCTTATTATTTTTTTTATAAATATATTTTTAATAAACGCAAGCCATACTTATGCTGAAAATAATAATGCCCCATGCGGAAAAGGTGGAACGGTTTGTGAACGAGCAAATCAGGCATGTCTTTCGTTTGATGAACAAGGAAATGCTTTAAAATATTGTAACACTTCAGACTGTCTGTCGTTAAGCACGACACGTTGTGCCCCACCGCCTTTAAATTTATTACCTTGCGGTATTGGGGGAACACTTTGCTTTCAGGGAAAAAAATGTATTAAGGCTGACATGAGTGCCATCTGTAATGATACCTCGTGCGCAGACAAACTATTATCGAGTTGTCAAAACGTCGAAGTGTTGCCTTGCGGTCAAGGTGGAAAACGCTGCGATGATCCTAAAGCCATTTGCGCCTTAGATGACAACCAAACAATTTGCAATAGTGGGCCTTGCTTAGAGCGAACAACGAATAAGTGCATGCTTAAAATAGCATTGCCCTGTGGCAAAGGCGGTGTTGCTTGCGCAGACAATAAAGTGTGTACAAAGCCAGATATGACAAAGTGTAATGAGGGTGATGTTTGTGTTGAAGATGCTTCCTCAACTTGCCAGCTGATGACAGATCTAGCATGTGGCATGGGGGGCATTGCTTGTCCAAACGGCACTGGTACAGTGTGTGCGAAGGCAGATGAGTCTGACATATGTAGAATTAATGAACCTTGCACACAAGCCTATGGTAGTGGCACCTCTCAATTAGGGGCAGCTTGTGTAACACCAAGCGTTCTTCCATGTGGTAAAGGTGGCTCACTTTGCCCTGCCACACAAGATGGAAAAGAACAGATGTGTGTTCTAGCAGATGCGTCTCAAAAGTGTGACAGTGGTTCATGTTTAAATAAACAGGATAACAAATGCATGCCTAAAGGAGCATTGCCATGTGGCAAAGGCGGCGTTGCTTGCGCAGACAATAAAGTGTGCACAAAGCCAGACATGACAAAGTGTAATGAGGGTGATGCTTGCAGTGCTTATGCTTCCTCAACTTGCCAGCTGATGACAGATCTAGCTTGTGGGATGGGCGGCATTGCTTGTCCAAGCGGCACTGGCACAGTGTGTGCGAAGGCAGATGAGTCTGACATATGTAGAATTAATGAACCTTGCACACAAGCCTATGGTAGTGGCACCTCTCAATTAGGGGCAGCTTGTGTAACACCAAGCGTTCTTCCATGTGGTAAAGGTGGCTCACTTTGCCCTGCCACACAAGATGGAAAAGAACAGATGTGTGTTCTAGCAGATGCGTCTCAAAAGTGTGACAGTGGTATATGTTTAAACAAAACTGATAACAAATGTGTTTTACCTCAAGAATTACCGTGTGGCAAGGGTGGAAAGCTATGTGCAACAGGAAAAGTGTGCGCACTTTCTGCATTAAATGCGTTATGCAATGACGGTTCATGCTTTAATAATCAAACCAATAAGTGTATTCAAGTAGAAGAGCTCCTTTGCGGTAAAGGTGGGGCGGCTTGTCCGGCAGGCAACGTATGTGCCAGTGCAGATTTAAGTCGTATCTGCGCACATGGAGAGTGTTTAAGCAAAACAGATAACATGTGTATACCTTCTATAAATCTTGTTTGTGGTAAAGGCGGCCTTGCGAGAGAAAATGGTAAAATATGCGCGCTTTCTACACGCACCTTACAATGCAAAGACGACAACTGCATGGCCTTACCGACAAACATCTGTATTTTGCCAGAACAATTGCCTTGTGGAAAAGGGGGAATAGCTTGTGACAGTGGAAAAATATGCGCGGATAAAAATTTTGCAAGATGTAAAGCTGGTAACTCTTGCGTTAATGATAATCAAACACAGTGCATATTACCTCATTTAATTTCTTGTGGTTTTGGTGGAACCGCTTGCCCTGCTGCCAACGGAACTGTATGTGCAAAAAGCGATGGCTCTGGATTGTGTAATCTCGGAGATAGCTGTCAAGACTCTTATGCTGCCGTAGCAGGCGCACCTGGTTCTTCTTGTGTTTCCCCAACGATGCTACCATGCGGAAAAGGGGGGACTTTATGCCCACTTGGCCAAAGCTGCTTAAAACTTGACCAAACATTGTGCAATGCACTAGACGATTGCAGACTCACCCCAACAACAACTTGTCAGGTTCCAGCAACAGCAGATAAAACACCTTGCGGGCAAGGCGGGTTAATGTGTCCAAGCGCCACAGATTCAGCACTACAAACAATTTGCATAAAAAATGATAATCTTGCCCCCTGTACAATAGATAGTTGCAAAACACCGGGTAGCGGAACATGCAAGTTGCCAAATGTTTTGCCATGCGGAAAAGGGGGTACAGCTTGTAGTGACGCTAAGGTCTGTTTAGTTGGAGATAATTCATCTGTCTGTTTAAGTGGTTCATGTATGCTTGTTTCAACATCAATGTGCAAAGACCCTGCCCTGCTTCCTTGTAGTAATGGGGGTAGAACATGTCCAGATCAACAACAATGTATGTCAGCTGATAAAACAGCTTTATGTACAGATGCTGCATGCATGAAAGCAGGAAATGTATGTGTACCATTTACGCAAATTCCATGTGGTAGAGGGGGAAGTTTATGTAGCGCCGATCAAATATGCATGCTCGCAAATAAAAGCGATGTTTGTGAATCTGGTGAATGCCTTAAAAACTCAACAAGTACGTGTGTTGCAACCTCTACGTTGCCGTGTGGTAACAAAGGAAGCTTGTGTACCAATGCAAATGAAATTTGTATGTATGCAGACAAATCTAAACAGTGCAATACGGGGGATTGCCTAAAACAAACCGGCAATATATGTGTTGCGAAAAGCAGCGCCTCTTGTGGTAGAGGCGGCTTTATGTGCACGAACGCCCCAACTGAATTTTGCGCCATTGCAGATGGTTCTGCCCCTTGTCAAGATGAGACATGTGCAAATGACACACGTTCATTTTGTAAGACCAGTGAAAATGCAGACTGCGGTAAAGGTGGGCCAGTTTGCCCAGCTGATTCCATATGCACGCTTACAGACAATTTAACCCCTTGTTTAAGTGGAACATGTTTAACTCATCAGACGAATAAGTGTACACAGCTGTCTTTGCTTCCATGTGGGAAAATGGGTTCACGTTGTGATGA
Source organism: uncultured Verrucomicrobiales bacterium (assembly GCA_964478775.1). GTDB lineage: Bacteria > Pseudomonadota > Alphaproteobacteria > Paracaedibacterales > CAIOTO01 > PNMQ01. The sequence continues at coordinate 2,245 of CAYZJC010000010.1, read as the reverse complement.
TGCGTCAAAGGTATGTATGCTGGCAAACACTAATGCAGTTTGTTCCTCAGGTAATTGTCTTAGCCTTCCAAGCAATACCTGTAGACCTAAAACGGAATTACTATGCGGACAGGGCGGCCTTAGTTGTGCTACAGGTTCACAATGCTTACTACAAAGCAGTTTTGCAACCGCAACAGATGCCAGTATAAGCACAAATAGATGCGTTGCCATAGCTGCTATACCTTGTGGTCAGGGGGGCTCAGTTTGTGATGCAGGCAAGACTTGTTACAGTAATCCATCTGCGCAATCTCCACTTTATAGAACTTGTGTTGGTGCGGCGTGTCCAACAGGCCAGTCAAGCTGTATGGTGGCAAACCAATTACCATGTGGACAGGGCGGCCTTAGTTGTGCTACAGGTTCACAATGCTTACTACAAAGCAGTTTTGCAACCGCAACAGATGCCAGTATAAGCACAAATAGATGCGTTGCCATAGCTGCTATACCTTGTGGTCAGGGGGGCTCAGTTTGTGATGCAGGCAAGACTTGTTACAG
>CAYZJC010000010.1:0-1614 GCA_964478775.1 uncultured Verrucomicrobiales bacterium | reverse complement strand
TACAGGTTCACAATGCTTACTACAAAGCAGTTTTGCAACCGCAACAGATGCCAGTGTAAGCACGAATAGATGCGTTGCCATAGCTGCTATACCGTGCGGTCAGGGCGGCTCAGTTTGTGGAGAGGATACAATTTGTCACTTAATTCCTTCTGGGCAGTCACCACTCTATAAAGCTTGCATTGGTGCAGCGTGCGTTGCAGGGCAAGCAACTTGTATGGTGCCAGATGAATTACCTTGCGGCCAAGGCGGTTTTGAATGTGATGGAGAACTCATATGTGCCATACAAAATACAACTGATGAGGCTACAAACGCAGCATTAACAACAAACACTTGTGTAAACCTTCCCCCAAACAAGAAAAAGAAAAAGAAGAAGAAAAAAGGGTTATTCTAATTTTACCACACTTATGACAATGAAGTGTTTTCAACCTGAAATCACACTTCATTGTTAAGGTTGATAAAATAAATATTATTTTTATCATTTGTTAATATAGTGGGTTTAATATGGTAATATGAAACAAAATATACTCATCATATGAAAAATAAATATAAAATACTTCAATACTTCAATCAATCACACTTAATAAAAAGTGTATTGATTATCCTTTTCACCGCTTTTTTTATTTCCGCTTACATTACAAATACGACAGGTCAATCCGCAGGCCAATCCACATCAACCATAAATGGCAATCAAAACATAAACAATAGCAATGCACAGACACCAACAAACACCCCGTTTGCAGTCGCAACTTTAGTTCCTACACCTCCACCAACTATTGAAAGCCTAGCGGGAGATGTAAATGATTTAAAACAACGCATGAATGAAACTGAACAAAATGTTGCTCAGTCGGCAAACAAAGTCAATCAAACCAATGACAACCTTGCTAAAATGGTTGCTGATATTGAACAAATAAAAAGCAACACATCAAACCTGACACCGCAACCAACAGACAAAAACAATTCTAATACAAAATTTGAAGGTCAAAATGAGGTTAAAAACAAAAAATCATCTGCACTTTCAAATGAACATCTACTGCCGCCTGATGTAAATGAAACGGATCAAAGTATTGCTGTAGAAGATTTAGCATATAAGAAAAGAATGTCACGGAAAAAAAGGCGCATTGCAAGAGACAGCTACTTTTCTGCTTACGCACCGCCCCCTCTCCCACCTGGGTATGGATCTTATCCACCATATGGGGGTATGCCTTATGCACCGCAATATCCTTCCCCCAATCCAATGCACCCACAACAGTACTACCCATCGCCTTATATTTCTTCGGCACAACAATACCAACAACCCTACCCTAATCAAACCCCTTATGGTTATGCTGGCTACCCATCAATTATGATACCCAATAACACCGTAAGTCTTCCAAATACTATACAGACATTAACAGTACCCACCGTTTCAATGCTAACCCCTCCTGCATCCGTCATTATACAACAAACAGCTCCAATGCCAACTACATCTCAAACGCCATCAACAAACATACCCGAACAAGCCACGCAAATTCCAGCTGACACAGTCAATGCTGTCATACCCCAAGCCAGTTCACCTGCTGCATCAACAAACATACCCGAACAAGCCACGCAAATTCCAGCTGACACAGTCAATGC
>CAYZJC010000009.1:20248-52276 GCA_964478775.1 uncultured Verrucomicrobiales bacterium | reverse complement strand
ATGTGTAGATAAACAAAAATAGTTGAAAAGTGTTATGGCCTGCAGTAAAGACTGCGGGCTTTTTTATTGTAAAGAAAGGAAAAAAAAGATGACAAAGAGTAGGAGAGAGGATGCGCACAAAGTGCAAGAGCTTTTTTTAAATGAGGAGGGGCTTGTGGCTGGAAAAGTTGAGGTTGAAAGTGAGGTGAATAGTCAGTTTCAATTTGAATTTTTATTAACGCAACATCAGCGGTTGCAAAGTCGTTTGACGATTGCGCGCTTGCCACGTTGGGGTGGTATTGAAACAAGATAAATGAAGTGAGAAGAAGTAATGGAAACAGTTTTAGTGATTGAGGGCAGTGGCTTTCCGCCATTGTCAGCACGTGGGTGTCAGCAAATTTTAAGTTGCGTAAACCAAGGGGAATTTCGCCGTACCGTGAACGGAGATTTATGTTTTGTGGGTAATCAAGGGGGGAAATATCAGTCGGTGATTAGCTGTGAAGATAAAACAGTGTTGGTGAGCGATGGCGTTTTAGCGCGTGGAAACTTGGTGCGAGTGGGGTGCATACAGCGTTTATGGCAAACAGGGCATGTAGATATTGTTGAGCTTGAAAAGGAGGCTGTTGAAGGTTCTATAGGTGTCGTTGATTGTTTGCAAGAACCTGTACCTTTTGAAGTGATTAATAGCAAAACTATTAGACTGCTTTGCGATGAAGAACAGATTAAAGACTGCTTTGTGAGCTATAGACCTTGGCTTTGGATGCGTGTCATTCAACTGCGCTTATTTACAGACGAATGGGGGCTGAAGGTGGGATGGAGGTTAGACCTTGAAGAGGTCTAATAATGATCTCCTTCAAGTCTTTATTGTGCTACAACCTTTTGTTTGGTTTGTTCACGCCTTCTTTCAATTACGCTGATTGCAAAGGTGCTAGCGATAATAAGGCTGGCACCAAATAAAACAGCAAGGGTTGGGTGTTGGTCAAAGAAAAAGAAACCAAAGAAGGTCGAAATACCAATTTCTGTATAAAAAACAGGGGTGATGGCTGATGCATCTGCTGCGCTAAAGGCTTTAAAGATACAAACCTGAATAAGATTTGCGCCAATACCAAGTAAGCACAACATGAAAAGTTCGTTTAAGTTTGGTGTTTGCCAAAAGGGCAGCATGACAGGAAAGCTGACAATGCTGGTGACAAGGCCAAAGTAGAAAAGCAGTGTGATGGAGTGTTCGCTTGAAATCATTTGCTTTGCCATGATGCTGATGATAGCGAACAACAGTGCTGCAAGGAGAGGGCTAAAGGCTTGCATTTGAAAAGCATCTGTTCCAGGTTGCATCACAATTAAGATACCTGCAAACCCAACTAGTGTTGCAAGCCAACGGTATTTGTCAACCTGTTCTTTTAAAAAAAAGTAGGCGAGCGGTAAAAAGAAAAGGGGCTGGGTGAACATGATGGTGGTGTTGACAGACATTGGCATGTTGTTTACTGCAAAGCAGCACAAACCTAAGGCGATTGCCCCAATGACACCGCGCATGATGTGCATATTCATGTGAGAAGTGCGTAGTAAATGGGTGCCTTTATACAACAAGATAGGCATAACCGTTACAAGGCTAAAAAAGAAGCGAAAGAAGGAAATTTCCGTGATGTCGAGTCTTTTGCCTAATTTGACCATAAACACATCATTTGTGGCACTGACAACTGTGATCATGAGAACCCAAAAGGCGCCTTGTGCGTAGCCCTTTTGAGAAAACCATGAAAAAAAGGTGGTTAACATGTTTTGCAATCTATGAAGGGAGGATGAAGAAGTTTGAGGCTGTGTGTTCATAAGCGAGTACTGCAGTCTTATTTGATGTAAGCGTTAAAAATAAATGTTGAGTGATTGAGTGCTCAACTTGAAATCAAGGTAGCTGGAATTTTATGAATTGTCGAGAAAAAGAGGAAAAGGAAATGAAAATATTTTTGGTGTGGGTAAAGTCGTTGCAAAAATTTGAAAATAAAGATTTGCAAAAACTGGTTATGGAACAAGGTGATTGTGGAATGAATAGATTATTTCATGTGTCAATTTCACAAAATGAGTCGCAAGTGGCGATGGTGAAGATGATGACTGATATCACTTACGATGACATGGTTGACTGTTTGCAAAAAGCACGGGTGTTAACAAATGATGCGCGTGACTTGAGCCAGTTGCAAGCTGTGTTTGTATTGCAAAAGACGCCTGATGATTGTGATGTGTTGTTTTGTGGGCATGTATCTGGGGTGCCATTGATAAAAGGGGATAGATTAATAGAGTGGGAATTTACAGCGCAGCCCCATGATGGCATTCAACAAATGCAAAAAATGACAACGGATCTTTTAAGTGCGTCTAAAGCAGGAGAGTTTGAAAGTGTCTTTTATGATGATGTTGAGTTGGCTGATGTGTTGGAATCGCGCCCACAAGTGATGCATTGGAACAGATGTAAGGGGCAATTGTTATTATCTGACTTGTTTAAAGGAAGGAAGCATAAAGAAGTAGAGGGGGATGTCTTTGAGGGGTCTTTGCAAGTGGTATTGGGTGAAAATCCGCTAAAAGCTGTGAACGTGATGGTTGAAACAAAGTGGTGTCAGGAAGTTGAGAAGTTTTTTGATTTAGCACCCTTGATTGCCAAAACGTTTCCACAAGGCGTGATTAATACCTTGACGCCAACGGCTTTGCTACGACAATGGCCTAAAGTTGGAACAGTGCTTATGGGAAGGTTAACGAGTAAAGAAAGCACAACTGCGGGCACCTCTTGCGTTGAAGTGGTGAAAAGTGAATTATATAGAAAACCGGTTGGTGATTTGCAAGGAATCAAAAGAAGAACAAAAACATTTAAAGAAATTGCAACCAAAGCTTTTGCTGTAAAGTACGTGTGGTTTGGCGCCAAGCTTTGGGTGAGGTGGTTTTATAAACGCGATAGAATAGAAAGGGTTCGCTTTCAAGTGGTGAACCCTTTGGTGCAAAACGGATTAGCGCAAAGAACGTTAATTTTTCGCGTGCCAAGGGAAGTAGGGCAAGGATGTGTGGCGCAAGTGAAAGGTATTCAAACGGTATTGACCACTCAGCGTGGGCTTGAATGGCTTGTTTATGCAAAGCGTGTTGCAAAAGTTCACCTTGCGGCAACTTCTCGGCAGGTGGAGGTGAGTTTTACTGTGCCCTTTTCGCAGTACTACGATGTTGATTTAGACACCTGTATTCACTTAAAGCATTATAGTTTGCCCCAAGGCTTTATATACGGAAAAGTTATTCGCTATGTGCTTGAAATGAAGGAAAGTGCGTGGCAGGTGCGCATAACGATTGCAGCAACAATAAGGCAAGGAATAGTGGGGGGGGAGTCTTTGCAAGAAGACGATTGGCACTTTGAAAAAGAGGAATGTGAACAAGAAGAGAGAGTTGGCGAAGACGAGAAGAGTAGTTATTTTGAACCAGAACTTGCTTGTGTTGAAGATATTGTGCATGAACTGAACATAAGTGGAAATGCCTTTGAACAAGAACAGTTTTTAAGTGAAAGTTTGCGTAATGAACAATTGACGTCTGTGCCTGTTGAGGGCGATGATACAACAAAAACAGTTGCTGGAAAAAAATTAAAGCAAATTGTAACACGGGTGAATAGGTTGCTAAGGAAGTGCGAGACAAAAATTGATGTTCAGCTAAAACAGCATCAGCAAAAGAGGAGTGCTATACAATGCTGGGTGTGGAGATAAAGTAAGAATGGTGTCTCGGTCTTAATATGTTATTAAGTTATTTTTGTTAATGTAAATACAGTTAATTTTATTTAGGAGAATTTTTATGTGGAAATATATTGCGTTGTGTATGATGTTTGTGGGGGTTAGTTTTGCCCAAGCATCAGAGTGCGCTAAAAATAAATGTGATCAAATTACTGCTGAAAACATGTGTGTGCGTCAACACCCATGTAAATGGGTGAAGGGTATGTTTTCAAGTTCATGTGTTGAAGACAAGTCTTATAACATTGAAAAAACAGTCAAAGATGCGCAAAGCTGTTCACAGCATCAAGATAAAAATTATCAGTGGTCATTTGGTAATTGTGTGAATAAAGATTGGGAAAATGGCTGCAAGCGCTCTCAGTACATGGAAGTGGTAGATAATATTGCATTTAAGAAAATGACTGAGGTGAGAGAACGCACAAGATGCGAGATTGTTGGTGACCATAACAAGCCAAATGCACCGGAAAATAGTGGTTTGCCTGTTGAAATGCCTGTGTTAAATGAAAATTCAGCTTATAAAGGTGTTTGTCTTGAGAAGTCAGAGTGTGAATGGGAAAAAATTAGACCCGGTCAATCTGGCTATAAAGATGTTTATGTCTGTGTTTCAAAAGAGTTGAAAGAAAACACCCGCAATATAGAAGATTTACAGGACCGTGAAAAAGATAAGCAAATAAAAGCTGGAATGGCGTAATAACGCTTTAATCAGTTAGCTTTTTTAATAACCCAGCATCAATATTGGTGCTGGGTTTTATGTTATGAGACAAACGAACAATATGACTCAAAATGAAAAATATAAACCAAAAGGAGATGATAGAAATGCTGAAAAATATGTGTGTGTATGAACCAAAGCAAGGGCTAGGGAGACAAGATGCGTTAGCCGATAAGGCTGAGATAACGATACGTTATGTGGATTGGGTGATAGCAGGAAAAGGGGGTGGGTCTGTGTTGCCCTTTTCTTTTGATAAGGACGAGGACAATATGAGTGATTTTTTGACGGATGAGGACGTGATTGCTGTAGAAGCGGCGCCCTTATTAGTGGTGTCTGGTCAATTGAGGCCGGTGTATCATCAAGGTGAAGGGGTGATGGCTACAGGTCAGATTCCTGTGGGTGAAAATGAAAGCATGGTTGTAGAACCTGTAGAAGTGTATGCGTTTAAAGCACTTAAGGCATTGCGATGGCATGTGGAAAATGTACAAGCACAAGCGGTAGATAGTTTTGAAAATATTGACCTTGCGTGTATGAAAACAAAGCACTGGCAATGGGAATTTACAACGCAAACACAAGAAATGCCTGCGACAAGGACCGATGCTTATTTAAGTGATCTGCCCCATTATGTAGAAACGATGAGTGATTTAGCACCAATTTATGCCTGGGGAGGACGATATCAACAGGGCATTGCTCTAGAGCAGATTGCTGCATTATATATGGGCCTTAAAGGTGACGTTCAAGATAGGTCATTACAAGTAGAATTTTTAGATGAGGTTCCACACGACAAATACAACCTTGTGGGGGCAGACCACCCTTGTATGTATGTGGAGGGAAAAAAGCTGCATGCCATGAATTTAAAGGAAATTATTGAAAGAGGGGGTGTGCAATTAAAGGTTGCACTAGATGGAGGTGAGGATGAAGAGACTGTGTATCGTTCTTGTAGGGTTGAAAGCTATAGCGCAAAAGAGGGTTGGCTTCGCATTGTTTTTAGACCAATGGTGTTAAGTTGAGTGACGGGTTTAATGTTGTGAAACGTAGTAGGATTTTTAATAGGAGGTGTGTTACAATAAACCCAAATTTAAAGGTGTTGAGGCGCCGCTTAGGAAAGAGCTGACAGATGTTAGAAATTTTAATTTATTCAACACAAAGGTGCCCATATTGTGTGCGTGCAAAAAATTTATTGAATGCAAAAGGGGTCGCTTTTAAAGAGATTGATGTTTCAATGAATGAAGAGCTAAGGGCCGAGATGATTCAAAAAGCTGGAGGAAAAAGAACTGTCCCTCAGATTTTTATTGGTGATTATCATGTGGGGGGATGTGATGATTTATACGCAAAGGATGCAAACGGCGAATTAGAGACCTTATTAAGACCGTATATGCTTTAGGATTGAAATTTCAAATACTTACAGCGACATGATAACAATATAATTGGAATAAAAAGATATGACACAATCTGCTGATGCTATACAACCGATTGAAACAAATGTGGTGATTATTGGCGGTGGCCCTGCTGGGTATACAGCTGCCATTTATGCAGCAAGAGCAAACTTAAAACCTGTTCAATTGCTGGGCTTTCAACCCGGTGGGCAGTTGATGATTACAACAGATGTTGAAAATTTTCCAGGATTTCGTTCTGCTGTGCAAGGGCCAGAATTGATGGAAGAAATGCGCGCACAGGCTGCACATGTAGGAACAGAACATTTGGAAGATACAGTTGTTGATGTCGACTTGTCTGTTCGCCCTTTTCGTGTGACGACGGAAGAAAAAAAAGTGTTTTTGGCAAAAACTTTGATTATTGCCACAGGGGCGAAAGCGCGTTGGTTGGGCCTTGAGAGTGAAGAAAAGTTTAGGGGCTTTGGTGTTTCTGCGTGCGCAACATGCGATGGCTTTTTTTATAGAGGAAAAAAAGTGATTGTTGTTGGAGGCGGTAACGCTGCTGTTGAAGAGGCGTTGTATTTAACTAATTTTGCAAGTCACGTCACATTGGTGCATAGACGTGATACGCTGCGTGCTGAAAAAATTGCGCAAGATAGATTGTTTAAACATGAGAAAATCAGTGTTGTGTGGGATAGTGAAGTGGTGGAGGTTTGTGGAACCGAAGCGCCTGTGTCTATGACCCATGTGATGCTTAAAAACGTGAAGACTGGTGATGTTTCACGCCTGGATGCAGATGGTTTGTTTGTTGCAATTGGACATGACCCCGCCAGTGGCCTATTTAAAGGCCAATTAGAAACAGATGTAGAAGGTTATATTGTAACGAAAGCAGATAGCACCGCAACGTCAGTGCCTGGTGTCTTTGCTGCAGGGGATGTGCAAGATAAAGTGTTTAGACAAGCTGTGACAGCAGCCGGGCAGGGGTGCATGGCCGCCCTTGAAGCAGAACGTTTTATAAGCCACCAGTAACGGTGGTGAAATATTTAAACCATGATGAACATTTTTGAAGAACCATTACTGACGCATCCTTTTTTTTCAGACCACATAGATAAATTGATGACGTTGCGCACTAGCGTTGGTGTTGCTGTTTCTGGTGGGCCTGATAGTATGGCTTTAGCTTTGTTGATGCATCGTTTTTGTAAAAGTCGAAACATTGCCATGGTGGCTTTGACGGTTGATCATGGATTGAGGAAAGAATCTTTGCAAGAAGCACGATGGGTGCATGAAGAACTGACAAGTCGTGGCATTGTGCATGAAATCTTAACGTGGGCACATGAAGGTGGCATTATTCCCACAACTAGGATTCAAGAACAAGCCCGCATTGCGCGCCATGATTTGCTCTGGCAGGCCTGTGAGCGTCATGGGATTTTAGATTTGATGACAGCTCACCATTTGCAAGACCAAGTCGAAACTTTTTTGATGCGTTTAAATAAGCGCTCTGGGTTAAGTGGGTTGTCTGTAATGCGACACGCAAGAGACTTGCCACAAGGTAGGCGCATGCTAAGGCCTTTGCTCAATTTAAAAAAAGAAGATTTGTGTGCTTTTTTAAACAGTGAAGGTGTGTCTTGGAAAAACGATGCGTCAAATGAGAATTTAATGTTTGAAAGAGTGCGGTGGCGTTCAGCCATTGGCCATTTGCAACAAATTGTTGGATTTGATTTTGACAATGTGGGCTGTAGCATTGAAAGATTGCAAGAAGAAGATAATTATTTGACGCAGCTAGCCCAAAACTTTTTGCAAAGCTATGGGGACGGGTGGTCAAATGAATTAAACTTACCCTGCGAAGAGGACAGTGACAATAGGTGCTGTTGTTTTGATTGGATTGAATTTAAAATGCTGCATATTGTTTTGCAACGCAGAGTGTTGAAGCTATGCGCGCGCCATTATAGTAGCCGTTATTACATGCATGGGTACGATGCTTTTGAAAGGGTGCGTTTACATATTAATTGCGATCATTTTAAAGGAGTTACTTTAAGTGGATTGTTGTTTAAGCGTGCCAAAAGAAATGGTAATCGTGTTGTGGAAATCATGAAAGAGGCGAGAAAGATAAAATGAAACTTTGTGACAATGAGAAGACTTTAGATGCGCAAAAGAGCCCTGTTCAAGTGGTGACTATAAAATGGGGACAAAAATACGATGCCCAGCATGTGAATAGTTTGAGGCAACAAATTTGTAAAAATTCAACTTTTCCTATAGTGTTTCATTGCTTTACAGATGACACTGTTGGTTTAGACGCTAACATTATGACGCACCCTTTACCAGACATTAAAATTTTACCACAGCACCAAAAATATATTTACAGAAAAGAAGCAGGGCTTTGTGATGACACGTTGGGTGGTCTTACTGGGCAGCGGGTGTATTTTTTTGATTTAGATGTTGTGGTCTGTGATTGCTTGGATGATGTGTTTTCGTTCCCTAAAGAAGATGAGTTTGTCATTATAAATGATTGGAACACAAAAGGTGATCATGTGGGGCAGGCTTCCTTTTATTCGTGGAAGGTTGGCACTTTGGGTTATGTGAAGGACACTTATGTGGCTGACCCTGTTGGTGTGATTGATAAGTTTGGAACAGCGTCGCAGGCTTACTTATCATATATGGTGATGCAAAAATATGGCCCTTTGATATTTTGGCCAGAAAAATGGTGTGTGAGTTTTAAGCAACATTGTTTACCAGCATGGTATGTCCGTTATTTTGTGGCCCCACAAAAGCCAGTAGGGGCTAAAATTATAGCTTTTCATGGTGACCCCAAGCCTGAAAACGCTTTAAAGGGTGTATGGGCAGATGATGTTGTGTGGTTTAAGAAAATTTATAAACACACAAAACCCGCAAGTTGGTTAAGTGATTATATTTCGTGTTGATGATTTGATTTCAGTTTTTTCTTTAATTTGATGGGTTTTGTAATTTCTAGATAAATTTTATTTTGATTTAATATTTATTTTTTGTTTTTTGCCTCCCCCCGCCCTTCATGCTCCACCCTCTTTCAGATGGGTGGGGGGAAGAAAACTCCCCCCCAAGCCTGGTCCACCACGCCCAAGCCGCCCCATATCGCTCTGAAAATAGCGATGAGATTTATTCTCATAACAATAGATTTGATCAATCTTATAAATAATATATAGCATAAAAGCTAACAAATGATTAATTTATATAATAAATATAAAATATATTTATTATTTTGTGTGTGTGGGATGTGCCGATTAGAGTGACTGCAGAAACAGTTGCAAGGGTATGCATATAACACAGATATTTTATGAACGACTCTTCTTTGCCGAGTCTTTGTGGATTTTAAGAAAAAATTGCCGATACCTTAGGCCTTGTTGCTATAACCAAATTAAATTAAATTAAATTAAATTAAATTAAATTGAATTGAATTGAATTGATTAAGACACTGTTTAGAGAGCATAGTTTAGGGTGTGAATAAGCAAAATTTACGAGAAGAGTCTCACAAGATATAGCTTGACACTTATACTCTGGCTTAAGCGTCATAACGTCTTCCCAGTCATCCTGGCTGCACTGCGCGTCTCATTCTTGTAGCCAAATTAAATTGAATACTTTTATATAAAATGAGAGACACATCGATTGTGCCTCTCTTTGAAATTGGTAATGCTGTACGGCCTGATTGCAGGCTGGTTTACACATGCACACCTATTTTATTTTTGAGTTGATGAAAATGGTGTGTGTGCTAAGGTTGGGTATTTTCTTGGTATGTTTTCCAAGGCAGATTCAAGTGACACATTCAAATGGGCATTTTCGTCATTTTCATCTTCTATTGGGTCTAAAATGCTTGCGATATCACCTTGGTCTTCTGTTGTATAAGCAGGGGTCGTTGTTTGAGTATAATCTTCTAGTTGTTTGCGTTTTTCAAAGACAGATTGCAACTGGAACGACATACCTTCTGAAATTTCAAGTAAAATTTGTTTGTTCACCATTGTGTTATAAATTTGTCTGTTTGTTTGTGAGTTGGCTGGTGAGAGCTGAGACGAGGTTAAAAGGCTATTTTTGAGAATGGTACTTTTTTGAGCCATAGTTTGGGACAAGACAGGGATTGCCATATTTGCAAGATCACTTAACGTAAACTGTTCTGGTGCAAGGCGTGCAAGCAAAATTAATTGACCTAATGGGGTTTTAATATAGTTGTTGCGATCACCTGTGTCAGTTAGCAATTTTGTTATTTCTTGAACCGAAATAGGTGTTGATGTTTCTTTTAGGGCTTCGAAAACTTGATCTGAAATTTCATTAAGGGCTGAGTCAATAATGTCTTGCATAGTTTGCGTTGAAAGGCTAATGATTTTAGTGATTTGGTCACCAGGTTTTGGAAGACGGCTTGCTTCTGGTGCATTGCTAATGAATTTTTGCATCAATACGCTATTAATTTGGTTGACGATATCAGCGCTGATTGGCAAAGGTTCATAACTGTTAAGAGAGTCTGCATAGCGCATAAATTCTTGTTGAGCAGCTTGAGGGACTTCTTTTGAAAAGTAGTGTTCAAATTTAGGTTGGATATAGCCTAAAGTGACAATGACTTGATTATTGTTGTATTGGCTTTTCTTACCCTTTTTAAAGTGGAAAAGAATATTGACAGCTTTTCTAGGTTCACGTGCATAAAAGCCAAATTTCCCAGTTTCCTTATCACTATATTGCCCACCTAAGGAAAAGGAAACACCGAGCACGAGGGTATCAGTTACCCTGTCATATTCATAACAGATTGCATCTTCTCGGTATTGTGTCCCTTTTGAGTCTGATGTGTAGAACCATGCACGTGTCAGGTCAGCACAACCAGAAAGAAAATGAATTTCCACTTGAGGTTTTGTGGGAGTTGCGGGGATATGGGTAACGTGTGTGTGAGGGTTACTGCTTGTTGTATAATTGAGATGATCAAATTGTTGGAAAAGCGCACCAGGTTCCCATGAATAATAGGGCAGATGTGTGTTCGTTAAGGTGCCTATATTGCCGTTTAAAATTTTGAGAGGAGATGGGGGCGTTGAAGAATGCTTCTCGCATTTTTTTAGCGGTTCTGGTGTTGTGTAAAGTTTATTCGGTGATGTGTTTTCCAAATTGTTGATTGTGTCATTATCAAGTGTGGAATCTTTAGTAGGCGTGTGGGGATTGTGTGTAAGCTCGCCTAAAATTTTCCTGGCACCATTTTTGGTATTTTGTTTTTTTAAAGGTGTGTTAAAATTTTGATTCTTGGAGTTGGTAGGTATCGTTGAATTTTCAAAGTCAACAGACTCTAAAGCAAACGTACTAGCAGGCACAAGAAGAGTAAGGAGCAATGATGGTATGTACCTTTTAATTTTTAGATACATAGATTGTTGATTTTTAATTAATTTTTTTTGTTTTTCTTTATTTCTCATGATTTCTTATCCAATTATTTTTACTTCATTTTCTTAGGTAGGTACTATTTTTTAAAAAACAAGGGGTGGTATTAAATAAATGCAACTTTTTTTGAAGGGAGGTGAGGATAGATTTTATGTTTGCAGATTAGCGAAATTAAGATTAAAATTTTATTAAATTGATTCATATCAACAGGCATCATTGAATTTAATGCCTGCATAACGATGCGAAACAAAGTTCACATTCAAAAAAAGGAAGTCGTCAATAATGAAAAGTATTAGACAAACAGTAAAAATTGGATTAGCGTTCTTAAGTTGTACTGCTTACATGAATAATGTTAGTGCCAGCGATGCAGGTTTTACATACACAGATAGCCAATTATATGGAAGTTCATCGCTTTCTTGGGCGGGCGGGGGCACCTTAACCGCAAATAGCGATTTAGTGATTATGGCGCCTATCGCATTAACGGCAACAGGGGATATAGACCCACAAGGAAATACAATTAGAATTGTAGGTCCTATTTCCGCAACCAGCGACGCAATCCGGTTAACACGTAAAACAGGGGCAACAGGTCCTATTTATTATTATGGTGGACCACTACTGCTTAACAATGAAGATATTACCGACGCTGTGTTAGGGCCCAACGTTCAAAGAAAATCAAAGTTGCAAATTGATGAAGGAAACCCTGTTGAGGTATCATCAGACAATACTGTAATTGCAGATACAGAAGCAATGGTTGTGTTTAATGGAGGGACGCTTAAGGCAACAGGCCCACTTTCTGTAGCAGCTGGTGTATTGTTGATTCAAAATTCAATCGTTGATCCAAGTGTGTTCACAGTTGGTTTAGCTAATGATATTTTAATTGCTAATTATTCTTTAACGCCGGCACCTACATTGTCATTAGTTAATAACGCTATTGGAACGTGCGCTTATTTTGGTAATGCGATTGAAGATGTGCAAAGTACAGATATTACCCCAAATGTTTTGCAAAATATTACGCATTTAAGTTCTTATATGCTTGCTGTTAATGGACCAGCGAATACGAATGATTTTGCAATTGGCTTAAAGCCGATTGTAATTTGTGGGCCTGGTCCTTTTGAAGTGACGAATCCAATTTCGGTTAATAGTAACTCAGTTCCAAATACGAGCCTTGCTGATTTGGAAACAGCCATTACTGTTTTAAATACAACTGTTGTTGGTGATTTTGAAAATATTCCAAATTTGTATTTATATAGACAAGCAAATTTTGATATTACTGGCACAGTACGTAATTTATCAGACAAAGTCATATTATGGGGAGGTTCAATTGTTGATAGCACTAGTAACCCAGACTTAGTACAAGAGATTACAGTTTCAAGAGATGCTTCAGATACCGAATTTGGTGTGGGTGATAATGTTCATTCAGCTCGTTTCTTGATAAGTGATAATCATTCCTTAGGTGTGAATGCAGCGCATGTGCACCCAAGTTTGGTGTCATTTTCAACGAATAGCAACGCAAACCCTACCGTATTAAGTGTGAAAAATATTGACGGTAAGTCAGCGCAGACGGCATGGTCTTTTATTGGGGCCTTCAATATGGCTTTCACAGAGTCAGCAAATAACAGTGGAGAAAAAGTCGTGTTTGATTCACCAATGGTTTTTTCTGCAAATTTAACATAAATTTTTTAATCAACCTAAGCAGTTGATGATTAAAAAGATAGCCGGCTAAGAGAAATCTTAGTCGGTTTTTTAATGCGCATTCTAAGTGAGTGCGCATTTTTTTTATTGAGATCAGAAAGGAAATAAAAGAATGAGGTACAAAGAGCAAGAAATGCAAAAAATAATTAATATGTCTGACGAAGAAGTTTTCGCAAGGACTTTGTTTGGTGAGGCAAGGGGGGAATGTGTGTATAAACATACCGATAGAGATGGAATTGATTTAAGAGATGATAGGTTTGCTGGCTTAGTTGCCGTAGGGCAAGTGATTATGAACAGGGTGATGTTACAAAATTGGTACGGAAAAACTATACGAGATGTGTGTTTAAAACCGTATCAATTTTCTTGTTGGAATGGGGGAGATGTCAATTTTATCAGAATGCTTGCTGTGGGTGATGGTGATATTGCCTATTATGTATGTAAAAGAATTGTGCAAGGATTGATGAATGAAAACGTATTTGATAGTGTGTTGGGCGCAGACCATTATCATGTGGCAAAGTTACAGCCACCCCCTTATTGGGTTAAGCATGCAACCCCAACTGTTACGGTTGGGAACCATCGGTTTTACAAAATGAAGCGCGGTTTAGATTAAAGAGGAGGCATTAAGATGGGATTTCCGATATTAGCAGCGGCAATGGGTTTGGCGGAATTTGCGCCTTCTATCGTAAGGTGGCTTTCAGGTGAAAACCCTGAAGGGGTCGCAAAGGATATTATTGAACGTGCAAAGAAAGTGGTGAAATGTGATGATGTTAATGACGCGATGGAGGTGCTGCGTTCTGACCCTTTAAAATTAATAGAGTTTCAAAAGGCAATGCTGAGTTTTGAGGCGGAACTTGAAATGGGCTTTTTAAATGATAGAAGGTCTGCAAGAGAACGAGACATTGCTATCTTGCAATCAGGGGCTAAAAATTACCGAGGCGATGTCATGGTTGTGAGTGCTGCGATGGGGCTGGTGCTGTGCTTAGCGTCACTTGCTTACTTTGCTAATGATTTGCCTGGTGAGGCCGTTGGGATACTTTCAACGATTGCAGGTATTTTTGGTTCTTGCTTGAAGGATGCTTATGCCTTTGAGTTTGGTTCTAGCAGAGGAAGTAAGAATAAGGATAGTGCAGTGGCAGCGTTACTTGAAAGAGGGTATGTGTAGTAGTTTTGGTAATATAGCTTTTGTTAAATAATTTGGCGTAAGTGTTGACTGTTACTTTGCATTGTAAATCTATTAAGTCTGCACTTACGCCTTATTGTTATCATGAAACTAATGTTACTTTGCTTTAAAAAGTTTTTTGCCGGCAATGGCACCTGCAATCGAAAGGGGGATTTTTAATGCGTGAGGGGCAAGACCTAAAGCAAAAGCTTGTGTTGGTGTGTAAAAATTTAACAACCAAAGCAGACCAAGGCCGTACAGTGCAACCATCGCTAAGGCACATACAAGTGTAAGTTGGGGTAATGTTTGTGCTTTTGTTTTAAGTGTGCTGGCAACTGCTGCCATAGCAATAAAGCCGACCATATAACCACCAACTGGCCCTAGAATGCGTGTCATTCCGCCGCCAAAACCTTGGCACACAGGAAGGCCAATAGCAGCTTCAAGCCAATATGCAAAGGTAGCACCAATAGCAAGTGTTGGTGAAACCATCAAAGCGATAGAGAGGACTGCAAATTCTTGAAATGTAATAGGAACAGGCCACATAGGGATAGAAATTTGGGCGCTTACAGCGATAATAAGGCTAAGGACAACGCTTAAGGCTACATTTTGTAGGAATGAGCGTGAATTTCCTTGTAAAATGGAGATGAAATTATTTTGTGTCAACACGATAGGATCCTTTCATAGATAGATGTGTTGGCGTCAGTATAGCGGCTTTAAGGGCTTGCAGCAAGATTTTGTGAAAATCCTAGAAGAGGTGTGATATCTCGTTAAGTATGCTGCGAGATAAGATGCCTTTGGATAAAGTGCCTGAATAGAGAGAGGATAAAGAAGTTACGTTCCGGGTTGGTTGATTGAGGGTCTTCAAGGTGAAAACCCACTGTTTGGCTGAGTGTACAAATGAAGTCATGAAAGTCTCTAATGGTGGTGATACCAGCAGCCTTGAGTTCTGCATATTTTATTTTTTCAATTGAAAAGAGTGGGGCCTGTAGGTTTATTGTTGCAAATTGCATAAGTTTTGCAACAACTGAATAGCTAAGCAAAAAATATTTTCTATTTGCAATGCAATGAAATATATCTAGGACTACAATATGTGGAGAAAATAGCACGATATGTTCTTGTGCTTGTATGGTAAGACTTCCCTTAGATATAAGTGTCATGCCCAAGCTGATAAAATGCTTTTGGGCAATATATTCAAGTGAGGGGATTCGTTCAAAGAATGTATGCTGGTTAGCTGGTGTGGGTGTGCAGTAGACGCCCGTAAAATTCTTATAGCCAATAATATAATAGGTGACACAATCATTGGTTGGGAGCTCTTCTATAAGTTTTTCTATTTGTTTAAGTGTTGGTGCAAAATAGAAAATTGCGCCTTCACTTGCGGGTTTTAGCACATCGGTTAAGTTGATCGTTATATCACCACCATCATTGAAGATGTTGGCTTCTGAAACCATAAAGTCTGAAGCGTTTTCAGCCGTTCTGTGGTGTTGCTGATAGAGTGTTTTTGCTTGCTGAGTGCTTTCAATTAAAATTTCTTGTGTGAGCGATGTGAGGATGTTGAGTAATGGGGTGCAAACATGTGAGAAACTAAGATAGTTGGTCGTGCTGTTTTGAGGGGGAGACTCTATCCAGTTGAAACCATCAGAATCATCGTATGAGGAAAGGTTGCCAAAGGTTGCTGCACCAAGGCGCGAAAACTGAATGATATGATCGTGTGATGGAGTTGATATATTGTATTCATTAGCAATTTGGTGAAGCAATTCAAAGTCAGCAATTGATTCAACACGGATGCTGTCTGTACAATTTTGGAACATCTTCAGTTTTATTGAGCTTACAGCAGATGTATAAGTCAAAAACTTTCGTTGAGTTAAAGGAAGTGCATTTTTGATGGTTGTGTATGTACGAAAGTCTATTGGCTCTACCGCATGAGATTGAGCGTTGTGTGAAATAGTTTCAGTTGCATATGCGATTGATGCCGCACAAATAAAAATGGGAAAGAATTTAATTATCATTGACTTTTGTGCTTAGCAGTACGCGATGTGCAGTTATAACAATTTTACATAAAGAGGGCAATGAAAAACGTTAGTATGTAAGCGCAATTGAATAATGTGTTAATAGCTGTGTCGCTTTTTATCAAAATTAGCTTAGCGCTATTCATGTAATCAGCTTTTGCGCCTAGAACTAACGGGTGCTTACAAATATAGAATTAAAATTTGATATTGTATTTATTTTGTATGTTAAAAACAAAATTTAATAGGACAGGAAATACCATTTTTAGTAAATTCTTGTTTTATTTTTATAAAGCCACTTCTTTCAATTTGTCTGACTCGTTCCTTACATACACCTAAATCTCGGGCAATTTCTTCAAAAGTTCTTGCTGGATCTTTTAAACGATGTTCAGCAATAACATAAGCCTGGCGAGGTGTTAAACATTTTAAAGCAACCTCCACAAACTGGCTATGTAGCAATTGTTCTTGTATATAAAAGACTTCTTCTTCTGGGGTTCTTCCCAAATCGTGCAGCTCTCTTAAGGTGTCACTTACATACCCGTCATCGTCTGGTGTTAATGAAACAATAGATTGCTTATAAATTTCTTCTATATTTTCAATATCTCTTTTCAACACATTCAGCTTTTTTGTAATCTTTTCTATGTCTTGTGGTGTAAAGTGGGTTGCTATTTCCCCTGCGTCAGCGGACTTTTCACGTAAGTAGTGGTATTGAAAAAATAATATGCGGTGCGCTTGTGTGGCAGATGCCCTAACCAATGACCAATTTTTATAGACATAATCTTGAATATCGGCCTTTATCCACCATTTCGCATAGGCAGAAAAATGTTGGTGCAGCTGCGGCTCAAAGTGATGTATTGCCTTTAATAAGCCTGTTCTCCCTTCTTGAATTAAATCTGCTAATGGAAGCCCATAAAACCGATACTTCATTGCAACAGCAATAACAAGTTTGTCAAATGATTTGACAATTTTCGCAAGCAAATCAGAACGATTCGTTTGTTGATACAAACACAACAATTCACTTTCTTGACCAGCTGATAGCATTGGTGCTTTAAGGGCATTATGAATTGTTTGTTTGTCGTAATGTGTTACTTCGCACAACATGAATAAACTCAGTTTTATTTTTATTGCATATCATTAAATTAACAATTATTTACTAACAAAATATTAATATGTGTTTTGATTCTAAAATGACGAAATCGTAATATCTCATAATAATTATTTTCTATTCTATTAATAGAATTTTAATATCATTATGCAAACATTAAGCAAGGTCACTGTAAAGATTAGACATGAGATTATGGATTTTGATGAGTTCTGGAAACAATTTCTAATTGAATGTCAAGAACACATAGACATTATAGAAGAGCACTTGCTATCTGCCGAACATACCCCTGTAAACGCAAGCGGTATATCAGAACTATTTCGTGCATTCCATTCTATTAAAGGCTTATCAAAAAGCATGGATCTTACAGGCATTGAAAGTGTGGCTCACGTTTGTGAAGATATTTTAGGTCTTATACGTGACAAATCTGCACAATTTACTGCGGAACGTGTGGATTGGTTATTGCAAGGTATAGACTGCCTAAAAGAAATGATTGAGCAAGCTTGTAGCGCACGTGCAAATGTTGATGCACCAGCAGATTTGGTACGTGACCTACACCAAATTTTTCAGGAGATGAAAATTGATCTGGATGAGGATAGTTCCTCTTCAATGGAAACTGTAGCCGTTCCTCCATCTTTAGTTTCACAACCACATATAGAAGAACCTGCAATCGTAAACAGTGCATCGCCCGGGGAGTTTGCCCCTACATTTGAAAATGAAGTGCCACAGGACCAATTAGTTGTCAGCCATGATGATGAAACAGTGCGCTACTTCATTGAAGCGTTACAATATGAAATTAATAAGTTGTGTGACCTACACATTACTGAAGAAGATGATAAAATCAAAATTCAAAATGTAATTAATACATTGCGTCATAGTTACCAAATGATGGGCTTTAATAACATCATGTTTGGTCTTGAAGATATCTTGTACTGCATCAATGACGGCGAAGTCAAATATCACATTAATCTAAGTCGCGTATTTACAGACCTTCATCAAATGATTTTAAACACTGGTGTGCCTTTAATTTCACTTAGTGACAATCCATTATTAAATACTGAACATCATTTGTTTAAGACGAATCTTGAAGATGTTAAGCAATTCATTGAATCCATTTTAGAAGGTTCCCCTTCAAATTTTCCAAAGCAGGACATATTAGATATTTGTCTTAGTTTTGGGTATTGTTTGTCAAACGCTTATCCTGATTTGCCAGTGTCTATCTTTTTAGATATGGAACAAATTCTGCGCCAAGTAGAAGACCCAGATAACTTAGATAGCGCAAGAAATACCCTCACTTCTTTGGTTGCATACATTGAAGAGATTGAACGACTTTTAACATTCAAAATGATACCTGCTGGCGACTATGCTGCTGCTACTGATTCAGTTCATGCAATGCTGATAGACAAAATTAGTGAACTATCGAAAACAAATATTGGTCAAGACACACAAGTTAACCTTCAAAAAAATATTGAAGTAACCCCCTTCATTGAGAGCGTTGGTATTGATCTGCTTTCTGGGTTGCAAAAACGTTTTGAGGACGGTGGGGAAGAGCAAGTTTATGTGCTCATGGCATATTTAGAAGCTGACCAGGAAATTGGTGAGCAATTTGCGATGTTTGCAACAAAACAGTGTGAGCTGCCTTTTAATCGTTCTGTTTTTATTGATAATCAGAACTGGTATGAATTTTTAATTATTTATAAACATGGACAAGAACAGCTCAGTCAAGAATTGCAAAAGATTGACCCCCCAGAACAATACTTAAAATTAAATGATCAACAAACAGCAATGTTGCGTGACCATATCATTCAAGGTGTAAAACAACTTAAAGTTGCACAAAGTATACAAGCACAATTACATGCTACTGAAGATCAAATAGATGCGCAGGAAAATCAAGACAATGACGAGCAGTCTGTAAAAGATGTTGTAACTGCAAAAACAGCAGCCCCTTTAGCGCCGCCTCGTGCAGCTGCTTCATCAAATGCGGTTTTAAACAATGATACAATTCGCATACCAGGTGATGTTTTAGATAAGTTTATGAATCACATTGGGGAGATGGTATTAGCATGTAGTCACCTGAACTTTACAGTTGCCAGTAGCAGTTTTAAAACAATACTGCCAGAACTTGAAACTCAGCTACGCACAACATT
This sequence comes from uncultured Verrucomicrobiales bacterium, assembly GCA_964478775.1. Classification (GTDB taxonomy): domain Bacteria; phylum Pseudomonadota; class Alphaproteobacteria; order Paracaedibacterales; family CAIOTO01; genus PNMQ01. The sequence goes on along the minus strand of CAYZJC010000009.1, from coordinate 32,999 downwards.
TGAAAAACACAAAATTCCAGCCAATCAAGTGAAGGAAATTTTCACCTCAATTGACGAAATTGAAAAAATACACAAGAATATTCATGAAAATAATACCGTCATTCACAGTATCTTGCGTTATTTGCAAGAAGGCGCGTTAAATTTGCGGGTTATTCCGTTAGAAACAGTTTTCAAAAGACTGCCACGCATTGTTCGAGATGTTTCAAAGCAATTAGATAAGAAAATTAATCTAGTATTAGAAGGACAAGAAGTTCGCATAGACAAGTCAATGGTGGAAACACTTGTTGACCCTTTGATTCACATGCTAAGAAATAGTATTGACCATGGCATTGAAATACCTAGAATTCGCCTTGAAAATGGAAAGAATGAAACTGGCACCATTCGCATTTCAGCCGTTCAACAGGGGACCCAAATTCGTATTGATATTCAAGATGATGGTTATGGGCTCGATCCTGAGAAAATTAAAGCAAAAGCCATGCTTAATGGATTAATAACAGAAGAGGCAAATTTAAGCTTAGATGAAATCCATCAACTTATTTTTCACCCTGGTTTTTCAACAGCTGCGGTTGTTACCGAAGTTTCTGGAAGAGGGGTTGGCATGGATGTTGTTAAATCGAACGTCACACGTGTTGGGGGCAGCATCGCAATCACCTCTCAAAAAGGTTCGGGAACGAAAATTTCTCTTAAAATGCCATTGTCTGCCGCTATACAAGAAGTATTAATTGTAAAAGCATCGGGGCAAATTTTAGCGCTGCCAGGTCGTTTTGTGACAGAAATTATAGAACTTCCCATTGAAGAAGTGATGAGTTTAAGGAGGCACCCTGCCATATTGCTGCGCGACCATTTCCTACCTATCACGCACCTTGGGTTTATTTTGGGGTTTGCGAAACCAAAATGTAATCCAGAGACCAAAATTACGATTGTTGTCTTGAGCGATGGGCAATCAACACTTGGTTTGCATGTAGAAGAAATTGTTAACAGAAGCGAACTTTATATGAAAGACGTTCACAAGGGAATAGTGAACCTGCCTGGTGTAGGTGGTGCCTCTATTTTAGGTGATGGACGTGTCGTTCTCATTTTAGATGGGGAAGGAATGCTTTCACTTGCAAGCAAAAGCCCGTCAACACCTTATCATTTTATTAGTAAAGATTTTGAATCTGTAAACGAAGCTCGGGAATATCATATGGAAAATCCAACTCAGGTAACAACTGTTAAGTTCAACGATCTTGAAGATAATGCGAGCGACACAGAAGCTTTTGGTTTATTTGACAACCCTACTTATGACGATGATTCCCCTTCATCAACAGACAAGGTAGACCCTCAATGATAAGAGATATGCTCCTTGTTCGTGCCTGTCAATTCTTTGTCGCTCTTCCTGCTGATCGACTCCTTGAAATTATTGACATGAAGACTGCTGTTGCGCAAGACCCCGGGGAAGGTTTCAGTCATGCCATTCAAACAGATGAAGAAAATTCTATTTCGCAAGCCTATCGCATTTGGCGCAACCAAGTGTTACCCGTAATGCACTTTGGCCACTTTTTAGATTACAATAATCCTATACAATATTGTAGGTACACACTTGTTTATCAGTCTAATCCAGAAGATATCATCTTTATAGATGTTGATAAAATTTACCACATTATCCACCTAAACACGCAAAAGCAAAAAGCAATAAGAAACCCACATAAGGAACTTCTCAAATTTTCTTCACATATGTATGAGGTACCTTCGTTAAACGTTCTAGCTTATTTGCTTGATGAAGATTTAGACTTGTTAGAAGAAAACAAAAAAGTTTTACAAATAGACCTAAATCAATTTAACTATGAATCGTTGACTGTACAGTCATGCGACCCGCACCCCAGCATCCCTCATATCAATCAACAGTCAAAATTACCCAACTCTTTGGACAGTATCAAAAAAACAGTGAAACCAAAAAAGCCTAGAAAGAGAAAAAAAGAGCCATTGCCTGATCCAGCCAGCTAATGTGTGAGCGTGTTTAAAGTAGCCAAAGACTGCATTAAATAAATAACACACCCTTCCTCGGTCATTTCATAAAAACCTTCATCAACATCAAAGGTAACAGCCTTCATATCCACTTTATTTGGGTGTGACTGTTCTTCTAACTGCACATGCAGCTTACCTTTTTCTAATTGACCAGCAAGAGGGATATGGTCCTTCATTACAGTCAAATAACCTTGCTGCGAAGGTATCGTTACGCTTAAAGCATTAGCTTCATACACAAGATCTTGGAAGGATAGAATTTTAACAGAAAATGTAGACATAAGGATTACCACTTTCGTCACTGAATCATTTCGTAAACTATAACATAGATGGATTCAAGGTGGTGGGCGCCATAGGATTCGAACCTATGACCCGCTGATTAAGAGTCAGCTGCTCTACCAACTGAGCTAGGCGCCCTGAATTCAATATTAGTAACGCATTTAATCTCAAAACACAAGGAATTTCTTTCCCTGTTGAATTATCCTTGCGCAATCTATTGATTTCTAATCCTTCCTGTTTAAACCTGGCCTTATAATTATCAGTTTGTGCCACTAGACTTGTGCCACATGCGGCAGCACACAGCGTATTGTCGTGCCTTCATGTAATGCTGATTCAATTTCCATGTAGCCATTGTGTAATTCAATGAAACGGTGGACAAGTGTTAAGCCAAGGCCAATTGTATTGTGGTTATCATTTTGTTGCTCATCACTTTCATTATCATCCAGATCCGCATGCATCCCATTTGGTAAAGCCATGTTTTTGGCTAAATTGTTTTCGTCATTCTTGGCTGATGTAAGTAATTGTGATGAAGGTATTGCACGCTTAAAATAATCTTGTATTCTTTTCAGCTGAGAGGGCTTAATACCTGCGCCATTGTCTTCTACTGTGAAATAGACCTGTTTTTTTTCATGGCATAAAAAGGCATGCACGGTAATGCGCCCCCCACTTGGGGTGAATTTAATTGCATTTGATAAAAGATTAAAGAAGGCATGGCGAATACGCTGTGCATCCACTTTAATTTTCATATCCCCAATTTGATTGTCAATAATTAACTCTAATCCATGGTCACTTGCGCGGTTTTGTACTAATAACACTAAACTGCTCAGCAATGCCTGTGCAGAAACAGTTTGATAATTTAGAGTTAATGTTCCGGCTTGAATACTTGCCAAGTCAAGCAGGTCAGATAATAAATTTGACAAACGTTCTGCGGCTTCAGAAATCCCCTTGCTATAGTCCATTTGTTTTTCATTTAACGCACCAAAATACTGATTCATCAATAGTTCACTAAAGCCTAAAATGGTGTGAAGGGGTGATTGCAATTCATAGGATACATGCGCAATAAAGTCTGACTTCAGTCGGTTTTGGTGTTCTAAAGCTTGGTTCTTTTCTTGTAACGCTTTTTCATGAAGCCAGGTATCACTCACGTCGATAAAGCTCAGTAAATGACTTCCATCAGGCAAAGGCACATACGTATATTCCAAGGCCTTGTCTTTTTTAAGGCGAATGCGTTGCTTGTCTGGGCGTCGCTTGGAAATAATATCCAACATTTTAGTGCGCCAAGTCTGGCTTGCCTTAGCGCTTTTAAACTGAGGCGCAACTTCTTTTAACATCTCGTTGATGTGCGTACCTTCTGCCTGTGGTAATGACTTTAAGCCCCATATTTTTGCAACAGCTAGGTTAGCAAGACGCAAGCGATAATCAGTTCCAAAAACAATAATGCCTTCATACAAATTATCAAGCGTTTCTTTTTGCACAGCTGTTAAGGTGTTGAACCTGCGTTCTAAGGCCAATCTGTCTGTGATGTTGTCAAAAATATAAACAAGACCACCCGATGGAGTTGGCGCAATGACGAGTCTGCAAATCATACCATCTGGCTGATGCATAATTTCATGAATCGGTTCAAGCAAGTTATTAAATAATTGCATACGGCTTTGTTTGTGCGCCCTAAAGTCAGAGTATTCCGGTAGCTTTCTCACCTGTCTTAAGTGGTCCATAATCTCGGCCAGGGTTGGCTGCGTTGCAAGCCATCTTTCATCTTGGTCAAACATGGTTACATATGCATTATTGAAAAAGAGCATACGTGAATCTGGACCATAGATAGCCACAGGCGAGGAAAGGTGGTTGAGAATTTGGGTATGTGCCTGACTTGTAAACTTAAGATTCTTTTCCATTTCTTCGAATGACGTAATATCAGTTGCATAGCCTATAGTGTGTTGCAAAAGGTTTGTGCTGTCACAGTCTTTGATCACTGGTGCCTCTGTGATTTCAAGAAAATGGCGTTTTCCTGCTGCAACAATGTGGGTTCGAATGGTTTGATTGTTTTGCTTTAGCCGTGCCTTTTTAGAAAGTTCAAATGTGCCAATTTCCCCAAATCTGTCAATTAATTCATAGTTTTCAGCTATTGCTCTGTGGGCCGTTGTGTCTAACAGCTTGGCATACATGGCATTGCAAGCAATGATACGGCCAGCTTCATTACGAGACCATATCGCCACAGGGCATGTATCTAACAATTGCTTAAAGCGGTCTCTTTCTTGGGTGATATGCTCAATACGATGCTCAAGCTGTTCAACTTTAGAAATGCTGTTGGTGATATCTTTAATTGTGAGTACAATAATTTTCTTACTGCTGGTTTCGTGCTCTTGTGAATCGACTGGGTAAAATATTGTATGCTGCACACAGCACCCGTCAATTTTCAAAAGTTGCATCCCATCAAAGACGTTCACATCCAAAGAAAATGTGCCTTCATATTCTAAAATATGTTTAAGGGCACGTTGAAATGGTGACCTGTTTGAGTCACCCAATATACTGATGAAATCTTTTAATCTTAAGGGATGGTGAGGGTCAATTCTAAACAGTTTTTTAAAAGCTGGTGACATACTAATATTATTTTCACCAACCACCCAACTACACCACGGGTCAGAAAGTGATTTTAAGACAATTTGACAACGTTCGAGTTTGATTAGTAAGTCTTGATTAAGAAATTTAGTTTTTATTAACATTCTATACAAAAAAAATACTGCTATGGAAAAAATAAATAGCAAAATTAAAATAGATATAATAAAAAAATTAGAATGCAAAAAAGTCATTGAATATAGTATTTAAAACTAACTTATGTAAATTGTATAAGGCTTGGCAGTGAGAAAGCAATAATTTTCAACACTATTAACTTTAGGTTAACCACATTTATGTATTGTTAATATTAAATAAAAGAACTAACAGATAGATTCAAAATGTTGATAATTAGAAAATTTATATTTGTTTTATTGACCTGTTTATTGGCAAGAGATGGCTTTGCAAATACGGGAGGACACAATATAAAAGAAACGCAGTGTGTTTGTATGGCAGGTAACAAGTGTGATAATGACCTTTTGGCGCTTTTGAGTGATAAACTTATGGGTTGGCAGCTCTACCCTTATTCAGCAACAGGCATAAATGATCTTGCGAATACAGCATTAAGAATGGCTGACTTATTTGTTAAAGATGACCCGGAAAAAGTTACAGCCTTAAGTATTTTAAAGTGCCTAATTAACCCTGCACAAAAGTCTGGAGCCTTTAGGAAAAATGCTCGGCTTACAAATGAAAATTTTTCAGACTTCATACTTCCAATTATTTATAAACGTCCAGCATTTCTTTTTCGTAATCTTAAATTATTAGAGCTTGAAGAACATACCTTGATTCACTTAAGAAAACACATCATGCAAGAAGTAGACAATATGCCAGGTGATACGGAAAGGAAACGCCAACTTATTGACTTGCTTCAACAGATGAAAAGTTGGATGGATATTAAGTTCTCACGACATAAAAAACATGAAGTGGAGCCTGGTTATAACCATCATCGCACATTTAGAGCTAAAGACCGTTATAGGCAAACCTCGGAGGACAGGTCAGATCAATTGCAAACCCCAACCGATAGGATAGATGCACGTCAAGTTAGAAGAAGAAACAGTTCTTTCGAAGGCGGACATTTATCCGAATCAATTTCGCAAAAATGCAGCCCTAAGTCCAATTTTGTTAACGCACAAGACAGGGCTTTTAAAACACCTAGTCCAACAAATACGGCTGTAAGCACCCCTTCCAATAATTCTCAAAGCAGCAGAAGGTCATGCTTTTCAAATAAAAGTGCTCGTATTTATAGTTATGAGGAAGTGCCCTTTCAAAATAATGATTATTTAGCTAAACCTTCTCCAAATCTTAAAAAAAGTCAATCCTCAAGAAAAATCATTCCTGTAGAAATGCAGGAATTTACAAACCTGCAAGAACATTAGGGCGCCCCTAAAATGGTAATAATTTTTGCACACCTTGTGGAGATGTAGCTTTAGGTTGATCAAGACGTAAATGGCTATAGGCAAAGTCTGTGAGCATACGTCCGCGTTGTGTGCGCTGCAATAAGCCTTGCTGAATTAAGTAAGGTTCGATGACTTCTTCTAAGGTGTCGCGCTGTTCAGATAAAGCTGCAGCAAGTGTTTCAACGCCAGCAGGCCCACCTTTATAGTAGTTTGCCAAAAGTTTTAAGTAGCGAACATCTTGCTGGTCTAAACCTAAGGGGTCCACATCTAATCTGTTAAGGGCATCAAAAGCGCACTCTTGTGTGATTGGTACAACTTGTTCAACGCTTGCAAAATCGCGCACACGTCTTAATAAACGCCCAGCAACACGTGGGGTTCCTCTTGCGCGTTTTGCAATTTCTGCGGCAGCCTCTGGGGTCATCATACAATTGAGCAAGGATGCACCACGTTGCACAATCGAAGTTAAATCTTTTAGGTCATAAAATTCTAAACGAAGAGGTATCCCAAAACGTTCACGTAAGGGCTGGGTTAACAAGCCCGACCTGGTTGTGGCACCCACCAATGTAAACGGCGGCAGATCAATGCGAATAGACCTTGCAGACGGCCCTTCCCCAATCATAATATCTAGCTTCAAATCTTCCATAGCAGGGTATAAAATTTCTTCCACGGCAGGGTTTAGTCTGTGGATTTCATCTATAAACAATACATCATGAGGGGAAAGATTTGTTAAAACGGCTGCTAAATCGCCTGACTTTGCAATTACTGGTCCTGAAGTTGCCTTGAACCCCACATTCATTTCTTTTGCAATAATTTGTGCAAGCGTTGTTTTGCCAAGCCCGGGGGGGCCATACAACAAAACGTGGTCTAAAGCTTCTTCTCGAGTTCGTGCAGCTTCAATAAAGACGCGTAAATTAGAACGTACAGTTTTTTGCCCGGTAAAATCATCTAAAGATAAAGGTCGCAAAGACGGGTCCTTCACTTCATTCACATTATCTTCGGGCAGTAGTTCTGCTGAAATCAATCTGTCGGAATGTTTATCAGTCATGATTAAGATCCTCATTTCCAGCCTTGATTACATCAAAGTTTTCACCCGCAGATTGTTCACTGTTTTTAACTTGGGTTTCTTGCGCTTGATTTGTGTTTGACTGTATAGATTTCAAGTCATTAAAGGCAATGCACGGCTGCTTTGCATACATCGCCATTAAATTGTATTTTGAAACCCATTTCACCATATCATCATACCCATCATGATTTGGCATATCAGCAAAGTTAAGGGTGCCAGAAGCATTCATGGTTTTAAGAGGATGGGCTGTTTGTCCATGTTTACCATTAATTTGAAACGCACCTTCACCTGAAGGGCCATGACTTACAATCACAACCGCAGGAAAATCAGGCTCACCTATCTTTTCGGTTATAATATCATTGCCATTTTTAACTTGCAATTTATGGTTAAGCGCAGAAAAACGTGAAGCTTGAAGGGTGCAAAATTCCTCATGCTTTGTTGAAGCCTTAGTCTCTTGGGAAAAGGGTGATACATTCATATTGCGTGTAGCTGTTTTTGCAACAGCATAAGTAAACCATCTTCCAAAGCCATCTTTTGCCTCAGATTCTTGTAGTTTTAAAGTTGTGTAGGGGATAATTCCCTCATACAAATAATTTTGGTGTGCACCAGCGCCCCCACCTTGCAAGTTAGACACCAATGGTGGCGCGGCAAACGGCAAATACCCATGATTAATTGCATAAGAAGATAACGCATACATCAAAGTTTCTTGTTTTTGTTTAGTTTGTTGTATACAAGCTGATTTTCTATAATTTAAAAAAGCAGGTATGCCCGCCCCCATCAACACAGCTAAAATACATAAAACAATGGAAAGTTCCACAAGGCTATAGGCCTTAAGGCGCATTTTCAACACTGAAGGTATTTTGCTATAAGGTAGGCATTGAAAGATAGGAGAGCGGGTTTTAAATACCATAATTGACCTAATCTGACAAATCGCCAATTGCTCTTCTATACAAATCAAGCAATTCTTCTTGTTCAGCAACTTCTTCTTTTTTCATTTTGCGCAGCTTCATAATTTGACGTATCACTTTAATGTCGTAACCATTTCCCTTTGCTTCTGCAAGTACTTCACGAATTTGTTCAGAAATTTCAGCCTTTTCTTGTTCTAGGTTTTCTGCACGTGATATATATTGCTTAAGTTCCGCACCTGAGATGCCACCGATTGTCGTTTCATGTGATCCAGACATATTTTCCTTATCCTATTTATAAAAAGCGTTAATTATCTTGCTTACCAAACAGTACGAAACTTTTGAATGAATTGCAAGACCACCTCTTGTTGCATGTATAAAAATAATAATTCACCCATTGTGCATACATTTTTTTGACAAGATGGAAAAAAATACCTACAATTTTAGATATTACTGTGCACAAAGGTATCTTTTCATTTATGTCTATCCCAAATCTGCTTAAAGCAATCTCTTGTTTGTTTTCATTTTCACAGTGTAGCTTTAGACTTCTTGTTGCTTCAGGTTTCTTTTTCTACATAATAACCCAGGGCTTTTGTGATGCTACTAAATCTGCTGTAGAAGAGCCTATAGCCTCTGCGACTACAGCACAGCTTGAAGACAAAGAATTAGAGGCCTTAGATGAGGAGTTGAGAGATGTAGATATCTTTGAAGATGCAAATGAACTTAATCCCGCTGATATGGACCCCATTGAACCTGTAAACCGAGTTGTGTTTCAAATTAACCGTGTAGTGGATGGTTTAGTGTTAGAACCTGTGGCTATTTTGTTTGAAAATGGTGTTCCAAAACCGATACAAAAAGGAATTCGTAATACCATCGACAATATCTTTATTCCAGTATCTATGGTGAACTCATTGTTGCAAGGTGATGTTGAAAATTTTGCCACTTCCTTTTTCCGCTTTCTAATTAACACCACAATTGGAGTCTTTGGTACATTTGATATTGCTCAAGAAATGGGACTTAAAAAGAAATTAACATCTCTTGATGATACCCTGGCAAAGTGGGGGTGTGATACCGGCATGTATGTGGTGCTTCCTATCTTAGGACCATCTTCCATGCGTGACTCTATTTCCAAGGCAGCTGAATTTTACATTAACCCTGCCTACCATGCAGCAAAAAACAAACACAGAAGCCATAACCATCATCAGCAAAATGTCAATGCTCTAAAAGCTATCTATGCGGCAGATGGCATAATGATTCGTGTGGAAAATGACGTGGCTCTGCGTGAACTTGAAAAATCATCTATCGACTTCTATTCTGCTATGCGTTCCGTTTACTTCCAACGTAAACTTGCAAAACAAAAAGAATTAAGAGAGAAGCAATGAGTGAAAGTAGAAGCACCTTTTAAAAAATCTTTTTGATGCGCGAATGCCCAGAGGCCATGAGCAAAAAAGTATAGAATGATTAAGTGTAGGAATTATACGGCAAGGTTGTATGGCACTGCCTTAGTTAAATTATGGTTCAAATCTTTTGTTCAGTGAGAAGATTATTCAGAACAAGTAGTCTTGCGGGGCTGGAATGCTAGACTTGCAGTACGTAACAAAAGCAACTAAAATACTTTAAGTTATCATACGAAGGTCAATTTCATGCAATCAAAACTCACTTCATGGCTCTCATCTATTGAATCAACGGCGAACTTAAAAGAATTAGAAGAAATCAAAACGCAGCTTCTTGGTAAAACAGGTGAAATTTCTACTGCCCTTAAAGGTCTTGGGAGTCTTGACCCGGAAATTAGAAAAATACAAGGTGCACCCGCTTACACGCCTTATGAACGAGATTCGCACATTCTTTCACCAACGGGGTTTTACATTTGCACAAGGTCCTGAAATAGAGGATGACTGGCACAACTTTGACGCGCTCAATATTCCAGAGCACCACCCTGCACGACAAAACCACGACACCTTTTATATGCATGTCAATAGCCCGGTTGGTGCAATCAAACGCCTGCTAAGAACGCACACATCGACTGTGCAAATTCGAACCATGTCTCAATCAAAGCCACCTCTTCGTCTTATTTCCATGGGACGCGTTTATAGAAGTGATGATCTTGATGCTACGCACACACCTATGTTTCACCAAGTTGAAGGGTTAGTGATTGATAGAAACATTCATATGGGGCACCTCAAAGGGTTGTTGCAAGAATTTTCAAGCGCACTATTTCAAGTTGAAAATGCACCTATTCGCATGCGCCCTAGCTTTTTTCCTTTCACCGAACCTTCAGCAGAGGTTGACGTTGCCTGCACAAAAAGGGATGGCAAGCTTATTATGGGAGAAGGCGGCCACTGGATGGAACTTTTAGGATGTGGAATGGTGCACCCACAAGTGCTTGACAATTGCGGTATAGACCCCACCCAGTTTCAAGGATTTGCTTTCGGCATGGGTATTGAGCGTTTATGTATGATTAAAAATGGCATTACTGATATTCGAAATCTTTATGAAGGTGACGAACATTGGCTTCGTCATTATGGGTGCGCTGCATAACGTCTGTTCTGGTCAAACATTGTCTTGATCTTTCCCTCATAGTCTTTGTACAATAAAATATACAATCAACTTAATGCGTTTTATCTTTTATTGTGCAAATCATTTGTCCTAACTGTCGATCGGTATATGTTGTCAATCAGCAAGCTCTTCCTGCACCCAAATTTAACGCGCATCAAAAAGCATTTGGCTGGAAATTTGAATGCGGTCACTGTGATACACACTGGTGGGTTACCCTACACTATGCTAATGACGCCAATCATCGCTCATCCCTACCAATCTCACAAGCTGTTAATAAACGACAATCCCTCAAACAATTGAGGTATCCATCATTTCAAGACTTATTTACACCCGCAAATGCAGATGAAAGTCATACAACATTCAAAAGACCCATACTTTCAAATTATCAACAAAACTTAAGCACGCAATTTAATGCTTCTGTTTTTCCATCACGGCAAAGCCCTATTGCTGCGCATGAAGCAGGCTTTGGTTTAAGTATTGCCCCCAATGCAGAACCTTTAAGTTCTTTGCCTTCCTACAAACTGACAAAGCCTTCTACTTTCACACGCCTTGTTCGTAAAAAAAGCCCATGGAAACTTTTTATTGTTATTTTTATTTTTGGGGCTAGCATGTTAACGTTTGAATATTTCTATCCACAAAAAATCAATAAATCACTACAACAACTGTGGACGACAACCCAAAATCATTCTATGGTTAAAAAAATAGAGTATCAATGGCACAAATGGACAAAGAAACAATAAATGAAAACAGATTTTGGATTTAAAAAAGTCGATAAAGAGGAAAAGCCAGGCCTTGTTAAAGACCTCTTTACACGCGTCACATCTAGCTATGACATCATGAATGACCTGATGAGTTTTGGTCTGCACCGTTGCTGGAAAAGAAGATTCATCTATAAGCTCCCTTTGTTTGAAAACTGTCAAATTGCTGACATTGCTGCAGGCACTGGCGATATTTCTATGCTCATTCAAAAGACTTTCCCCTCGTTAAATGTCACAACGCACCTTGCTGACCTGACCCCTTCAATGCTTGATGTTGCACGCAATAAAGCAACAGACGCTGGTATCTTAAAAAATATCACTTATGATGTGTGCCCTGCAGAAACATTAACCTTTGAAACCAACAGTATGGATATTTGCACCATCAGTTTTGGTCTGCGGAATATTACAGATCGTAAGCAAGCCTTAAGTGAAATGCTACGAGTTCTTAAGCCTGGTGGGGCCCTATATTGTTTAGAATTTAGTCATGTTGAATCAGAAATATTAAAGTCATTATACAAGGTTTATTCCTTTCAAATTCTTCCTTTATTAGGACATGTCATTGCAAAAGACAAAGATGCTTATGCCTATTTGGCACAAAGTATTGCCCTCTTTCCGAACAGAGCTTCCCTTACGCAAGAATTTGAAGACGCTGGCTTTGAAAACGTGATGAGTGAAAGCTGGCTAGATGGAATTGTTGCCTTGCATTGGGGTAAAAAACCGATTGAAAGTATTTAAGCTTACAAAATATTGAGTGTCAACACAATTTGATGCATCCGCACGTTTGCAAAAATATTTTTCGCTTTCCATATTGTAAAAAATTTGCTACGGTTCTTTTGAAAGATCTGTTCGCTGGGCATTGCTATTTGTTAATTCGGTCAGGTTCGGAAGAAAGCAGCCGTCGCAGATCTGGATGGGCTAGCATCTACAGGTCTTTCACTTTAAATATTTAAGGGTGATTTATTGTTGCCCATTCATACTGCCAAGGCTCACAAAATAATGAAGAATATATGCGTTGTTGGGGCAGGGGCCTTTGGAACCGCACTAGCTTTAACTTTTTGCAAAACCACACATAAAGTCACACTGCTCACGAGAAGAGATGATCATGCGCAACAGATAAGATGTGACGGTAGAAATAATAAGTATTTACCTAACGTTTTTTTTCCCAGTGAATTGACAGTTACC
>CAYZJC010000009.1:0-20238 GCA_964478775.1 uncultured Verrucomicrobiales bacterium | reverse complement strand
GTTATGGCGATGCCAACGCAGCACAGCCCACAAATGCTACTTAATTTGAAGCCGTTTATGCAACCAGCCACCGCAGTGGTGATTGCTTCTAAGGGGATTTTAATGGAGGATACTGTTACAAGCCCCTATTTAGCCAACTGGTTTGCAAATCATCACCCCTCACACAATATTTATGTTTTATCTGGCCCAAACTTTGCAAAAGAAATGGCACAAGATTTACCTGCTGCTGCAACACTAGCCGGTGAAAATGAAAATTTGACGGCTGATTTGGTTCAAGTCTTAAGAACCCCACACTATAGAATATACCCATCAGCAGATGTGAAGGGGGTCAGCCTTTGCGGTGCGATTAAGAATGTGTATGCGATTGCATCTGGAATATGTGAAGGTTTGGAATTGGGGCAGAATGCAAAAGCGGCTCTTATTACCCGTTCACTTGCAGAAACAAGACGCCTTGGCATAGCAATGGGGGCAGATATGAATACGTTTTTAGGTCTTTCTGGCGTAGGTGATTTATTGTTAAGTTGTAGTAGCTTGTTATCACGCAATATGAGCCTTGGCGTAGAGCTTGCACAAGGTAAAGGCTTAGATGATATACTTAAAACTCGTCATACAATTGCAGAGGGTGTGTATACGGCTAAAGCCCTTATGGCATTAATAGATCATTACCAAGTGCGTATGCCGATTGCAAGAGGTGTCTATGAAGTGCTTACGCAAGAAAAAGAAGTTGCGTCAGTAATTCAGCAGTTGCTATCTTCAACCTCAGTCTTCTTTGAGTCTGAATAGAAGTTCAAAACCCGTTTACATTTACAAGAAAAGCATTGCGTTTTTAAGTTTGGTTATGATAATCTGTAAGAGTTCTGGGCCTGTAGTTCAGTTGGTTAGAACCCTCCGCTCATAACGGAGCTGTCGTAGGTTCGAGTCCTACCGGGCCCACCAATCCTTCCCTATTTTTTTAAGTCACGCCTATTCAAGTTGTTTTTGACTAAAACTTCTTTGATAGATTGTCTAATAATCCGCCGACAATAGCTGCTTCTTTTGTGCCCATGACTTTTTCTAGTAGTTTTTTGTTTTTCACTTCTTTTAATACACGTTTTGGGGCTTCTCGTTTAATATAGCCTTTTACAAAATTACTATTTAAACCAACGATGGGGTTGTCATATAGCCCTTTAACATCTAAAACAAGTGTTGGGATTTTAGATTGATTGACTATATTTAAGCTGGTTTGCAAAGACATTTGTTTATTGTTAAGGTTAATTGTACCTGTAGTTTGGGTTGTAAAGTCTGAGTGTGAGAGTTCTAGTTTTTTAACATTCACTTGGCTGTCTTTTAAATGCAAATCGCCTTGACATGTTTTAACTTGAATATCAACTTTTTCCTTATAGATCTGTTGTAAAGATAAAAAGTCTTCTAAAGATTTGCTGGTCTTTAATTTTTTGACGAGTCCTTCAATGTTGGGGCCTTTCACAATTGCATTATTCATGGTGAAATGAATGTTGCCAGTCGTTGCTTGTTGAATGTTTTTTGCAGCTATATTGGACTGTAATGATAATTGAATAGTTGCAATGCCTTTTGGCATATGTTCTTTTAAAGCTGGAAAGCCTTTTGGTAAATTCACCCCAGAAATTGTCATATCTGCTTGCAGGGAAGATGAGGCAGGGGTATATATTGTTTTTCCTTGAATGGTACCATCAGCAAATCTGGCTGCAATTTTTTCTAGCATCAACTTTGGTGAGTTATTGGGGGTATCACTGTATTTACCTTGGAAGGTGAGCTGGTCAAATTGATAGTTTGATTGTAAATTAAGGGTGGCCTTTCCTTTTCTCAAAGTAAAGGTTTTATTATTAAGCATGATTGTCATTACCCCTTGTAGTTGGTGCATATCAAACTTTGCTTGTTTAATATGAAGGTGAAGGGGGTGGTTTTGAAGAGCTGTCAATGGGGCTGCTTTAAAATGCAGGTCAAGGTGTAGGCCTTTACTTTTTTGTAATGGAGTGGTGCAAAGTGTGCCTTTCGTTTGACCGCCTTCTTGGCATACCCTTAAATTAACGACTTGGTGTTTTTGCTCTAGCATATGGTCAATGGTAAGATTTGCTTCAATCTTAGGGCTTTGCAAAATGACAGTGTCAATTTCTTTGATATGGCGAATGATGTGCCATAATTGGTGTAACTTTAAAGATAAACTGAATGTTTTAATATGCGCTAATAGCTTGTTGTTTTTTTTCTCATGCACATTAATGTCATTTAAAGTGAATGCTAAGCTTGGGACCAAAGAAAGGTCAAGGTCACCCTTTATTTTTACTTCAATGTCAGCATTTTGGGAAATAGCGGTCGATATTTTTGTTTTAATGAGTTCTTGTGGCAGATTGTTTACAAAATATAGCACTGTTCCACCTGCTGCCAATAGGGCTAGCAGTAGACTTAACACAAACCATTTTATTATTTTTAACATTTGTTTTTTCCTTATGGTTGATAATTTTAAGGGGTAGGGGTGTGATTGATTTTGGCCCAACCACGGGTCATAATATCCATATCTTTATCGGCTTCTAATTGTGGAAAATCCACTTTGTCTTTCCAGTAGGCAAACCTTAGGGTGTTGTCATAGCTTACAGGAATTTGATAGCATTGATGCATGATATACCTGTCTAGTGCATGGGCTGCAATGACTTGATCATGTCTTGTTTGCACGGCAGATAAGTCGGTTGCAAGACCTTCAGCAACGGGGTCATCAATACCAATATAATTACTGGCCCCTTTCACATATGCATACTTTTGACCAAAAAAGTAAATTTGTTCTGTGCTGGGCGATAAGGAATTTGCCCAGTGATGTAAGATAATATCGAAATCAAAATCCATCACATGTTTTTCATAAGCGTTAGGGTCGCATTTACGAATGAATAGCTTAATACCTAGACGCTTTAAATTTTCACGGTAATATAAGGCTATTTTTTCAACTTTATCATCCTTAATCATGAATGATATCACTAAAGGTTTACCTTCTTTTGTCATGCGTTTACCCTTAACCATTTTATAGCCAGCGGCATCTAAAATATTTGCGGCTTCAATGAGGTTTTGACGATGGTCACCATTACCACGCGTAAAGGCTGGGGTAAAAGCGGTCGAAATTGTTCTGTCATACACAGCTGGTGGGAGTTGGCTTTGGTATTTTTGTAGTTTGATAAGTTCTTCACCAACGGCAGGGCCTTGATGTGCAAGTTCAGTGTTTGCAAATAAACTGTGTGGTACTTGCATATCTCCACCAAAAATCATTTTGTTATAAGTGTAGGCATCAAAAGCGAGGACGAGTGCGCGCCTTAATTCAATGTCTTTAAACAAGGGGCGTCTTGCATTCATAATCATATTGCGCACCAGAACGGGCCTATTGTGTTGCATATTCACTTTCACCACATTACCCGATTTCACTGCTTTTAGATTGTATCCGTGTTTCCATTGGTAGGGGTTTGTTTCAAAATACACATCATACAAATTGGCAAAGAACCCTTGGAATAGGGCGTTTGAATTTTTAAAATATTCAATAGAGATGTTGTCAAAGTTAAAGCGACCTAGATTAATGTCAACAGTTGCGCCCCAGTAATTTGCATTGCGCTTGAACGTGATTATGCGCCCTGGGTCTACGGTATCTACCTGGTAAGGCCCTGTTCCCATTAAGGGGGTTAGTGCACTGTTGGAAAAGTCTAATGAGGCTAGCTGATGTTTTGAAAAAATAGGCACTAAGGCCAGACTCATCGGAACTTCTGGGTTATACTGAATGGGTGTAACCCCTTCCATGGGGTTAAATTCAAATTCGATTGTGTAGTCATCTTTAATTTTAATACTTTTAATTTTCTTATATAAATTTTTATACCGTGGCAATCCCTTTTCTTTTAAGGTTTCAAGGGTGGCTTGTATGTCTGCAGTGGTTAAAGGTGTGCCATCATGAAACTTAACATCATGCCTTAGGTAGAAAATGATGCGGCTTTTGTCAGGAGAGACTTCAACTTTTTGTGCAATTAAGCAGTATAAGGTAAAGGGTTCAACCGGCGATCTATACATTAAAGATTCATAAGTGATATTCATATATTGAATGGGCAAGCCAAACAGTGATAGGGGGTTTAAGCTGTCAAAGGTGCCCACTGTTGCAAGGCGCAGCATTCCCCCCTTAGGGGCATTCAGGTTGACGAGCTTTCTATAGCTATAATCGGCTGACCCTAAAGCTGTGAGCGTGGTTGTGGTTATCATCTGACTTTGCATTGGCGGCTTTGAGCAATGCCCTTTTGTTAAGGTTAAGCAAACCATCATGCCCACTATCATGACGACACTAAAGCCTTTAATTAATTTGGAAATGATGGGTTTTTTCTCCATTCTATTCAAAATCATTATTTTTATACCTAAATATTATTGCTTAAAATTGCGAATAAGATGCGCAAATGATTTACACACCAATTTTGCAATTTGCACACCATTTAATGCGGCCCCTTTTCGCATATTATCTGTTACCACCCAAAGGGCAATTCCTGAAGGTACTGACGTATCTTGTCTTAAACGACATACATAAATTGCGTCTTCTTGCGCTGCTTCTATAGGGGTTATGTATTCATCTTCATGTATTGTAAACTGTAGTCCAGGTGCGTGTTTTAAGGCTTTTTGAATAGCTTTCAGGTCAAGATTTTTTGTTAGTTCAATATTTAATGATAAGGAATGACCAATAAATACTGGTACCCTTACGCATGTGGCATGAACGGCTATATCTTGGTCAAGAATTTTTTTAGTTTCAAGCACCATCTTCATTTCTTCCTTTGTGTCGCCTGAATCTAAAAAGTCATCAATATGGGGAATCACGTTAAAGGAAATAGGTTTTGTAAAGACATCATTTTCATGCGCAACTTGATTCATGAGTACTGCTTTTGTCTCATTGAATAAAAGGTCCATAGCTATTTTACCAGCACCCGAAACAGACTGATATGTTGAAACCACAATGCGTTTAATGGGGTTGATATCATGGATAGGTTTTAAGGCAGCAACCATGGGGATAGTTGAACAATTAGGATTGCTGATAATATATTTTTTATCTGTATATGACAGGTCTTGTGGGTTTACTTCAGGCACAATGAGTGGCACTTCACTGTCTTGTCTGTAATGAGAGGATTTATCAATCACAAGGGCACCATGCTGGGTTGCTATGGGTACATAGACCTTTGCCAACGCTGCATCAATAGCAAAAAAAGCGATATCGATATTTGAAAACTCAAATCCGTCAAGTTTATGGAGTTTAATTTCATCATCTTCACCATAGCTAATGGTTGTATGACGACTGTTACCACTGGCAATGGGCACTACTTGTTGTGCTGGTATCCCCTCGTCATGCAAAACAGATAAAAGATTTCGGCCTACAGCCCCAGTAGCGCCAACTACAGCAAAACGTAATTTTTTAAACGGAACTTTAATTGGGCTGTGTTCTGTTGGCACTGTTTGATTTTCCATACTTGTTTCTTTCTTTGAATGAATGCAGGGGTAAAATGAGCGTTAATGTATTAGGAGCGTGGATCTAGCGCATCTCGCAGGGCTTCAGCAATAAAACTTAGCATTGTTAGTAAACTTGCTATACTTAAAAATGCGGTAAAGCCTATCCACCAGCAATTGGGATTGTTCTTAGCTTGTAAAACAAGTTCGCCTAAAGAAGGTTCGCCTGAGGGGAGGCCAAAGCCCAGAAAGTCTAGTGATGTTAATGTGCTAATTGATGCATTTAATAAAAAGGGAATGTAGGTGATAAGCGTTACCATTGCGTTAGGCAGCATGTGGCGGGTTAAAATTGTATATGTTGAAAGGCCAAGAGAACGTGCGGCTTTGATATAATCTTGCGATCTGGTTTTTACAAACTCAGCCCTTATCACATTGGCTAACATCATCCAGTTAAATAGCATCATGATTCCTAAAAGCCACCAGAACCCTGGAATAATTAAGCTGGATAAAATCATTAAGACATATAACACAGGTAAGCCTTGCCAGATCTCCGTAAGGCGTTGACCGATAAGGTCAATCTTTCCACCTAAGTATCCTTGTGCACCCCCAATTAAAACCCCAATAATTGCAGATGCAAGTGTTAAGGCAAGGCCAAAGAAGACTGACATACGAAGCCCATATAAAAGGCGTGTTGCAATGTCGCGTCCCTGGTCATCTGTTCCAAGGTAGTTTTCTGTTGTAGGGGCAGATGGCGCACCTTCAGGTAACGTGTAGTTAATGGTTTGGGGACTAAAGTGGATTGGGGCAAAAAGAGCCCACCCTGATTTTTTAATCATGGCTTTAACTTCAGGGTCACGATAATTAGCTTGTGTTTGTAATATGCCACCAAATTCTTGTTCTGTGTAGGGCTTTAAAATGGGAAAATAGAGTTTACTTTGTGTGTAAATTAAAATTGGTTTTTCATTGGCAATTAAAGGCGCGAGAGTTGATATAAGCAAAACGAGAGCAAATAAACAAGCTGAATAATAGCCACGTTTATGTGTTTTAAAAATACGAAGACGTCTCATAAATTGGGTTTGCATAAATAACCTAAATAATATTTAACACGGTGTTGCCTATTCTGGTTGAGTGAAGTTGGCAATGGACCAAGAATCACACTGTTATATTTATAGCGCTTTTTTAGGATGAGCCCTAGGACTTATTTTAATTTATGGTAATAAGCTGCTTATTTCTGTCTTAAAGCTTGTGTGATAACTGACATTTGGCGGTGATGGGCATGGCAAATAGCGACAGCTAAAGCATCTGCAGCGTCATGTGAAATTTTTAAAGGTATGGTTGGCATAAATCTTTTAACCATCATCATGACTTGGTCTTTATCGGCATGACCAGCTCCAACGACAGATTTTTTGACCATGTTTGCTGTGTAGGAAAACACAGGCACGCCAGCTTGACAAGGTGTCATGAGGACAATGCCTCTTGCCATACCAAGTTTTAGTGCTGATGCAGGGTTTTGGTTAACGAATGTTTCTTCTACCACTGCTTCATGGGGATGTAGGCGTTCAATGACCAATTTTAAATTCTCATGAAGGTAGGTTAAACGGTCCGCCATAGAGTCGAGATTAGCGGGGGTATTAATTACCCCACAATCTACATAAGTTAATGCATTTGCACACGTTGATATAAGGCCCCACCCCGTATGGCGAAGGCCAGGGTCAAGCCCCAGTATTTTTACAACACGTGCAACCACAGTTTAATTCCCTTGAGCGGTATCAGTGCCAGTTGTATTTGTCATTTTCACAACAACTTCTTTTGGCTTTGGCAATTGAACATTTAAGTGTAATTCACGAAGGCGTTCAGCTGGAATGGGTGATGGGGCTTTCATCATTAAGTCTTGTGCTTGTTGGTTCAGTGGGAATGCAATGACTTCACGAATGTTTGGTTCATCTGCAAGCAGCATAACCATACGGTCTATCCCAGGGGCGCATCCACCGTGGGGCGGTGCACCAAACTTAAAGGCATTAATCATACCTGCAAACTTTTCGTCAACGTCATCTTGGCTATAACCTACTAAACCAAAGGCTTTATACATCACATCTGGAAGGTGGTTACGAATTGCACCGCTACAGAGTTCAATACCATTACAGACTATATCATATTGGTAGGCGTAAATGTCTAGAGGGTCTTTCGTGTTCAACGCTTCAAGGCCGCCTTGTGGCATTGAAAATGGGTTGTGAGAAAAGTCTAGTTTGCCAGTTGCTTCGTCAATTTCATACATTGGGTAATCGACAATCCAGCAGAATCTAAAGGCATTCTTTTCAACGATATCAAGCTCTTGGCCTACGCGGTTTCTTGCAAGACCTGCATTCTTTGCAGCTTGTGCTGGCTTGTCACATACGAAAAACACACTATCACCTGCACCAACATTTGCTAATGTTTTAAGCAAAGCTTGACGGTCAGTGTCTAGGAATTTTGCAATAGGTCCTTTGGCTTCTGTTTCATCGAAGGTGATGTAGCCAAGGCCAGCCATGCCTTGTTCTTGTGCCCAGCTATTGAGTTTATCAAAGAATCTTCTTGGTTGCGTTGCAGCTTTTGGTGCTGGAATTGCGCGAACAATGCTGCCTTTTTCAATGGCGTTTGCAAATATACCAAAGGAAGACCCTTTAAAGACTTCTGTGACGTCAGCAATTAAAATGGGGTTTCTTAAATCTGGCTTATCGCAGCCATATTGCAACATCGCATCATTATAAGCAATACGTGGAAAGGAACCTTGTGTAACGGCTCTGCCATTTGCAAATTCATGGAACAAGCCAGACAATACGGGTTCTGCAACATTAAATACATCTTCTTGTGTTACAAAAGACATTTCAAGATCTAATTGGTAAAATTCACCTGGTGAACGGTCTGCCCTGGCGTCTTCATCGCGAAAGCAGGGGGCAATTTGAAAGTAACGGTCAAAACCAGCTACCATCAATAGTTGCTTAAATTGTTGCGGTGCTTGTGGCAAAGCATAAAATTGACCTGGGTGAATACGGCTTGGTACCAAATAGTCTCGTGCACCTTCAGGGGAAGAAGATGTCAAAATTGGTGTTTGAAATTCCATAAAGCCTTGTTCAATCATGCGGCAACGAAGGGAATGAATGAATTTTGAACGTAGTACAATATTTTGGTGCAGTTTTTCGCGACGCAAATCTAAAAAGCGATAGGTGAGGCGGGTTTCTTCTGGAAATTCACTGTCAGCATTTACTTGTAGTGGCAACACATCTGCAGTAGACAGCACTTCCACATCCTCTACAACAACTTCAATCTTACCTGTTTGCAGTTTGTCATTAATGGTGTCAGGGGTGCGCAACACAACTTTGCCAGTAATTTTTAAAACGGTTTCAACACGTGCGTTTGCAACTGTTTGATATGCCTTTGAGTCGCTGTCAATGACGCATTGGGTGATACCATAGTGGTCACGCAAGTCAATAAAAATTAAATTACCATGGTCACGTTTTCTGTGAACCCAGCCAGATAGTGTGACGGTTGTACCTTCATCTTGTGCGCGAAGCTGCGCTAAAGTATGTGTGCGGTAAATTGACGTTAAAACAGGCGCAACTGACATAAATTTTTCCTAATAAGTATAAAGAGATTTTGATTTGAGATTACCATTTAAGTCATGGGAAATCTAACAAAAAATAATGGATTGCTTTTGTGTAGAGTGTAAGCTGCGATGCTTTTGACAAAATACATAGACTGAATTTGTTTAAATTGGTGCGTGTAGGTAAGTTGCTATACCATAAAAAATTGTGTTTAATTTTACTAATTTTTTTAAATTCAGATCGAATCCCACCCCCAACCACCATTGTGGGTGGAAAAAATATTTTCCCAAAAGGAAGGCTCCACCAAATTCTCCCTTTATCCCACCTTTACCGTTAAAAGTGATGGATTATGCGCATGATTCATCTAGATTTATTTTGTGTTTTATAGTGAAATTATTAATGATTATTTAATTTGTAGGCCAGATACTGATATTTATCCGATAATTTTACCAACAATTTTTGCTGTATAGTCGACCAAGGGAATAATGCGGCTATAGTTCATACGTGATGGCCCCACAACACCAATGGCACCAATAATTTTTTGTTCATTATTACTGTAAGGAGATACAACCATTGAACAGCCAGAAAGTCTAAATAAACTGTTTTCAGAACCTATGAATATTTTAACCCCATCAGCCAGTATCGACGCATTTAAAAGTTGCATCAGCGAATCTTTCGTATCTAAAACTTGGAACAACGACCTAATGTGGTCGAGGTCTTGAATTTCAGTTACATTTTCAAGCAGGTTAGATTGCCCTTTAATAATGAGGGATCTAGGGTTGACTTCGTCTCCAGCCCAGACCCCAAGGCCCATTTCAATCACTTTTGTTGTTAATATATTGAGCTGTTCGTTATGTTGAAGCATTTCTTTTTCAATAATTGCCTTAGCTTCTTCTAAGGTTCTACCATATATTCTTGAACTTATATAGTTTGAGGCTTCATTTAAAATAGAAGGTGAAATAGGTTCGGGTAATTGCAGAATACGGTTTTCAATTGTGCCGTCCATTGCAATCAGAACTGCCAGTACTCTTGACGCTCCTAGGGGAACAAATTCTAAATGCTTTAAGGGTGCATTTGTTTTTGGTGTCATGACAAGGCCTGCACAGCAAGACAAGCCAGATAGCATGCGTGATGCTTCTTCTAACACACCATCTACACTTAAGTTTTCAGCACGGCAACGCCTTTCAATTTCTTCTCTGTCTGCAAGGTTAAGGTCGCCTATTTCCAAAAGGCCATCAACAAAGAAGCGAAGGCCATCATCTGTCGGCAGTCTTCCAGCAGAGGTATGCGGTGCGTAAAGCAAGCCTGAATCTTCAAGGTCTGCCATAACGTTACGAATGGTTGCAGGTGAAAGCGGATTCTTTAAACGCCTTGATAAGGTTCTAGAACCAACGGGTTCACCTGTTTCAATAAAAGCCTCGATGATTTCACGAAAGACTTCTAAGGACCTTGTGTTTAAATCTGAAAGTTTGAGTGACATAAATTATATGAATCCTATACTAACAAGTAATTTAAACAGTTTATTTTTAAGTATACTATTTACCTATTAACAGGAATTCCCTTTTGTTCTTCGGCAGAAGATGCACGATTAAGTTTTAGATATAATAGCAAAGGTGCTGCAAGACAGATAGAGGAAAATGAACCAATCAAAATCCCGACCAAAATAGGAAGGCTGAATTTTGAAATAACTTCACCGCCAAATAGGTAAAGGGCAGCAACTGCAAGTACTGTTGTAACTGCAGTTAGTGTTGTACGCGACAATGTTTCATTGAGGCTTCGGTTAATGAGTTCTGGCAGTTCCATCTTACGGTATTTTACCAGCCCTTCACGGATACGGTCGAAAATAACAATAGTGTCGTTAATGGAATAGCCTGCTGTAATTAAGATAGCGATAATGGCTGTTTCGTTAAATTCCATTGGAAAGAAGGAAAATAAACCTAAAATAGCCAAGCAGTCATGTGCTAGTGCAATAACTGCACATACCGCGAACTGCCATTCAAAGCGAATGGCGATATAAACCAACATTGCCATGAGGGCAAAGGTGATTGCTTTTATAGCATTGCTCACCATTTCAGCCCCTACTTTTGGACCTACAGTTTCAATTTTTCTATAATCAACGTTGTCACCTAAAGTTTGCTTGACTAAAGCAATTGTTTTTTCTGCATGGTCTGCTTGGCCTGTTTTATCTGCTTCAAGCTTAATCATGAAATCACGATCAGTTCCAGCTTGTTGTAACATGACTTCGCCAATGTTAAGCGCATTCAGTTTTTCACGCAGGATGTGTGCCTCTTGTGCTTGTGGCATTCTCGCTTCAATAATGTACCCACCTTTGAAATCGATACCGTAATTAAGGCCTTTTGTAAAAATACTAGTAAGGGTTGCAAGAGCAACGATTGCTGCAATGGCAAATGTAATAAAACGAAAACCAATAAAATTGATAGATGTGTTGTAAGGAACAAGCTGGAGACGTTTCATAAAATTATTTCCTTTTTCAATGTGTGTAAGCTAGTCAATTGCAGTATTAGATAGGCAGGGTTTCAAGTCTTTTGTTCTTAACCCATGTCACAATGATTAAGCGTGACAATGACAATGCTGTAAAGAGTGAGATTAAAATACCCAAAGCCAATGTAACAGCAAATCCGCGAATTGGACCGGAGCCAAATTCAAACAAGACGGCTGCCCCAAACAAGGTGGTAACGTTAGAGTCGACAATTGTCATCATCGCACGTTTGTAACCAGCTTCGATTGCGTTAATAGGTTTTAGACCTGCACGCAATTCTTCTTTGATACGTTCATAAATCAAAACGTTTGCGTCGACAGCCATACCAATCGTAAGGGCGATGCCGGCAATACCTGGTAAGGTTAAGGTTGCTTGCAGCAAGGAAAGCCCTGCGAATAAGAAGACGATGTTGAAAATCAAAGCAACGTTTGCAAACAAACCAAACAAAGCATAACTCAAGGTCATAAACACAGCGACCAATATAAAGGCAATACCAACAGCACGTTGACCGTGAACAATAGAGTCTGCCCCAAGGCTTGGCCCAATGGTACGTTCGTCAATGACTTTAAGTGGGGCTGGCAGAGCACCTGCACGCAAAAGCAGCGCTAATTCTTCAGCTGTTTGCACAGTGAAGTTACCTGTGATTTGTCCGTTTCCGCCGCTAATGACACCTTGGAAGACTGGTGCACTGATCACGATATTGTCTAAGACAATGGCGAATTGCTTTCCTATGTAATCACGTGACATTTGTGCAAACTTTTTACCACCTGCAGAATTGAATGTTAAGTTAACAGAGACGCGTGAGTCGGAAAAACCCGCCCTTGCATCAAGTAACGTTTCACCGCTAACCATAATTTTCTTTTGGACGGGGTAGTAAAAGAATTGCCCACCATGTTCACCTTGCATATATTCAACACCTGGGCGTCCTGCTGGAGTGCGATTAGGTTGCGCTGGATCAGCCGTTAATGTTGGCATATCTGGGTCAATAATGTGGAAAGTCATTTTGGCGGTTTTGCCAATACGTTTTCTCACCTCTGATGGGTCATCTACCCCTGGAAGCTGTAAAATGATGCGGTCAGTTCCTTGGCGTTGCAAAATAGGTTCCTTGGTCCCTGTTTCATCAATACGACGACGAATGACTTCGATAGATTGTTCTATGAGTTGTTTTTTACGGTCTTCAAAAACTTTTTCTGCATAAGTTGCATGAATGATTCCATCAACCATTTTCACGGTAAGAGTTTTGTCAATTTTTTTAATGGCTGCAATTGCGGCTGCTTCGTCTTCAGCGTTTAAAAGTTTAAAGCTTAAAGCGGGTACAGCTGCACCTTTATCAACAGCTAAATTTAAATAGCCAATTTTTTCTTTGCGAAGATTTGTGCGTGCATCGTCAACAAGTTGGGTGAGAGATTCTCTTGCCACTGCTTTCAAGTCAACTTCTAATTGCAAGTGAGATCCACCCCTTAATTCAAGGCCTAAATTAATTTTGCTTTGCAGCCATGAAGGCATTTTTTCAAGCATATGTGCTGGCAAAACATTTGGTAATGCAAACACAATTCCTGTAAGACAAGTTAAAATGATTAACCAAAATTTCCAACGTGGTATGACGAGCATTGTTTTTCTTCCCTAACAAAATTCTTATAAAATCAATGCACCTTCATGCAATGTTCAATTGTTAATCATAGAACATAGGCAATGAAAGTGCGAATGTATCTTGCAATTTATGATGCAAGTGATGTTTGTGTTGTGTCTTTGTTTTCTGTTTTAGTTGTAGTGGTTGTTGCTGTCCCTGTCCCTGTTGAATAAACGGCAAGGGCATTTTTTAAAACACAAATACGAACGCCATCGGCAATTTCGATAGTTGCTTCTTGTGATGTTGCATCCACTTTATGAATCTGGCCAATGATACCACCACTTGTGCAAACTTTGTCCCCCTTACGAAGTCCTGATAACATATTTTGATGTTCTTTTTGCTTTTTCTTGGGTTGATAAACCATGAAATAATAGAACATAGGAATAAATGCTATATATGGCAGCAGAGCCCTGAAGTTGAAAGTTGCCGCTTCAGTTGTTGTCGTTGCAGCGTCTGTTGCCATTGCAACGCTAGTTATTGCAGCGATACTTAAAAGTGCGCGTGTTAAATTCATTTTTCATTCCTTTCGGTTAAGTCTTGCTTGATAAGTTTATGCCCTTTAATCAGGCAAGCAATTCTTAAAATTACAATTATCACCAAACAGAATAACAGAAATCTTATAAAAGAAACCAGTCTTTAATTTTTCTTTTGATGGAAAACCCCCAAAATTTCGTTATTTTATAATTTGATTAGATTAACATTTGAACCCACTGGTCAATAATTTCCTGAAGAGTGGTGTTTTGCTCAGCATTTAAGACAACATCTTGAAACGCGCTTTCTACCATTTGCTTGACGAGTGATTGAATGTCTTCATGGGAACTTTCAGCGGTAAGACCTAGCTCAGCTCGCTCTGCCATACGGCTTGCTCTCACAGCTTCATCAGATCCATTAAATAGCAGTTACTTTCTTGCAAATAAAAGATTGCCTGATTATCCGCTGGGCTACACCTATGGAAGGCTGAACATCAAAAGGATATGCCCCTCTGGAGATTGATTCACAAATATTCCATTCTTGTTGTTGCATCACTGTGGGGGCAAGCAAGTGACTTGGCATAATAGAGGGTATTGTCACCTCCTCCATTGCGAGTAAAGATGACGTGGTTAGAAGCAATGTGGTAAGAAGATGGGTTGTTTTCATCAGACTTTTCTAAAACTTATACTGTTAGAATTTTAGCATAAATTTTAGATCACATCACTCATTTTGAAATTGACACGACCACTATAAGGGTTCGATATGACGTATACTAAAAAGGGGAGGAAAACTGTTTTCCCGCCCCTATAAGCACCTTAAAAATAGTAACCCTCATTAAACAACAATGTTAACAAGCCTGTTTGGCACAACAATGACTTTACGAACTGTCTTACCTTCGATAAACGGTAACACTGACGCAACTTCAAATGCAGCCTTTTGTAAATCTTCTTGGGGTTGATCTGGCGCACTATCAAAGGTGCCGCGAAGCTTACCACACACCTGAACAGCGATTGTGATTTGTTGTGATTTCAACAACTGCGGGTCTGGTTCTGGCATCACTACATCATCAATAGATGTACCCATGATTTGTTCATAACTTTCATATGCAAGATGAGGCGCGATTGGTGACAACATCAACAAGTAAAATTCCATGGCCTCTACAACGGTAACTAATGATGCTGTATCAATATTGTCTTCTATTTCTTTTCCAAACTCACGGTGGAAAGCAATTACTTTGTTAAAGGCGTTGCGTTCATAGCTTTCACGAATTTTATGTAAATAAATATGCGCTTGCACATTTAAATGGTGGTCTGCTTTTTCATCACCACGACAAGCATCATATTTTATGCGTAGTAACACAGCATCTACTAAACGTGACACCCTATTTAAATAGCGCCAGCACCCTTCTAATGCTTCTGTATTCCAGTCAAAATCTTTTTCAGGCGGCGTATCTGACAACACAAACAAGCGGGCAACATCAGCCCCATACGCATTTAAAATTTCCATGGGGTCAACTAAGTTCTTCTTAGACTTGCTCATTTTAATAGAACCACCTACTGTTGCAGGCTTACCAGTTGCAATAACCGTGTATTGGTTCATTGAAGTCTTTTGAACTTCTGTTGGGTATAGCCATTCTTCATTTTCATCCCTATAGGTTTCATGGCAAACCATACCTTGCGTTAACAAATTAATAAACGGTTCCTTAAAGTTAACCAGACCCATATCATTTAAAGCTTTGGTAAAGAACCTGGCATACAAGAGATGCAAAATAGCATGTTCCACACCACCAATGTACCATTCAACTGGTGCCCATTCATTGACCATAGCCGAATCAATGGGTGCTTTATCAAAATCTGGGCAAAGGTAGCGCAAGAAATACCAAGAAGAGTCTACGAAAGTGTCCAGTGTATCCGTTTCACGAACCGCTGGCTTTGAACACTTAGGGCAATCAACATGTTTCCATGTAGGGTGATGATCTAAGGGATTGCCTGGCTTATCAAAGCTGACATCAGACGGCAACTTTATAGGTAGTTGGTCATCTGGTACCATAACGGTTCCACATTCATCACAATAAACCACAGGAATTGGACAACCCCAATAACGTTGCCTTGACAATAACCAGTCACGAAGACGGTACGTAATTTTAGCTTCCCCAGCTTGTCTTGCGACCAATTCGTCTATAGATTTCTGTTTGGCTTGAGCAATTGTTAAACCATTTAAGAAATCAGAATGAGCCATCACCCCTTCATCTGTTAAGTGGGGCAATTCATCAGTGCCGTCAATTACACGAATGATGGGTAAGTTATACTTGGTTGCAAATTCAAAGTCACGTGCGTCATGCGCTGGGCAACCATACACAGCACCTGTTCCGTATTCCATTAACACAAAGTTAGCAATGTAAATGGGAATTGTTTTTGTAGCATCGAATGGGTGAACGGCCATCACGCCTGTCGCAATCCCTTGCTTTTCCATCGTGCTTAAGGCTTCTTCTGTTGTTGCCATACGGTTACATTCTTCAATAAAGCTTTGAATGTTTGTATGGTGCGGCGCTAGCATGGCCGCTATGGGGTGCGTTGGTGCAATCGCAATAAAGCTTGCGCCAAAAATAACATCTGGTCGTGTGCTAAACACTGTAACAGTGGGGTGTTGTTCCACAATTGAACTTAACGTTTGGTTTGAACCTTCTTCAACTTTAAGTTTGAAATGAATCAAGGCACCTTGTGATCTTCCAATCCAGTTCTCTTGCATTTTCACAACTTTTTCTGGCCAGCCTTTTAAAAGTTCTAAATCGTCTAAAAGTGGCTGTGCATAGTTTGTAATTTTACATGTCCATTGACGAAGTAATTTCTTTTCAACAAGCGCACCAGATCGCCACCCACGCCCATTAATCACTTGCTCATTAGCCAACACAGACTGGTCTATCGGGTCCCAGTTTACCCATGATTCTTTGCGTTCCAATAATTGGTGTTCATGAAAAAGTTTAAACAACCTTTGTTGCTGTGCGTAATAATTTGGCAAACAGGTTGCGACTTCGCGGTCCCAATTGTAGGATAAGCCCAACATTTTCATTTGCGTTTTCATTTCAGCAATATTACTAATGGTCCATTGTTCAGGGTGTAACTTATTTTGCATAGCCGCATTTTCGGCTGGCAATCCAAAGGCGTCCCACCCCATAGGGTGCACAACACTGGCCCCTTTTAAACTTGCAAATCTTGCTATAGCATCACCCAACGCATAGTTCCTAACATGCCCCATGTGCAGTTTTCCAGAAGGATAGGGGAGCATTTCGAGAATATATCTTTTGTGCGTTCCCTTGTTTTCTGCTTTAGCGAAAGTTTTTTCAGCTTCCCACCTTTGCTGCCATTTTTGTTCAATCGCCTTGAATGCGTATGTTGTTGGGGCAGATGTTGTATGATCCATAAAAATAATCAACCTTTAAAATGTTTTAAGCACTTTTCAAAATTTGAAAAAGTTACTTTTTTTATTGTGCTTACACTATTCAAATTAACATTTCAGTGGTTCATTTTAAAGAGTTGTTTGCGTGGTGAGTTTAAGTTTTGGCTGCTTAACTGTAAAATTGGAAAAATAAAATACAGTATAAAAATTTTGTTAAATTTTATTTTCTATAGTGTATATATGGAAATCGTAATGAATCAAGCTTGTTTATGAAGAGAATCTACAATACAGTGTATGCAATTGCTTTTGCGCAGTTATTGTCAAATTTTGCTTTAGCGATTACAGCTGCAGATTATACATCGTCTCTTGTGGGGCCGTTTAGTGATCCCTATGGGCTTATTTTAGATTCGTCTAATACGTTATACGTCGTTGAGCGAGTAGGGGCGGGCGGCGAGAATCAGGGTAGAGTCGCAAAAGTAACGTATGCTGATAATGCGTATAGCACAACATATATTGCAACGGGGTTAAATTACCCTATTGGTATATCTATTGATTCGTCTGATAATTTATATGTTGCTGATAAAAATAATCACCGGATTCTAAAGATAACTAAGACCGAAGGGGTTTATAGCAGTTCATCTATTGCTAGCGGATTTAATTTCCCGCAAGGTGTTGTGGCGGCTTTATCACCTTCTAATGATTTGTATATAACAGATACAAATAATAACACTATAAAAAAACTCACCTACAATAGTGGCACTGGTGCTTGGCGAGGGAGGAGAAATCATGTTGGGGGACGGTGATGTCAATGATTTAGAAACACTTACGTTAAATACAACAATATCAGCTCCCATTACCATAGAGTCTGGCAATATGATTAACGTTACTGCCAATATTGCCTTGCCTAAAATCACAGTGGGCGGAGCAGCACATATTCCAAGTTAATTCTCAGTTTGGAAAAATTGCCTGTTTGTGAATGTCAATTGATAGCGCGAGGGGTGTATATCACTTTTTAAACGCGAACATCATTATTTTGCGTTTAGAGTTTGCAAAAATGGCTTGACGATTCGTGTGTTTAAGGGTAAAATCATTCTTATCGTTTTAATATCGTGTCTAAAGATAACACAAAATTCAAGAGTAAATTGATGCCTACAATAAACCAACTTATTCGTAAACCACGCCAGCCAAAGGCTGCACGTAATAAGGTGCCAGCGTTGGAGCAATGCCCACAGAAACGTGGAGTATGTACACGTGTGTTTACAACAACCCCAAAAAAGCCAAACTCCGCTTTGCGTAAGGTTGCCCGTATTCGTTTGACCAACAGTTTTGAAGTAACTGGCTACATCCCTGGTGAAGGCCACAACTTGCAAGAACACACTGTAGTGATGATTCGCGCCGGCAGTGTAAAGGACTTGCCAGGTGTGCGCTATCATATCATCCGTGGTGCGCTAGATACTCAAGGTGTTAAAAACCGTAAACAAGCCCGTTCTAAGTACGGTGCGAAAAAACCAAAATAATAGTTTAACCTATTAATTAAATTTGATCTTTAACAAGTGAAGTAAAGGAAATAGCGTATGTCTCGACGTAGAGCAGCTGTCAAACGTGAATGCTTACCTGATGCAAAGTTTGGCGACTTAGTGTTGGCAAAATTCATCAACTGTTTGATGTATGAAGGTAAGAAATCAATAGCCGAAAGTATTGTGTACGGTGCACTAGAGCGTATTCAAATTAAATTGGGTAAGAGTCCTGTTGAGTCGTTCCATGAAGCGATGAACAATGTTCGTCCAGCTTTAGAGGTTCGTTCACGCCGTGTTGGTGGTGCAACGTATCAGGTTCCGACCGAAGTCCGTCATGACCGCGCACAAGCGCTGGCGATTCGTTGGTTGATTAATTCATCACGTAAGCGTTCGGAAAAAACAATGGAAGAAAGATTATCTTCAGAATTGTTGGATGCCTCTAATAACCGTGGTGCAGCTGTCAAAAAGCGCGAAGATACACACAAGATGGCAGAAGCGAACCGTGCGTTTGCTCACTATCGTTGGTAAGATTAAGGAGACTCTATTATGTCTGAAAAACAAATTCCCTTAAGTCGTTATCGTAACATTGGTATTATGGCGCACATTGACGCTGGTAAGACTACAACGACAGAGCGCATCCTTTACTACACAGGTAAGTCTTATAAAATTGGTGAAGTACATGAAGGTACTGCCGTTATGGACTGGATGGAGCAAGAACAAGAACGCGGTATTACAATTACGTCTGCTGCGACGACATGTTTTTGGAAAGACTTCAAAGGCGAAGAAAGCCGTATTAATATTATTGACACGCCAGGCCACGTTGACTTCACCATTGAAGTTGAAAGAAGCCTTCGTGTGTTAGATGGTGCTGTTGCTGTGTTCGATGGTGTTGCTGGTGTTGAGCCGCAATCTGAAACAGTATGGCGCCAAGCTGACAAATATAATGTTCCACGTATTTGCTTCGTAAACAAATTAGACCGTATTGGTGCAGACTTCTTTCGCTGCGTTGCGATGATTGAAGAACGTTTAGGTGCTCGCCCAGTACCATTGCAGCTTCCAATTGGTTCAGAAGCTGATTTTATTGGTTTGATCGATTTGATCGAAATGAAAGCAATTATATGGCGCGATGAATCATTGGGTGCGAAATATGATATCGTTGAAATCCCTGTAGACTTAAAAGACAAAGCTGACGAATATCGTGCAAGCTTGGTGGATGCTGCAGTTGAAATGGACGACGATGTGATGCAAGCTTACCTAGAAGGTGCAGAGCCTACAGCAGATCAATTGCGTGCGTGTATCCGTAAAGGAACAATTACTAACAAGTTTGTTCCTGTTGTTACAGGTAGTGCTTTCAAAAATAAAGGTGTACAACCTTTGTTGGATGCAGTCGTAAGTTATTTACCTTCACCATTGGATATTGGTGCAGTAACAGGTACTGAAGTTGATAGTGAAGTTGAGATTATTCGTCAACCAGACGTCAGTGAACCATTGTCGGCACTTGCTTTCAAAATTATGACCGACCCCTTCGTTGGTTCTATTACTTTCGTTCGTATTTATTCTGGAAAATTGGAATCAGGTACTACAATTACCAACTCCACAAAAGATAAGAAAGAACGTATTGGTCGTATGTTGTTGATGCACTCAAATAACCGTGAGGATATTAAAGAAGCAGCTGCTGGTGATATT
>CAYZJC010000008.1:45840-52821 GCA_964478775.1 uncultured Verrucomicrobiales bacterium | reverse complement strand
AATGCGCCTGCGCCTATTGTAAATGCTGTAAATTCAGCTGAACAGCCAGTTGGTGTTTCGGTAGGAATCGCAAATAACGTTGCCCCTGTTGTAGCGGGAGCCGTCGTCAATGCTGCGCCTCTTGTCAATGCTGCGCCAGCAGTTGCTGCTTCAGGAGTCAGTGCGTCAGCCATTACAGACCCAAATAGTGTACAAACTGTGATTGATAAACTGAATGTGCAGTCAAGTGCAAGTTCAATTACCCTCAATCCTAATGCAACACCAGGCCAACTTAATGACTCTATCAAGAAGCTCAGCGTTGAAAACCAGTTGAACCAACAAGAGATCGTCAAATTAAGACAAGACTTACTAAAGTCAATGGCTGAAGAAAATTTTTATAAAGACGTTGCAACGAAACAAGTAAAAGTTGCCAATGAAACATGTTCTCTTAATAAAAAATTAATTAAAACAGAAAAGAAGAAAAAAAAGAAAGTCAAAAAGGGTAAGAAAAAAGCTAAGAAAAACCAATATAATTCTGGAACAATACGTCATGGGGCAAATTATCAATATGGCCCTAACCCGATGATGATGGGCGGTGGCATGATGGGTGTTGGCGGTGTAGGTGGAATGATGGGCCCAATGGGACCTAACCCAATGATGGGCCCTAACCCGATGATGATGGGCGGTGGCATGATGGGTGTTGGCGGTGTAGGTGGAATGATGGGCCCAATGGGACCTAACCCAATGATGGGCCCTAACCCGATGATGATGGGCGGCGGTATGATGGGTGTTGGTGGTGTTGCACCAGCAGTGGCTGCTGGCGTTGCAGTGAATGCCGCAGCTAAACCTGCCGCGACAGCTGCCGTTGTTGCTTCCACAACACCTGCAACACCAGTTGCAAAAGCAGCCGTTGTTGCAGCCGCAACACCAGACTTTATACCCAATCCTACCATTGCGGGTATGTCACAAACAGAAGCAAATGCAACAAATTTAAGGTTGATTAATCTTGAAGCGAAATTGGGTGTGACAGTGCCACAAACACAAATGCAGGATATTCCCGTAAGATTAACTGCTGTTGAAACAAAAGCAGCGCAAATGCCTAAAGTGACAGCAACAGCTGTAGCGGGTATGGGCACAATGCAGTCTGCAACCGCAACGACGAATACAGCGATTCCTGTTGCAAAAGGGATTACAGCTGAAACTGTCAAGACCCGTTTAACAACGGTTGAAACAAAAGTGGGCGTATCAACAGCTGCAAATGTAGCTACAACTACAACCGCAACCACAACTGGCATTGCAAGTAAATAACAAGGTTAATTGTTAGTGAATATATAAAACCAGATTAATAAGTGGGTAAGTATCGCTTGTTGTCTGGTTTTGTTATATGGTCTATATTGCCGTTGGCCAATTAATTTGTGGGAAATTTGCTGGGTTGATATCTAGGGGCTGATCATTAAGTTTGCCAATAATATTTAAACCCAAAACACTATTGGTTAAAAAAGCGGCTTCAATGTTTTGAATGTTATGGGGTGTGATGGTGCCTTCATGAACATTATCTTGTGAAAGCAGATAGTGTCTTATAATGCCTGGTAGCGCCCCTTCTTGTAATCTAGGGGTCTTCCAATGCGTTTCCCCCTTTAAGCGAACAAAAATGTTGGCGCATGTTCCGCTTACAATATTCCCGGCATGATTGATAAGCAAGGCATCATCAAAACCTTGTGCAACCGCTTCCATTAAGGCCAATTGATTAGCTTGATAACCATTGTGCTTTGTCATAGAGAGTGTAAGATTTGGGTTGCATTTCCAGTTCGATATAATGACATGCACATTTGAGTTGCGTGGGGTAATGGGGGTGGCTGAAATGATTTCAAGAGCTTCTTCTGTTCCTGTTAACCTAATGCCACGATATTCACTTGTACGCGTAAGGGTAATTCTCACACGCGTTAACCCTTGTGTGAGGTTTTCATGTTCAAGTAGATGTTGAATAGCCTCATATAAGCCTTGAGAATTAAAAGTAAGGCCAAATGTATGGGCGTCTTTTGTGAGGCGTTCAACGTGTTGAGGCCAGAATAAAAGCTTACCATCTTGTGCCCTTATGGTGGTGAAAACACTATCGCCTACTTGAAGACCGCGATTGAGGCATTGTAAAGTTGTTGCTTTTTCTTCCATTAAGCTTCTGTTGACCAAAACCCACATCGCAAATCTTCTTTCGTAAAATGTTAAATGAAAACAAATCTATGATTTATACGCTTGTTATTTCTTTTTGTTTTGTGCTTAATTGTTCATCCACTTTTTTAATAAAGGCGTCTGTTATTTCTTGCACTTCGTCTGATAAACGGTGATGTTCATCTTCAGAAATGAGTTTATCTTTTTCCATTTTTTTAAGTGCTTCCATGGCATCACGTCTAATTCCGCGAACGCTTATCTTTGCATCTTCAGCATATTTGCCAGCGAGCTTTGCAAGTTCTTGACGACGTTGTTCGTTGAGGGCTGGAATAGGAACGCGCACAT
Source organism: uncultured Verrucomicrobiales bacterium (assembly GCA_964478775.1). Taxonomy (GTDB): domain Bacteria; phylum Pseudomonadota; class Alphaproteobacteria; order Paracaedibacterales; family CAIOTO01; genus PNMQ01. The sequence continues at coordinate 50,331 of CAYZJC010000008.1, read as the reverse complement.
TTTGACCATCAGCAGCTGGGTCAACACCAAGGCCCGCATCGCGAATGGCTTTTTCAACGCTTTTGACAAGCCCTTTATCCCATACTTGTACCACCATTAAACGTGCCTCAGGCACAGAAACCGTTCCGACTTGGTTAAGGGGCATTAAAGAACCATAAGCGTCTACTTTGACAGGGTCTAAAAGGTTAGGGGAGGCTCTTCCCACACGAATGCCTGAAAATTCACGTGTGAGTGATTCCATAGCGCCTGTCATACGTGTTTCATAAGGGGTAAGTCTTGCGTCTCTTTTTGACATAATTTTTTTCCTGATTGTTGTGAAAGTTTTGTTTTCTGGTTACATATTAGAAAATTTTTGTAAATTCACCAAGTTCTTTAATCACATTGGCAAAACAATTTTCTGCGTATATGGAAAAAACACGAATAGGTAAATTGTTTTCATGTGCAAGGGTGAGGGCGGTTGCGTCCATCACCTTAAGTTTGTTTTCAATGACTTCATCATAAGAAATTTCACGAAAAAGCTTGGCATCTTTATGTTTCATGGGGTCTTTGTCGTACACGCCATGTACCTTTGTTGCTTTTAGTAATAAGTCACAGCTCATTTCTGCCGCACGAAGGGCTGCTGCTGTATCAGTTGTGAAATAAGGGTTTCCAGTTCCTGCAGCAAATATCACAATTCTACCTTTTTCTAAATTGCGAATAGCTCTGCCGCGTGTGAAAGGTTGTGCGACTGTGTCCATTGGAATTGCGGTCATTAGTCTGCAAGGAAGCCCAATACATTGAATAGCATTGTGTAGAGCTAGCCCATTAATAACTGTTGCAAGCATCCCCATATGGTCAGAGGTGGTTCTGTTCATGTTGTGCTTTGTGACCCCATGAACGCCTCTATAAATATTGCCGCCCCCTACAACAATTGTAATGCCAATATTCATTTCATAAAGAGATTGTATGTCATTGGCGATTTTATGCAGCATGTCCTGGCAAATACCATAACTTTTTCCCTCTTTAATGGGGCAGGTTGAAGCCAGTGCTTCACCTGAGATTTTGATCATGACGCGGGAAATTGAACGATGTGTCATAAAGATAATCATACTGATTGTTAAGTAGTTGTATTGTGAAATTAGGCTATCTTTTTTTTAAGGTAAGTACAATCTTTTTTTTATTATTGATATATATAGACGGCTATGTTAAAAGTAATATTCTTTGATATTAAAATAAATCTATAAAAAGGAAAATTGTATTTAAAATGTCTATTTTTAAACAAAACATATATAAAACCCTGATGATCGCTTTGCCCTTTTTGCTGGCAACAGAGGCTCAAAGCGCAGAAGAAATGGAAAACGATATTGAGATGAATATCCCAACAAGCAGTACTATCGTTTCGTCTGAAAGAACTAGCAGCACATTGTTAGCTGCACAAGCATCCTCATCAACTGCTTTTCAACCAGTATCTTCGTCTGGGTGGGTTTCTTCAATGCTCACACGTACACAATCTACAGTGAATCCTTTATCGCAGTGTGTATGGGGTACAGGAAAGTGTATTATTGAAACCATTCAAACACCTGAATTTCTCATTTTTGCTACGGGAACCGCTTTTATTGTTGGAGGTGCTGTGATGATTTGGGATGCAAACGTTAATCATAATGTGTCATATGAATCTTATGAAACAACCTGCACAGATGATGATGAATACTATGACGATGATTACAGTAATGGTCAGTATCACAGACATGGTCATCCTAATGAGCATGGATGCACAAAACATGAATGTATTGGTGACGGCTGCGTTGAACAAGGGTTCGGAATTGCTTTTACAATTATGGGGGGAATTTGCTCTTTGACAAGTTGTGCAATGGTATTTAATTTAGGAGAAAACTCATCCAGACATCATCATGGTGGGGGTGGTAGACGCCATAATTCAAGATTTGATTCTCATCACAATTATGGCTTTGGATCATAAATAAAAAAATATCTCTTCTCACTGATTTAGAGCCTGTCATACTTTAGGAGTTTTGGCTTTTAGGTCAGGATTTAAAATGTGGTTTTGGTAAAGTATACAAAACATTTTTTAGAAGTGCCCTTAAAATCAGAGAGAAGAGATCATAGCAATTTCCGAAAGCTATAAAAGAGAGTATAGAGTCCGTTGTATGATATAGTTTTTTGCATGATTATGTATGCAAGAGGTATAGTGAATGCAATGCTTCAAAATCATTAAAAAAATTGGTTGCACTTGGGTATATGACGCGCATGGAGCATTAAACTGATACGCGTACTAAAAGTGTATTTCTGACAACATTTGCACAAAAGAGGACATTTCTAATTTGCGTTGACACTAAATGTTTTCATGCTGCAAAAACTCTTTTAATTGACTAAGGCACTCCGGCATATTTTTACGACCAAAGCCTATACGAAAATAATTACCGTTATAGTCATAAACAGATTCTGGTAATAGTAACACATTTTGCGCACTCATAAGTCTTTCACAAAAGGCTTCAACAGTTCCTGTTCCTTTATATTGAACAAAGCCCACACAACCTCCCTGTGGACGTACCCACTCAAAAAGATGGTTGTATTCTAAGAAAAATTCATCGAGGAACTTGAGATTATCAGCAACGATTTTATTGTTCCGTTCCAAGATCTCCTCCCTATTATTTAAGGCAATCATAGAAAGGATCTCAGCGGGCGCACTATTGCATATCGAGAGATAGTCTTTCATAAGTTTCATCTTATAAATCACCTCCTTGTCTTTGCAAGCAATCCAACCAATCCTGAGACCAGCCATGCCAAAGGCTTTGCTCATTACACCAAGAGACAATGCTTTATCATATAGGCATGTAGCAGGAGAAGCCCAAGGCAGCTCAGGATTGCCAAGCAGCCTGTACACCTCATCAGAAAACAGCCAAATACCATTGGATTCACATATGTCTATCAAACCTTTCAGTTCATCTTCCTCAATAATCTGACCGGTAGGATTATGAGGAAAATTAATGACAATAGACTTGGTATTGGGTTTGATTTCTCTTTGAATTGATTGCAGGTCAATGCGCCAATTCATTTCTTCTTTTAGCTTTATTTCAGTTATCTCTGCACCTTTGGACTTTGGAATTTCAAGGAGTGATTGGTAGCACGGAGTTAGCACAATCACGTGGTCATGCGCTTCAATTAAAGCGCTAAGAGCGCAAAATATTCCTTCTTCAGCGCCAGCAAAACATAAGATATTTTCGTCTGATAGACCTGAATACAAATTAGCTATTTGTTTTCTTAATAATGGGTGACCGTAAGGTTCTGTATATCTCAGCGCTAATTCGTCCCAAAGTCTTTTATCTTCCGGTGCCGCCATATCTATTATTTCTGACATCGTAAAGCTTTCAGCATCCGAGCAACATAACAAGTATTTAGCCGAAAATTCGTATTTTGTAAGGTATTCCTCTAATTTAAAAATGTTCATTGATTCCTCCATTCTTTTAAATATTTAAAAACAGTCGCTCTGCCTAAGCCTAAGACTTTCGCTACATAATCTGCTGCATTTTTCTCCTGAAATGCTCCAAGAGCAAATAAATGCTTAGTCAAAGTTTTTTTGTCATTTTGAGACAAATGGTCGAATGACAGATTATGATTTTGCAAATAAGAATGAATGCTGACATGCAATTTTTCTTGCCAGTCATTCGTAAAAAGTGACTGAGGCTGATTACCCATTTGAAGTAAGGCGTTACTTAACTCTTGCATCTTGTTGAATATTGAAATATCGCAATTGATGCATAAGAGATATTTGTCTTCCAGTATTACTGAGATAGATTTGACAAGCCGGCCATCAAAGTTAACCTTTGGATAGACTATTTGGTCTAAGTTATTGAGTCCTTCTGGATCAATTAAACTCGCGTCTGCTATTTTGCGCTTAGAAAGCTTGCCATGTATATAAGTGATACTGCCTTCAGCAATATCATGAATGACAATCTCCACTAAAGGATCCATCAATTGTACAATAGCATTGCATATTGGAATGTAGTGGGACAACATTATTCATACCTCATAGTCTGTATACTGTAGCAGTGTATACAGATTAGTATCGATTGTCAATTAAATTAAGACTAAAAAGTCTTCAGTGATAAAATGAGGCTAAGTTTGTCTCGTATAATGAATGATATCATGAAAGACCGCCGGTTGATGAGAAAGATTGCGATACCCATGGGGAAGTGCCGCATCAAAACTGAGCCCCTCATGTTCATTAACGGCTTTCCATTCTTTATTGACAAGTACTTCAATGGAGCCCAGCACAGGAATGACATGTTCTATAACACCTTGTTGGTGTGGAGGTGAAAGGTGTGTACAACCAGGCAATAATTCAATGATAAAGACTTCAAATCCCAACTTTTCATCATAAGGAAAAATAGTCATCACATTCACTTTATCATCTTGCTGAGGGAGCTGCTGCAACTTCGATTTTCTATGGGGGCGCGCCCCCCGCCCCGGCCGGGCGCGGCGCGGCGGGGGGGG
>CAYZJC010000008.1:19205-45830 GCA_964478775.1 uncultured Verrucomicrobiales bacterium | reverse complement strand
TGGCCCGCTGGCAAATTCCATTTTAAAAACCCCCCCCCCCCCCTAGTCCGTCACCATATTTAATGCGCGTTAATCATTTGTTTAGGTTTTGATTTTACTATGGAATAAGAAAAATATATTGACATTATCATTTTAAGGCCAAAAAATGATTTTTTATGATCCAAAATTAAATACACGCAACATTGCTATTGCATTTGCAAAAATTTGTCTTTTCCTGGGGACATATTTTGGTGTAAGACTAAGTCCAAATTTGGATGGCATGCCTGTAACGCGGTTTGGCGGAAAGTCATATACCTTTGATGAAATGATACTAGCAGTCGTGATTGTGCTCGTCACGGTGCAGACAACACAAATTCTACGCAATTTAATTTGGGACTATTACCTACCAAAACGTAAAAAGATTAAGCTTTCTTCCCTGCTTGTCAGCATTATTAACTTTCTGATTTATGTGTCTTGTGCGTATGTGATATTTAGTGCCATCTTTGGGCTAGATATGGACAAAGCCTTTGCTGCAACAGGTGCTGTTGGTGTGGTTTTGGGTTTTGGTTTGCAACGTATGATTATGGACGTCTTTATTGGTGTCTCAATTGATATGGACAAATCCTTTCAAATGGGGGACTGGGTTCATATTAGGCACAATGGTCTAGACCTTGTAGGGGCTATTATTCAAATGAATTGGCGTGTGGTAAGCGTACAAGCAACAGAAAATAAAATTTATCATATCCCGAATAATGTCTTTAGCTCTACCATTGTCACGAATTTAAGTCACCCGACAGTTGATGCGGAATTTGAAAATACATTTACTATTCCCTATAAATACAATGAAAAGAGGGTGATGGATATTATTACTTTTGCTTTAGATGCTGTCAGTGCTAATGGTAAGATATGGGACTATAAATGTCGTCTTGATAAAACAACACTTGAAGGTGTGCAATACAAAATTAAGTATTGGCTTCGCCCAGACCAAATAGCACCTGGAAAAGCGCGACATCTTATTAATTCATATATATTTAGATTTTTGCGTTCAGAAAACATTTCTTTTAGTACACGTGCAGAATTTAATGACGCGATGATTGCTAGATTGACAAATGGTGCTGATGCACAAACGGTGATGCACAATGCTATTTTAAAGGATGATCAAACCAATATGGTTCAAGCTCTTGGTCGCATTGATATTTTTGCCTCATTAACATCGCAAGACCTTGAAACCATTGCTACACAAATTACGGTAAAAACTTTCAATAAGGATGATATTATTTGTGCACAAGGTGATGAAGGGCAGTCTTTATTCATCGTCAAAGAAGGGTATTTGCGCATTAAAATTAGGTTTGATAATGGGGAAGAAAAGCAAGTGGCTGTATTGATACCTGAAGACTTCTTTGGCGAAATGTCAATGTTAACAGGTGCGCCAAGGTCTGCAACTGTTGTGGCAGCTTCAAAACTTGTTGTGTATGAAGTGCCGGCACAAGCCTTATTGCCTATCTTTGAACACAATGACAAATTCCATACATTGATTGCCCGCACTATTGCTGAACGTGAAAGTGTGAATGCAAAACTATCTGAAGCCAAGGAAGAGCAGCAAAAAAAGGTAAGCCGCATTAAAGAGCTAGAAGAAAAGATTTTAAATTTTGCAAAAAAATTATTAGGGTTTAAAAAAGAAAATAAGTAAGTGCAAAGCTAGACGTGTGATTAGTGATGCACAAGATAAGGGTACGAGACAACGCATGAAACTGATTTTCATTATGAACAAAAAGAAATATTTTAGTAAACCAAGTATGAAATTAATTTTGAAAATTAGTCTGGTATCTGTTTTGTTTTTTCACTTTTCCGCACCTCATGCATGGTGTGGCGTTGTGAAGTCAGGGACAAAATCAGTTAAATCAGGGACAAAATCAGTTTCAAACATAGCAAAGAATAGTGCGTCAACTGTTGCTGTAGCTAGTGCTGGAATATCAGCGCAGCTTATCTCTCAGCCAGCCGCCTCTTCTGTTGTGCAAGAACCTGGAGCTGTTTCATTTGTTGGTGACCCTGCACCTGCACTACCTATGGCTAATCAAAACCAGCTATCTATGCCGCCCTCAGCACGCACTGAACAAGCACAGCCCGCTCTGAATCCTGCTTTAACACCACGTGTTGATGTGTTTGTGCAAAATAAAATGAGTTTTTTAAATTTTGCAAAATCTGTGGAAATTTCCCCTGACCCTAGTAAGCCCAGTACCTATATTGTAAAAGCCGTTGTTTATAATGATGGAAACCCAGTTTTGGCAGGTAACTATCAGTCAACTGTACCCCTTACGTTGCCGCTTGTCATAACAGGGATGCCGGGTAATTTTAAAATCACTGACAGTCAAAATCAAGATGTGAAAGATCTTATTGTGGTAAAAGATCCTAAGTTGTTTACATTAATACTTGCAAGTCAAGACAGAACAAAAAAAACATTGAAAGATTTAATGGCAAGACCACAGGCCTTTTTGGTTTCATCTTGCGGGGCGCTGAGCTTTGAACCACAAGCAGGTTCTGCATTAGATGCTGCAGCCATTACCTCAAAAACATTTTATACACTGCAAGCGACCTGTGACATGGGGTTTGGTTATCCTTATATTTCTGTCATTACCTTAACTATGAATCAATCACCTTTATACAATATATACGATTCAGATGGTCAGGTTGTGACCAATATTTCTAATCTTAATGGTATGTTGCAACTAGAGTATGGTGTCAATGGAATGAAGTCAAGGGTGCCTCATGATGAGGAATCACTTGATGCCCCTTTAATGCAGTCGGTATTTAAAACCCCTTCTGTTTTTGGTAAAAGTTATGGTTCTAAGCAAAATATGGAATTGGCAAAAAATAATGCGGCCTTAGGTGTATCTGGGCCTAACCCATACACCAATACACCGACTCTTTTTCATCTTATGAGTCGTAATTTTGATTTTTTAAAAAGCTGCAGCAGTATAGCATTAGATTATACTGACGGGGAATCTGGGTACAAGATTTCAGCAAGTTGTTATGACCACCAAGCTGGCTTTGTTCCTGTACAATTGTTTGTTAGTCTTCAAGGTCAAAATGGGCGCTATAGAGTTGCTGATGTAGATGGTAGACAAATTAAAGAAATCTTGTTTCAAGAAAAGAAATTGGTCCCTATTTATGCGCAAGTCCCTGATATTGATACCCTTGTTGCAAGAAAGTTATCTATATTTAACCCACAAATGTGTATGCGAAATTCTATAAAGCTTACACAAGGGACAACACCATTTTCATATACCGTAAGCGCAACGTGTGCATCCTTACAAAAAGTAAATAAGGAATCTTCTGTTGTGGTGAATATTGTTGGAAAAGATGGGCAATTTGGCCTTGAAGATGAAAATGGTGTTCCACTTATTGATGTTTACAATGATGACGGTCAGCTTAAAATTACGTCTTGGTTAAAGATTTTTTCTGCTAATCCTGCTTATGACATCACTACGATTTGTAAAGACTTTAATTTGGAAGTCAAAAGTAAAGAGACAAAGTCTTATAAGTTAAGCGCAACTTGCCCAAAGACCTCTGGCGGTTCAGATTTTGTGCAATCAACCTTAGATATTGGGTTTAAAGACAATGACGGTGTTGTTGAAGTTTACAATGAACAAAACCAATTGTGCAAGCGTGTTTCAGTGGTGGATGGAAATGTGAAATGTCTGAACTAAGTGGTTTTTAAGCGTCATTTTATCGTGATTGCTCTTGTCTTCTTTGATTTAGAAATGATTGCGAAAAAATTAAATTAAATTTACAATTGTTACAGATAAAAAATATGAAGAAGAGTGATGGCCAAAATGTCAGGAAAAGAAATTGAAGATAAGAACGCTCCGCACAATGTTGAGCATGCAGCGCAAGGTCACCCCTTTCATTTGGTAGACCCAAGCCCTTGGCCTATGCTAACGTCTTTGTCGCTTTTAGTCTTAGCCATTGGCGGCGTATTATTTATGCATCACATTTCAAAGGTTGTATTTTTCATTGGGCTTTTAATGTTAGTTGGGTGCGCTGTTGGCTGGTTTCGCGATATCATCAAGGAATCAAATACACCAGGTGTGCACACTAAAGAAGTTCAAAATGGCTTAAAAATTGGCATGGGGCTTTTTATTGCATCTGAAATGATGCTGTTTGTGGCCTTTTTTTGGGGGTATTTTCACAGTGCGATGTCACCAAATGAAGCAACTGGTTTCATGTGGCCGCCTAAGGGTATCATTACTTTAGACCCCTTTGGTTTGCCATACCTCAACACGTTATTGTTATTATTGTCTGGTACGACCATTACCTGGGCGCACCATTCTTTGTTAGACAATAACAAGAAAGATATGCTCAATGGTTTAATGCTAACGGTCGCCTTAGGTGTTATCTTTAGTTTTGTGCAAGGCCTTGAATATCACCATGCTTCTTTTGCTTTAAAGGACGGTATTTATCCATCATCTTTTTATATGGCAACAGGGTTTCATGGTGCACACGTTATTGTGGGAACTTTAATGATATTGGTGTGCTACTTTCGTGGCCGTAATAGTGAATTTACACCCACTCACCTCGTAGGATTTGAAGCAGCTGCTTGGTATTGGCACTTTGTTGACGTTGTGTGGTTATTCTTATTTGTGTCAATTTATTGGTGGGGCTTTGTGCCTAGCCCTGCAGCTTAAATTAAGTCGTCTTGAATGGATGTGTTAAGATGAAGAATGATATTGCTGTGAGCGCAAAAACAATGTCTTTAGCTATGGCTGCTGTCAAACAGCAGTATGGGGAAGATGCTCTTATTGTTGATAAAGAGGAACGCCTTGGTGAGGTGACGCTTTATGTGCGCACAGCAAGTGCACAAGAATATGAAAAAGCGATTGATCCCAAGAAGGAAGCGACCCTGCCGGTATGGGCAAGGCGTGCTGACACAGCCCCCGCAAAACAAACAGAAAATCAAACTGTTCGCTTAGATGTGCCAACCACGATCACACGCTTAAACAGTAAACCTTTTCCTCAATCCAGGCCTCAACCAAGTGTTACAAGGGGTGAAGATGCATTATCGTATAACAGCGATGAAGCCACACCAATAAATTGTTTTCAAGACCCCTTGACGGCTATCACAACCGTTTGCGATTTGGTAAATTACCACCAACTGGGGGAACACCTGGCAGAACAATGGCTGTTGGAATTGAACCAAGATTTAACTAAAACCCCCATACGCATTGACCAAGCCCTAGAAAGGGTAATTGCTTACGACCCCTTATGGCTTCGTTCATTAGATGAAATTAAGACAATTGTTTTTGTAGGTGGGCCAGGTTCAGGGAAAACAGTGTGTTTTGCAAAAATAGCAGCGATGCTGATTGCCCGGGGTAAAAAAATAAAAGCTGTCACACTTGATATTGTCAAGTCTACAGGTGCAGCCCAATTAGAAGCATATTTAGCAGCGTTAGGCGTTCCTTTACAAATAGGGCATAAATCAATTGCCAAGCGAAAGAGTGATGAAATTTTACTCATCGACACACCAGCTTTAAATGTATTAAACCCTAAAGACTATGCTTACCTTGAAGCCTTACATGAAAAAACACAGCTGCCATTGACGCTGGTTGTGCCTGCCGATAAAAACCCCTTTGAGCTAGATGAAATGATGAATGCTTATGCAAAGGTTGGGGCGTCATCAGTGATTGTGACACGCTTGGACTTAACGCAAAGATACGGTACACTATTACGTGCTGCGACATTTGGTTTTCCACTTGTCATGTTATCAAAAAGTCCGGATCTTGGTGAGGGAATGATGACTCCCCATATAGAAACGATAGTCAATGAAATGCTGCAAGTGCAAGAATGCAATGCTTACGGTAAATGAGGTGCTTTAAAATGAAAAAGAGATTAACAAGGAATGTGCGACATATGATGAAGATAGCAAGAAAGAGTCTGCTAAGTCTAAGTGCAGTGTTTGCCCTTTGTCAAATAATAATGGGTCAAATAGCATTTGCAAGCAGTTCACCCACAGCAGCACCTATGGGCCAACCCCACCGTTTTCAAATGAATTTGCAAGAAGCAGCAACACCAATGATGGAAGGCCTTGTGAGTATGCATAACATGTTGTTGGTCATTATTGCACTCATTGCTGTTTTTGTCACAGGGCTATTAATTTATGTTGTGTACCGCTATAGGGCCTCCAAGAATCCAATTCCTTCAAAGGTGACGCATAATACGCCGCTTGAAATTGTGTGGACACTTTTTCCCGTGATTGCTGTTATCATTATTATGGTGCCGTCTGTTAAACTCATTTTAGAAATGGAAAAACCACAAAACCCTGAGATGACAGTTAAAGTGATTGGTAAGCAATGGTATTGGACATATGAATACCCTGCACAAAATGAAAAAACCCTCAGTTTTGATAGTAATATGATTGAAGATAAAGACTTAAAGCCAGGGCAGCTTCGCTTGCTTGAGGTTGATAACCGTGTGGTCGTGCCTGTTAATACAACAGTTCAATTGTTGATTACAGCGGGTGACGTATTACATAGCTTTGCAGTGCCAGCATTAGGTATTAAAAAAGATGCTGTGCCAGGCCGTATGAATGAAACATGGTTTCGTATTAAAAAAGAAGGTGTCTACTATGGGCAATGTTCAGAACTGTGTGGGATTAAACATGGGTATATGCCAATTGCTATTGAAGTTGTGAGCAAAGAAAAATTCAAGGAATGGAAAGCGCAAAAGCAAGCTGCCCATTAACACATTAGCAATAACTTGGAATGTATGGTAATTGTTTGTAAAATTGACAAACTTTAAATAAATTGCCAGAATGAAACCACAAATTGTGATAAGGATACTCAAGATAATGAATAACGCAACATCACCTGCTATACATGCACATGCGCACGCAATTCCCACAGGGTGGCGCAGATGGTTGTTTTCAACGAACCATAAAGATATTGGCACGTTATATATGTGGTACGCTGTCATTGGTGGCCTATTAGGTGGTGGGTTATCTATGTTAATTCGTTGGCAGTTAATGCACCCAGGCAGTGAAATTTTAACTGGTCAAGCTTATAACGTTGCCATTACAGGGCACGGATTTTTAATGATTTTCTTTATGGTGATGCCAGCCTTAATTGGTGGGTTTGGTAACTGGTTCGTTCCTATTTTAATCGGTGCACCTGATATGGCTTTTCCAAGGCTGAATAACATTAGTTTTTGGTTAATGATCCCTGCTTTGCTTTTGTTGATATTGTCTATGGTTGTAGGGAGTGGCGCTGGCACAGGGTGGACATTTTACCCCCCTTTAAGTTCATTGATTGGTCATAATGGGCCTGCGGTTGACTTTATGTTGTTGGCTTTACACCTTGCGGGTGCATCATCCATTTTGGGTTCCATTAATTTTATTACAACCATTTTCAATATGCGCACCCCCGGTATGACATTTCATAAAATGCCATTGTTCGTGTGGTCAATGCTGGTGACATCTTTCTTGCTTTTGCTTTCGGTGCCAGTACTTGCAGGCGGTATCACGATGTTGTTAACAGACCGCAACTTTGGAACAACCTTCTTTGACCCTGCTGGCGGCGGCGACCCAGTCTTGTTCCAACACTTGTTTTGGTTTTTTGGGCACCCAGAAGTGTATATTATCATTCTTCCTGCCTTTGGTATTATTAGCCAAGTCATTTCAACTTTTGCAAAAAAGCCTGTGTTTGGTTATTTAGGCATGGCGTATGCGATGGCTGGTATTGGTGCATTAGGTTTTATCGTATGGGCCCACCATATGTTTACAGTCGGCCTTGACGCCAATACAAGAACCTATTTTACAATTGCAACACTGCTGATTGCCGTTCCAACGGGCATTAAAGTATTTAGCTGGATTGCTACCATGTGGGGTGGTTCTATTGAATTTAAAACCCCAATGTTATTTGCTGTAGGCTTTGTCTTCTTGTTTACTTTGGGCGGTCTAACCGGCGTTGTCTTAGCAAACGGTGAAGTCAACCAAGTGTTACATGACACCTACTATGTTGTGGCACATTTCCATTATGTGTTATCTATGGGCGCACTATTTGGGTTGTTTGGTGGTTTTTACTACTGGATAGGTAAGATGACTGGCTATCAATATAAAGAATGGCTTGGCAAATTTCACTTTTACAGTTTGTTTATTGGTGTAAATATATTATTCTTCCCAATGCACTTTAGTGGTTTAGCTGGTATGCCAAGGCGTATTCCTGATTATCCTGATGCTTTTTCCTTTTGGAATTACTTATCTTCCATTGGGGCCTTTATCACCGGTGCTTCAACGCTTATTTTCTTCTACATGGCGATTCGAATCTTTATAGATAAAAAGAAATGCCCTCAAAACCCATGGGGTGAGGGGGCCAAGACTTTTGAATGGACATTGCCATCACCTCCGGCCTTCCATTCTTTCGAAGAACAGCCTAAAATGGTCGACTAAAGTTACGTTTACGTTATCAAAGGTTAGATAAAAGTCAATGGCTACACTCAACGTGGTATCGTATGATACGCATCCCAAAGAATTCTGGCAGTTACTTAAACCAAGGGTGATGTCCCTATCAATCTTCACAGCATTTTGTGGGATGTTGATTGCGCCTGGAAATATGCACTGGTATTTAAAGACACTATCAATCTTTTGCATTGCGATGGGGGCAGGGGCTTCTGGTTGTTTGAATATGTGGTGTGAAATTCACCGTGACACCTTAATGAAGCGCACCCAAAACAGACCCTTGCCAGCAGGTAAGATTGACCCCAATTCTGCCCTTGCTTTTGGTAGTGTGCTGGCCATATTTTCCGTGATGATGTTGGGGCTTGCAAGTAATTGGTTTGCAGCGTTCCTCCTTGCGATAACAATTATTAGCTATGTTTTTGTCTATACGCTGTACCTAAAACCTAGAACCCCACAAAATATTGTAATTGGCGGGGCGTCTGGTGCATTACCACCAGTTATAGGCTGGGCGTGCGTAACGGGTGATACATCTGTTACGGCATGGATGCTCTTTTTAATTATTTTCTTTTGGACACCTGCTCACTTTTGGGCCCTTTGCATTGACCAACAAGAAGACTATGCCAGTGCAGGGTTTCCAATGTACCCCACCATTCATGGCACACTGATGACCCATAAAAATATTATGCGCTATACGTTGTTGACAATCGCTTGCACCATAGGCTTTGGCTATGTCACACCCCACACTTTGTTTTACACAAGTGGCGCCACAATTTTAGGCCTTTATTTTTTAATACAAGCCTACCGTGTATATTATGGTAAAACAACGAATAGAGCCTTATTCTTTTCTTCTATTTGGTATTTGTTTTTTATTTTCCTTGTTATTATGATTGATCATTTTATTTAAATCATTTATTGTTAAAGTGCATCACTTTAACAATGAAACTTGAAGTTGTCATGACAGATCAAAAAACTTTTCTCATCCCTTTGTTACAGATATGCAAACGTTTTCCCTTGGCAATTTTAATGTGCATTGCCATGTTTGCTTTGCAAAATAATTTTTTGCCTATTGGTAACATGATGTTTGGCCTGGGGGAAAGGGTTTTTGCAACCTTACTGTTATTGCAACTTGTGTTTGGGTTGTTATTTGAAAAAATGACTGTCAAGCAAGTGCTGATACAAAGGTTTAAAACCCCTTACATGCGTCATATAGTGAAATTATTTGCTAACCTTTTGATGGTAAGTTTAATATCCTTTTTTATGATTGTTTGTGAGGATGTTTTTAGTCAAACGCAGTGGTTGGCTTTCAGCTTTTTATTTTTACTGCTCGTCTTGCCATTTGTTGGTCAGCAAACCGAACAAAACCAATTATGGACTTATCAACTCCTGCTGGTCAGTCATGCTTTCATGAGCCTTGTCGCAATATTGACTCTTGCAAGTGGGAGTTTAGCAATCAATCTTATGATTGAATATCTCTTTGGGACTCATTGGAATTTTGCAATGTGGTATTCGTTTTGTGGCTGGATTGTTTTTCCTTTGTTGCTGCTCACTGGCATACCTTCTCTTGAAGAACGGGAACAAGGGACGCAACTTAAGATGAATGGATTTATTCCTTATCAATTTGAAAATTTAAAAACTATTCAATTTTTTATGGAATATTTATTGATTCCATTAACATCAATTTATATATTTGTGTTGTATGTTTATATTATCTCAATCGCTTTGAAATGGGAACTCCCCAGAGGCAGAGTTGTGATGTATTTATGTGTTGCAGGTTTTGCAGTATCTAGCATTTATGTTATGCTCAACAACACGAAAATGGTGTTTAATGCCTATACAAACACTTTTAAAAGTTACCTTGGTTATGCCCTTGTTCCATTATTGGGGCTGATGTTGGTTGCGGTTTGGCGCCGTATCCATGACTATGGCTTCACGCAAGCCCGTTATATGTTGTGTGTTATTTTGATAGCACTTACAATTTTGTCCGTATTACTTATTGTGTGTAAACATAAAAATGTAATAAAACTATGGTTTTTAAGTGTGTCTGCATTGTGTTTGTTTTCAGCTGTTTCACCTTGGAATAGTGTGCAAGTTTCATTGTCGAGTCAGTTTGAAACAATCACCCCTCTCTTAACAGCATATAATATGAAAGCGGGTGCAGCACCTGTTCCATTCCTATCTTCACTCTCAAAAGAAGACCATATGCGTTATGCAAAGATATTCGAATACATTGGCCAATATAGAAAATCTTCACAAGTTAAATGGTTATTAGACTATCTTGATAAAGATGCAAGGGATCGTCTAATAAAAGAAGCAGGCCCATTCTAGTGGAAAAAAGCTATTGCTAAAGAATTGTGATTGCTGATATTTAAAGGTATGGAGGATTGAAAAAGTACTTAAAGCTGTTGGAAGTTATGAAAAAGCCGGCCTAGTGACCGGCTTAAAATGATAAATACTATTTAAGACGTTGCAAACGTAATTTCAGGTGCTGCCCCACTTGATGTTGTGTATAGTTTTGCATCTGGTTTCAAAGTGGCAAATTTTGGAATGCTGCCAGCATAGCTATTGACTTTGTCAAGGCCGTTTGCGTACACATCACAATATGCGCCAACAACTAATCTGTCACTTCCAGAACCTTTGTAAGGGCCTTTTAATTTAACAGCGGGTCTGATGACTGTGCTGTCTGTGCTGACATCAAAAGTAATTGGATTTGTTGTGTTTCCACTTTTGTTTGCATTGGTGATTGTACCATTAGATGTAAATATAAAATGCCCTGGCAATGCAAGTTTGAGGGAACTTCCTTTTGCATTAATATTTTGTGTAAGATTAATCTGTTCTACATTATTTTTGTCACTGCATTTAAGAGTAGCATCTTTAACTGTCAGTACATTCTTGTCATTATTACCACCACCAAATGATTTTGCGTCATTAAATTCGTGTGTGCCTTTTTCTAAATACACTGGCCCTTTAATGTCTGCTTGTGCCATGTCCCAATACAGTGTTCCTTCGCCTGGTGTTTGCACGGTTTGGGTTGTTGTTGTTGTAATGCGGCCTACACTTGCATATGACTTTGCTTCTGCGTTAATGCTGTAGGTTAAAGAAGCACTGTTCGCATCTACACTAAGTGCGCTTGAAGTGGCTAAAAGGATAGCTAAAGATTTAAGATGTTGTTTTTTCATAAGAGAAGTCTCCTTTAATAGTAACTTTATATTGTGGTGTATTCCTTATAAAGTGTGTGATAGGTTGATCTGATGGGTGATCAGGATGAAATCCATCTTATCATGAATTTGCATCAAAATTTATATAAATTTTACCAATTTTAAATCTATAAAAAGGTTCTTGAAGATATGTTACTTATTTAAAGGTTTTGAAATTTGTGCCATAACATCTGGTGTGAAGTGCACACGCTCTTGTTCTGCTAAAATTTGCTGATACACCATAAAGGACTCAAGCACACGTTGGACATAGTTTCTGGTTTCCCAATAGGGGATAGATTCTATCCAGTTGATGATGTCTATATCAGCGCGGTTGGGGTGGCCAAAATTTTGTGTCCATTTCTTAATGGGGGCAGGGCCAGCATTATAGGCAGCAATTGCCATAACGAGATTGTAGTCAAATTCCTTAATGAGAGTAATAAGGTGAGACATGCCTAAGAGAATGTTTGTGTTACGGTCAAATAAATTGATTGGCCTGCTTATTGATATGCCAAAGTTTTTTGAAAGCTGGCCAGATTCTGTGTTGGCGGTAGGGGTGATCAGCTGCATCATTCCTTTTGCATTCGCACTGCTTAAGGCGCGTTCATCAAAGACGCTTTCACGGCGTATAATCGCATGCACTAACGCTGGTAAAAAGCTTGGGTCGGGTTGTAAAATATCTTGGTTAATCTTACCCATTAGTTTCTTAATTGTTTGTTTTTGCGTGCTAGCTTTTAAAAGCGGGTAGACAAACCTAAATGTCATATGTTTCTTTTTTGAAAGCCTGACAGCAAATGCAAGGTCTTTTTTTTCTTTGGCTAAGTCGAATACAAGTTGTTGGAAAACAAGACTTGAATTTAATTGTAAAAGGGCGCTAAAAAAATGGTCTGCATATTCGTCTTGTAAAACTTTAGGCACTGTTTTAATCACGCGCACTAAGTCGAGGGCTGCAAAAGCCCGTCTTTCTTTTTTGCTTATGTCAGCTGTTGGAAAGAGATTGTGTTGAACGGGCGGTGTTGAATGGGCAAGGAGTTTGTCAAAGTTTTGAAATTCAACAGATTGCAGATATGACAGCGCAACTTGTCCATAAAAGGTTGAACGAAATTGACTTGCTTTTATCAGCACCTTGTATGCCAAGGGCAATTGGCTCATGGCTATATGGGCTTTTGCCGTCCAAAAGATAATCCTAGCTTTACTAATGTGGCTACTGACATACCCTTCAAGGTCTTTTAATACCCCAAGGGCACGAAGCGGCTCATTGCCATATTCAATACCAAGCCAAGCTGTGGTGGTAATCGCGTTGACACAATCTTCACTGCAGCGATAATCCTTTCCAACTGTTTTGTCGTTGACTTCATAGCCATGAAATTTCACAACTTTGTAAGCGTCTTGATAGCGCCTTTGGTTGATAAGGGCACGCGCCAGTTTATGACGCACTTTCCAATAAGGTTCCGGGTGCATTCTTTCATCGCTAAAAGAAATGTTTTGTATCAAATCGAAAGCTTTTTCGTTGCTGTCGGGGGTATCAAAATGTAAATAATAGCGAATTAAGGAAAGCCGAATACCTTGCTGATGGTTTGATTCATTTAAAAACTTATAGGCTTTTGATACGGCCGACTTATCATAGGTTAACAGTTGTTGTCTTACACGAATGCGCTCTTGTTCATTAGAGGAAAGATAAGGGTAGAGATTATCAATTGCTTTGTGGTTTGCAATTAACAATAAATGGTTTGCCTGCATGTTGAGCCACTTTAAAGGAAGATATTTTTTATAAGAGACCATGTAGGGAAAAACCTCTTTAGGTATACTAAAGCTGGTGACGAGTTTGTGAAATTCAATTTTGGCTTCAAAAACGAGTTGTAGGCTTAACAAAGTGCGCGCATATATAAATTGCCCTACACCTGTCAGGGGGGCGTATTCACTGAAAAAATTTGCGATGCGCTGCAGTCTTTTTTTTGAATCTTCATCATTGGGGTCGAGGCTGCTATCTTGAAATACTAAAGACTTTTCAGCCTTAATGCGAAGAGCATCAAGGCGCGGCCAATTGGGGTTTGCTTTGATAAAGGCGTAAAGGTCATCAAATGTATGTGCGCCTTTTAATAAATCTTCCCATTCCGTAAATAAAAACTTAGCGTTTCGGTTTGTGGCTGTTCCTTCAATAGTCGTTGAGCCTTTATTTTGATTTGGCCGGGCAATGATTTTCGTTTGAGCCATTGCACAATTGGCAAATAAAAACAAAATGGAAAAAAATTTAATGCCTGATTTTATAACTGGAACAAGTTGAGATATAAAACCAAGTGACATGTGACATACATTCCTTTTTGTGACAATGTTCTTCATTATAGAAGGCTTTAAAATTGATAGCAAAAAGAATCCGCAAGACTAAGTGAAAGGGGTGCTTGTATGGCGTTTTTAAATTGAAGACTGTGCGCATGCGCGTGCCATTTTTATAGGGACAAGTCACCACGTGCGTAAGCGTGTAGGGGACAATCTATAAGTCGTGGTACTTAATAAATTTTTTCATTTTAGGGAAAATAAATTGTCTGAATCTTTTACCATTGAAGATACCGTAATGCCCAACGTCGTGTTGTAGGAAGTGGTCTTTTTTATCACTGCTAAGACTACTGCATAAATCGTGCGCTGCAAAGGTTTGCCCGACGCATGAAATATCATCCCTTTCACCTTCAATGGTTAAAAGGGCCGTTTGTCTAATGGCTTTCAAGTCAATAAATTCGCCTTTATATTTCATTTGACCTTGCGGTAAAAGGTGACGTTGAAACACGAAATCAATGCTATCTAGGTAATATTCACCAGGAATGTCCATCACAGCACGATACTCATCATAAAAAATCTTATGGTTTTCAACGGTTTCCATATCCCCTTGGATAAGGTGTTTAAATAAATTAAGAGCAGCATCTTGATGTCGATCGATATTGAGTGCCATAAAGCCATCTAACATAATAAAGCCCGGGCAAACATGACGACCAGCACCTTTATATTGAAAAGGAACGGTGTCAATAATGTTATTCGTGAACCACTGAAAGGAATGTTCTTTTGCAAATATATTGACTTTACCCGGATTAATACGCGTGTCAATTGGCCCTCCCATTAAGATCATGCTTTTAGGTTGGTAAGCTGCATAGTGCGCAGCCAAATGTGCTGTCGCCATGAGAACCGGGACGACAGGCTGACACACAGCCACCAGGTGAATATTGCCGTGGAAATGCTGAATGAGTTCCACTATGTAATCGGTATAATCTTCTAAATGAAATGGCCCTTGTGATAGGGGGATATCGCGTGCATTTTCCCAGTCGGTAATATATACATTGAAATGCGGTAGGTATGTGCGCACTGTGTCGCGAAGCAATGTCGCATAGTGACCCGATAATGGTGCCACAATCAATACCTTTGGTTGATTGGCCCCAAAAGGTGCGCCTTCTTGGTTAGTGCGTTCAAACTTTAATAGCTTCATAAATGGTTTTTCTAAAACCACAACTTCATTTACATTGCCTGTTAAGTCTTGACCGTGCCAATGATAGGTAAAAGTGGGTAGATTGAAAGCAGGTTTTTCAAATTCTTTCGTTGCACGCTCAAGCATATTATAAGTGGCAGAAATATAGTTGCCAACAGGTGTATGGCTCATATAGGTTGCATCTAAAAAGAGACGACTGGCCTCGCTCCATTCGTGTGTGGGGAAAGCTGCTGCTTTTTGAAATTCATGTAAATGGTATAGCATTAATCAAACTACTTCTTATGACTTTGTTTTACTTTAAAGTAATTTTATTAATAAATAATTAAGATTGTAAAAATAAATCATTTATTAACTTGTTTGATTGATGATACTATATAGTTCAATTTGAATAAAAGATTTATCGTATGAAAAAATCACTTATATTGTTAGGCTTATTGCTGGGTTTGAATGAATACGCAGTGTCTATGGAAATAGATCGCCGTCCTAGTATATTGACTATTAATAGCAGCATGACTGCTGATCAGCGCAATGAAGAAATCGCTATATTTCTAAGAAACAATCGTGATGGTGACATGCAAATTGAAAAAGAGATCCAGTCAGGTTCTTTGCAAAAATTTAGCGTGGATGACATGAAAGAGATAGTCAGGCGTTCAGTTGCATTACATAATGCTAATTTTGTTACAAAGGTGTTCAGTTTATCTTTGAATAGAGAGTATTGGCCTATTCAATTTGATATGAGTGAATTATATGAGCTATATGAGTCATCATATGCGATTGCTACAAGTTCAGGGGTGCCTCTTTTGTCAAGAAAGAGAAATGACAAGATACTGGCTATATTAGAAAAAAAGTTGTATTCATTACAACAGATTATTGAAAGGTCAGAAAAATTAAACTTACTTAATATGTATAACTTAATTCAATTATATAAGGATACAAAAGCAGAAAGAAACTTTTTTATTCTCTCTTTCAAAGCCATGTCTCATCTTGGAGAAATTGAGCAGTCAGTGCTGCATCAAATTAAGCAGCGCTCAGAACCTGGGTATGCGAAAAAGTTACAAAAGCAACAGTTTACCGATGCGGAAAAAGAGCGTATTTTTGCTGCCGACCTTGATTTGTTAAATTCTTTTGGTGCGACAATAGATCAGTCTAATATAGCCCAAATTATAGGAATATTAGATAATGTTTCACGTCATAATTTTGATGGAATGTTAACACTGTTGTTAGAAAAATATGGGAACCAATTAGTGACATGTTTCAAAAGAAGTGATTTCGTGTACAAATGTGCAGAAAATAATAACATTCATTTGATTCAAATGATTCTTGATTCAAGTCATAGCATGTCTGCTGATATGCGAGAGATATCCATAGTTAAACTGATTAACGCTATTCAAACTGATTTTAATAATAATTTAATTTTGATTCAGCAGATGCAAGAGAGAGGTTTCTTACCGCGTCTTAGCACAGAGGAGGTCTGGCCTGTGTTAGAAAATGCTGCCGTCAATAATTATAAAGTGTTGATTGAAGGTATTTTAAATAGTCGTGCAGATGATTTGTTATTCCCTTATATTCCTTGTGTTGATAAATTGCAGAAAATACGTATTCAAGTTGATGCTATAGGGCCGTATGAAATGGCACTGCATGAGAGCAGAAGAAAAAAGATCATTGCTAGTTTAAGCAGCGGAGGAGGGATTAATCTGCGAAAAAGTGTGTCATTTAACGACAATACAGACGTATTGGAATACGAGCTTACTGCACAGGAGAAGAGTCAAAAGCAAGCTTCTGGGATTGAAGTGAAGGATGCGCAAAGACGGAATCTAAGAGAACGTACTGCCTGTAAGAAAAAAGCAAAAAAAAGTGGTGTTAAAGATTGGTGGCATTTGGAACAAGAGAGTGATAGTGAGAGTTGCAGCGATAGCGACAATGATGATGATTGAGCGGGACAAGGAGTAGAAGTGATGAATAATGCATCATACTCTTTCTAACCTCCTGACCTCCTGACCTCCTGACCCTTGCATAGGGCTATGGTTAATGCTGGTGTGGGAATTGTTGTTGTAAAATGCGTGCTTCCAAATTGTGTTTTTGGTCAAAAAGCAAATGACACGCATGTGAAGTGTCCTCCCTAATTTCAACTTCTTGTACCTTTGAAATGGTGAACCAATCAGCGGTGATAGAGGTATGTCGATGATGTGCATCTAACACTTTAAACTTGACGATGGCTTTATTGTCTAAAATGGCACCGCCCCATCTGCGTGGTTTGTAGGAATTAAGGGCCGTTAAAGCCAGTGCTTTCGACCCTAAGGGTAAAATCGGCCCGCCTGCTGAATAATTGTAAGCAGTGCTTCCTGCTGGGGTTGACAATAATACGCCGTCTCCCACTAGGTTCGTCATCACAACTTCATTGTTAATTGAAATTTCTATATGGCTGGCTTGGTGCGTTTCTCGCAGTATAGTGATTTCATTGATCCCGTGTAGTAGCTGTTTTTGGCCATCTAACGTTCGAACGATAGCTTTAAGCGGGACAAGGCGTGTTTGTTCAGCTTGTGAAATGAGGTCTTCAATGGTGTTAAGTGATTCTTCATCAACGGCATTCATCAAAAAACCAATGGTCCCACAATTGATGCCATATAAAGGCAATTTAAACAGGTCTGCTGAGGGGGCGCCAATAGCTGTGTCATTATTCTTTGGGCGTTCAGTGCTTAATTTAATTTGGTCATGCATTGCTTTTAACATGACGCCGTCACCCCCTAAGACAAGGCCGACAGTTGCATCCCTCGGGTGAACAAAGGTGAATTTTTTTTGCAAAAGGTCTGCTAGTTTTTTTGCCTGTTCCGATTCCCCCGTAAATAAAGTTATTTTTAAAGGGGATGAATGCACTGTAGCTGATACCATTATATTAATGCTTTGTGAGATACTATCCCTTATTATGCAGCAGTTTTTAACTTTTTTGAAAGAACTTCTTCATTTTCAGGTTTTAAAGGAACAGGCGATTCAGCTGTGTTCACTTGAAATGCCGTTAGTAATTGTTTGGCCAGGGTCATCAAAATAAGCTGATAATATTGGTGGTGGTCTTCTTGTGCGCATGTGATCATTGACCCATCATAGTCAATTGCGGTAACTGGCAAATTGTATGGATTTGCTAATTTTTCAACCAGCTGCGGCGCATGTGCTATGGCTGACTTTGTGTATAAGAATGCTGTAATGATTTTTTCATCAATATTGGTATCTAATTCTTGCGTTAAGAGTTGAATATGTTTGAGGGAAGGGGGGACGCCATCATCAGCCACTAAAACGCCGCGAATAGAAAAGCCATAATTTTGTTCAAAATACTGTAGTGAATCATGGTCTGCCAAAGCTGCTTTACCATTTATGGGGGTTAACAGATGCTTTAACACCTCTTCAAATTTGTCAAGGTCAACAAGTAGTTTTTCCAAATTGTCTTGTAATTTTTTTTCATGATGAGGCGCAACTTTTAAAAGGCGGTCATGTAGGTGGTTAGCAATCACTTTTGCATTGGCAATATCTAACCAAAAATGGCCATCATGCTGGGTGTGAACGTGTTCATGAGGTTGATTATCCTCAGTTGCTGTGTGATGTGTGCAAGCGCAGCCGGGAAACAATGCTCCTCTGCGAATGGGTAAGAGTTTAAGCCCAGGGGCCTCTTGGCATGTGAATAATTTTGTATCTTCTACACACAACGATAAAGCTTTTGCCATTACAAGTTCGTAAGCAGGGCCCGCCCATATGACAGCATCAGCTTGACTTAATCGGCGAATATCGTGACTTGAAAGTGATAAGGTGTGGGCGCTTTGCGTGCTGGCTGTTAAAAGGGTAGGTTGTGTAATGCCTTTGGTGAGGGCGCAGACCAGACCATAAATTGGTTTTAAACTGACAATAACGTTGAGGGATGTTTGCGCAGATGCTTTGGCTGTGTCAGGAGATGGGGAGGAACTTTCTGCACCTAAGGCAGGTATAGCGAATAGCGTATACATAAACGATATGAGCATAACTGCTAGTGGTTTAGTGTTTGAGAAAATGCTGTTTATTAAAACGTTGTTTTTATTCATATATATTAAAATCAAGTAGTTGTTTATTTTATGACCTTTAATCTAGCAAGTTTTTAGCATAAAAGAAAGCTCTATTTTAATATTGTGCAATCATAGTAATTTTTATGTATAAAAATTTCAAATAATAAAAAAATGATTGTAAAATTTATCAGAAATATTAAAGTAAAAAGTTATTGTAATAAATATTAAGTTGTAGTATTTTGATTTCTAAATTAAAGATTTAAATTAAATGAGGGTGTTTATGAAATCAAAATTATTAAAATTAAAACTAAGTTTTTACTTTGGGATGATGGGGAGTGTATTTGCAATGGATGATGGGTGTAATCCCTATAATCCAAGTGATGGGCCAACAGATTCTGCCTCATGGACAAGCAGTGTTGTTTATGAGGAATGTGCGATTGAAGGTAGTCATAGATATGATGAAGATGCTCTATTGTTTTTTGGAGAAAATTATTATGATGATAAGTATAACCGGTTGATTTTACAATATGGTGATGCTGATAACGCATTGTTACAGCTTGTGAGACTAAAAGATGAAAATGGTGTTAACGAGATGTTATCAAGCTTTTGGAGTGATCCATCAGCAGACGCACTTAATGAGGCGTTAGTCATTGCTGCAACCTTGGCAGACCTTCCTTGCTTGAACTTATTGCTTAGGTGTAAACATAATCAGTATTTTTCTGACAAAGGGATAGAAAAGGCTTTGTTCAATACGAGAAATCCCGAGGTGGAAATTGAAATAATGAATTGGTTATTTAATTATAGATATTCATTTTTAAAAAATATTGATCTTGCAAATATTATAATAGATGTTTCTGTGGAAAATATTGAGTGTTTGCAATTGCTCATGTCTAGAGTGGGTAACTGCGATTTTTCAAAAAATATCTTTGATGAATTATTTATGCACCTTGTAGCTGTTAATGATATACCAAATATTGAGATTCTTTTGCGTCAAAGTTCTCAGTTAAAACTGAAACAAGAAACAATTTCATCAGTATTCATGACGCTGTGTAAATATGAAAGTATGGCTTTAACCCACCCCCAATTTTGTATAGATGCACATCAAAATTATGTTATGTTGAGCCAGCAGACTCACGCCATGATAGCATGGTTTTTGGCATCTGAATTATGCACGGAAATACAAGGGAGCATCATTAATGCGGGGCTTAAGAAATTAAATGAAAATAAATTCACAGATGCTATTCAAACTTTTTTGTCTCATACGAGCTTAATAAAACCGCATAAGAATGCAGTTCTACAGGCGTTTAAAGATTGTGGAACTTATGGAAATTTAACATTAATCAAGTGGCTTGTTGAAAATAATCACGTTCAATTGTCACAAGCTGTGATTACGCAAACTTTTAAAAATGCTGCCTATAGCAATCATCTGCCTATTATTAAGTGGATTTTTTCATCAGCATGTCCGGCCCAGCCAAATCAAGATGGAATTAATGAGGCTTTTTTAAGGGCTGTCAAGAAGAACAGGTTTGACGTTGTGCAGTGGTTTTTACATTCACCTGAGCTTGCGCACATGAGACCTTCTGAAGCAACATTAGTGCAAGCATATCGAGATAGTATTAGTCTTACAGTCATGACTAACAATAGGTACTGGATTGCAGAATCTATTTTTAGGCAATTGCCAGAAGACATGCGTGAGCAATTTACACAAGAAATTCTAGCACGAGAGAATAGAGGAAGAGTGGTGGCCCCTCAGCAAACAGGTTTTGCTCATGAAATTCATAAATATAGTAGGGATAAAATCACACCTGTTCTTGAGAATATCAGATCACGTATTGCTGGTATCCAGCTTCTGACTAAGCAGCAGATTAAGGTGATTTTTGATTCAAAGTTTAAGCAAATGTCAACTGCTTCAGGGCAGTCTACACAGCTTCAGAATGCAAAAAAAACAGTGAATGAAATTTTGGATGATACGTCTCTTCCAACTTCACAAACTATTTTAACATTTGTTAATCAATATCATGCTGATAAATTAGATTTATTTATTAATAGTTTTATAAATGAGTCTGTTACTGCATACTTAAACAGTAGGCACCAATTAAGCTGTGTAGCAGGGATGCAGGAACGATTATATACGTGCCTTCGTGATTTGGATGATGCAGAATTAAATGCGATTTTCCATGACAAGGAAGCTAACCTTTTGTTTGAAAAAAAGCTGTTATTGCTGGCGTTAGATACAGAGGCACATAAAGAACAGTTTGCAAGTGCACTATATCAAGCAGGTGGCAGATCAAGCATGGCCGATAGTGAAATTGCGCCATTGATTATGCAAGCTATTTTGTCATTGTTTGAAAGTGAAAATCTTTCCTCAAATCAACAAGCGCAGGCTCTAGAGATGGCGGACTATATTCCACAAGAAAGATGGAAAAGTAAATTAGCTGACTTAGAGATTGCCTCAGATATTCCCTTAGAGGCATCACCGAAAAAGAATGTCAAAAAAAGGGACAGAGATGATTTTGAAGGTTAGATTAATTTATAGACTGTAAGTATGGGGGGATTTGTTAATTGTTTTGGCAGATCCCCTTTATGATAGGTTGTCCGTTGCGCTTCAATAATTGACTTAGTTTAATTAAACATTTGTTAATTTTTGTTTGATAGTTTAGAGGTATGAAAGTTACCTCTCTTATATTTATTGCGCTGATACTTGGCGGATGTAATCCGTTTAGTGCGTATCGTCAAAATTCTCAAGAAATCTTAAGCCGCGATTGGGCGAAAAGTGAACGCTTTGAGGAACAAGATCCCATGTATTGTTATAGGACATTGGGTGATGTCGTCTGTTATAATAACCCTTTGCCAAAAGAACATCTTGAGCGTTTAAAGGGCACAACTGAAACAGAACCCAGTATTCCCCATCAAAGAACATGGAAAGATGAGATCAAGGATGGTTTGGATTTTACACATATAGATTCAAACAACGATTTAAATTAGAATACATAGAAAATTACCCCTTGATTTTTACAAGATGATGACTATATATGTTGTATGGTTGTTGGGTAAAATTTATAAGTCATGAAAAGAATATTATTAAATTTGATAAGTGTTGCTTCACTGGCACATGCAAGTGAAAGTTTAAGTGAATATGTAACAAGTCAAAGGTCTGTAGTCTGTCATATTAGCCAAAAAGAAGAAGCATTGATTGCAGAAATGCACAGTGGAAAGTTTTACATTTCTACCTTAAGCGGTTATAAAAAGAAGGCAGAGTCAACAAGGCTGGCGTTATCTTGCATTGAAAATGAGTACCAAACAGCGCTTAGTCTTTTGATGCAGCTTTCATTCCTTGAAAAAGACCCTTATGAGCTAAAAGAAGGGGCTGCCGCATTCTTGCGTGCTGGAAATTTAAAGGCTTATAAGCAAGCTGTGTATTTGTGTGACGCACCTTATCAAAGAGATGTTGTAAGATGGGCCTTTGGTTGCGTCGTGTATGCGCAAGACTTTCCAACGCTAGCGTGGATGTTAAATGAATCTGAGGGGACTGTTTTTAAACCAGATATAAAATGGGTAAGGTCTGAATTAAAACATCAAGTGCGGCTCTCTGACGAGGGGGATTTAGCAGATCATTTACACTTGTTTACAATACTTCGTGATTATTTATTAGCGCAAGGGGAAGATGTTTGTCATTTTCAGTTGAAAGTGGGGTCAACGAAAGAGAATAACCTTGTATATGTTGGGGCTAATAAAGTTGATGAATGCAAGGATACGCCCCCATTGAATGTTGATGAACAGCTTATGGCAAGTCAACCACCATTGGCAACATTGAAGGAAGTTTATAGATTTTTATCTGAACAGGAAGAGGCTTGCTTTATGGATTGCCAAGGCAAACTGTGGCAGGTTGTAAATTATAAGGCATTGTTAGCTTCGACCAGGGGAGTCTCGTTAAAGTATTGGCAAAATGATGTCTTAGTACCTTTTCGTAAATCATATGGTGAAGATGAAGGGTGTTACGCAATTAATAACTGCGGGGTTAATTTTCACTACCACTTGAGTGTAAAAAAGAAACATGAAGGTGAAAAAAGTTGTGAACTTATTTTAAGCCCATTAAGTAATGAATCGGCAGTAGAAATAATTAAAGAGCGTGCATCTCTAGGCTGGTTTCCAAATATATATTAATAAAAAAAGTTTAAGAGTTGACAATATTTGAAATTGTCTGTATAAGTGTATTTAAAGTAACAAGAGAGGGTTTTATTTTATGAAAAAATTATTTTTAGGTTTAATGTGTTCTATTTCATTTGTCCATGCAAGTGAATTTTTGGAGGGAAAAACTGCGGGCGATACGCCTCTTGCTAACGTGTCAGCAGACTACGTAATGAGTGAACGTGAGGTTTGTATTGTAAATAGCCTTAATAGTGGTAGGGAATATGTGCTCACCCAGTCTTGCCGTCCACGAGAAAAGGTTGAAACACTTATTGGGTATATAGAAAATAATTATCAAGTGGCTTTGAATACATTGCTTAATCACCCTGCATATAAGAAGGATGATTATGCGCTAAAAATGGGTGCTGCTAAATTGCTTTGTGAAAACAATATAGTTGGATTTAAGCAAGTTGTCCTGATGTGTGATGAAAGCTGGAGAGAAGGTACGGTTACGGACGCATTTAACCTGTTGGTATTCAATGGAAATATTGAGATGGTAAAATGGATGTTAAGTGAACAACAAGACTCGCTTTTTAGGCCAGAACAGAATGCAGTGCGAAGTGAGCTGAGCCATATATCAAAAATTATCGTGGGCGGCACACAGTTTCCTAATCGATCGGAAATGATTGAGATGTTGCGTCAACACTTAGTGAATCAAGGTGATATTTCAGCAAATGAAATACAAACAACATGTTATAATCCATTTTCATCACAAAACCCAGCTTTTTTACCTGGTAGGCCCGGCTTTGATTTGGGTGACTTGATTGGAAGTATGGTTATCAGTGACCAGTCAACTGGTTTTGTGCCTGTACAACTTGCGCCTGTGAATAGAGGGGATGCTTTCGTTGGGGTGTTCCAACCAGAAATGTGTGAAGATGTTGCACCGCAGAATACAGACGAAGGTCTTCGAACCATCCAGCCAATTCGTGCAAGTTTAAAAGAATTGCATAAATATATATCTGAAAACAATGACAGTGTTTATATGGATGTGCAAGGGTATTTATGGAAGGTTGCAAATTATATGGGTTTTTGTGCAGCAACACGTGGAATGCCTGCAAAGTTTTGGCAAAATGAAGCGTTGACACCTGTGCGTAAATCTTATGACCATTATGATGATTGTTTGAAATTCAATGGGTTAGGCGTTAATTTCCATTATAATGTCATTGTTCAGCGCGCAAACCAACCACAGAAAATAGCTGAACTCATTTTAAGCCCTTTGAGTAATGAAGCTGCAGATGCATGGGTTGCTGAACAAAGCTCATTTGGGTATAATCCAAAAGTTTGTAAACGTTAGTTTAACGTTCTTCTTTTCAACTGATGGATTAATAAAGAGATGGCCCTAAAGTGGGCCATTTTTTATTTTGCTCATTTAAGTGTGGAAGATTATGTTTCGCCCATTAAAGAGTGGCAGCTTCAAGGGCTGTCAATTGAGCTTAAGCCCTTTTCGTTTTTTGTTGTAAGGGGGCTGAATTTGCAATTGTAGTGGGGGCCTTTAATGGTACGGGGTCGTGCCCACTTGTTGCGCCAATATGTTTTGAAAAATCTTCGAAGGGATGACAGCGTAGTAAGCGCTTGCAAATTAACCATAAACCTTTCGCAAGTCCGTGAATTTCAAGGGCTGAGATAGCATATTGTGAACACGTCGGGTAAAATCTACACCTAGGGCCTAGGAGCGGAGATATCATAAGACGGTAACCATGAATAAGAGTAATCAACAATTGTTTCATATTAAATTCGCTTTACTAAGGTTTTTGTAGAGAAGGTGGCTTAGCTGATGCTGGTAGTAGTGCTTTGCGGTATGGCACAAATTTGTTTGATATTGCGTTTAATACTATAGAGCATGTCACGCTTTAAGTCCTCAATCGGACATGTCGCAGTACTTTGCAGGGCTATGCAAACAAAGTTTGCAGATATGTTTTTATTTAATAAATAGGGTAGTAAGTCAAGTCTTGCAATTTCACGCAAACGACGTTTAGCCCTATTGCGTTTGACTGCATTGCCAACTTTTTTACTAGCTGTAAATCCAAAACGAATAGGAGAGGTGTCGATTGATTGAGGGGCATTTTCAAAAGAAGCCGTAGGCTGTATTTGAACCCATACATTTTTCGCCTTTGTCATTTGTTTGTGCTGTGCAACACTAAGAAACTCACGACGTTTTTTGAGAACTGGTATCATGTGATTTGCTTTTGTAATAATTTCATGAAATGCATGAAAGTAAAAAAATGTGTCACTGAATACAATAACACATTTAAAAACTTGTAACGTCTTAAGCAGACAAGCGTTTGCGACCTTGTGCACGACGACGATTAATAACCGCGCGTCCACCAACAGTTGCCATTCTTGACCTGAATCCATGACGACGTTTACGAACCAATTTACTAGGTTGATATGTACGTTTCATAATCTTTTCTCAACTTTCATCAAAAACTTAAGAAATCATAACATAGTCTTGTGGTAAATGGGAAGCTCTTTTTAAGAGGTCGTAGAAATTCTCGCTAGTTTTGCAAAGCTAAGGTAGGATTGGTTTTGGGAGTAAATAATAAAACATTCTTCGTAGAATATGTAAAAAGTTGGTTATTTTACGCGTAAGGAGTGCGTTTTTCCCGATAAGGAGGATACTTTAGGGGAGCAATCCATTTATGTTCAGCGGGAGCTGAAATTTCCTCTCCCACTTTATTTCTGTTAAAGATTCTGCTAATAAGTGCACGCTCTAGTTGGCGGTGATAATACTATTTTAATGTTTGTGCAATATGCAAACTTTTTTAGAATTTTTTCGAAATTTAATTATTTGTTAATATTTTTGGTTTATTTTTGTATTATAAACTTATATTTCAAGAGGCGATGATGCGAAAACTGTTCCAAGTATTATTAATGAGTGGTGCGATGATTAGCAACCATACAATAGCAGTTGCAATGGGCGGTGAGAGTCCGCGAACACAAGCACGCAAATTTATAGATGGGCAATCAACAAGCAATGCGCGTGATTGTCATTCACGTTTACAAAGCGCAGCGCAATCTCAAAGTGGTAATCCCGATCAGTTAAGAGAATTGTACGTCTTGCAAAAGCAAGTACGCGAAAAAGGAAGAACTGATCCATATGAGCAGCTTTCTGCGAGTGATGTCTATAACGCTTATGGTAAGAAAGCTAAAACAGTAACTGACCCAGAGGAATTGAAAGCATTGTATCTTGCACAGAAGGCATTTAATAATGAGCATGCAAGGGGTAATTTATATAGTATTGATGGTGGTGATATCAGTATTCTAAGTGTCTATAACGCTTATGGTAAGAAAGCTAAAACAGTAACTGACCCAGAGGAATTG
>CAYZJC010000008.1:9139-19105 GCA_964478775.1 uncultured Verrucomicrobiales bacterium | reverse complement strand
AAAGCATTGTATCTTGCACAGAAGGCATTTAATAATGAGCATGCAAGGGGTAATATCTTTAGTATTGATGGTGGTGATATCAGTCTAAATAGAGTGCAGCAAGCTTATGTTGAACGACTTCGTGGAAATTTATCGGCGCAAGATCGTGTACGACTACACGAAGGATTGGTGAGTTTTGAAGCAGAAGCCAAAATGGGCTATAATTCCCTCAGCTCTATGTATGATAGACAATATCAAGCAGCAAAACGTGAAGTGGGGAACAGCCGGGCAGTTGTGCCATTAGGTGGGTTGAAAAACGACTCTCGAAGTAGTGCTATGCCTGCAGACGCCAAAGTCAGCGGTTTAGATTTTAGTGTGGCTGGTTTACGAGACGCGTATGGAAGAAGTGTGATTCAGACAACATCTCTTCAAGCACTAAAAGACAGTTTTAATACGCATTTTAGAAGGTTTTCTCTGTATGCCCATCCAGATAAAGGTGGGGACCCAGTTGCTTTTCAAACACTTAAAGACTGGCAGGAATGGGTTAACAATTTGACTGAGGAAGAGTTTAGAAGGAGTCCGAAATAAAATTAAGGACACCTTGCAAATTAGCCTTTATTGTTTGACACAAGCTTTGCTTGTAAGAGCGATAAAGGCTAATTGTATTTAATGACGCAATACTTTTTCCTCGCCCTGTTTTTCCTCCCACTTTACTTCTGCTAAAGATTCTGCTACATAAGTGTAAGCTCTAAATTATTTATGTGGGAAAATTATAATGCTTCAAACAGATGTTGTTATTGTTGGTGCAGGCCCAGTTGGTTTGTTTTCTGTTTTTGAATGTGGCATGAATCGTATGCAATGCCATGTGTTTGACACTTTAGATATTATAGGGGGGCAGTGTGCGGCACTGTATCCTGAAAAGCCTATATATGATATTCCTGCGCACCCCAGTATCAGTGGGGAAGACTTGATTATAAATTTAACAAATCAAGCCAAGCCGTTTAACCCTGTGTATCATTTATCTCAGCAAGTTGTAAAAATTACAGAACTTAAAATGGTAGACGAAACGTCTTATCGTTTTGAAGTTGTTTCATGTAAGGGAACCACTGTGCACTGTAAAGCAATTATTATTGCAGCTGGGGTAGGGGCTTTTGGCCCAAATAAACCTCCGCTTGAAGGGTTGGAAAATTATGAAGGCAATTCTATTCACTATTGTGTGAAAACAAGGCAAACCTACAAAGATAAAAACATTGTGATTGCAGGTGGGGGTGACTCTGCGGTTGATTGGGCCTTATCTTTAAGTGAGCTTGCAAAGTCAGTGAGCCTTGTTCACAGGCGTGCAAAATTTAAAGCAGCCCCTGAAAGCGAGGCACGTTTAAAGGCCCTTGCGGATGACGGTAAGATTAATTTAGTGGTGCCTTACCAATTAGCAGGACTCAAGGGGGATAATGGCCAGCTGACCCATGTGACGGTTTCCTCATTAGAAGGCCAGATGCAAGACCTGGAAGCAGACTACTTGCTGCCTTTCTTTGGTTTGTCGATGAATTTGGGCCCTATTGCACAATGGGGCTTAGCAATGGATAAAAGTTGTATTACAATTAATCCGCTGACAGCTGAAACGTCAACAATTGGTATCTTTGCAATTGGCGATGTGGCAACATATGCGCATAAACAAAAATTAATTTTGACAGGGTTTGCAGAAGCAGCGCAGGCAGCCCATGCTATTCGTCAGTTATTGAACCCAAATGAGGTCGTGCATTTTGAATATTCAACGACAAAAGGCGTGCCAGGAGAAAAAGCCGCATGAAATCCTTAATTTATAAAACTGGCCTTGCTTTATTTCTATGTTGTGCTTTTGGTCTTCATCCATTGTGTGGAGAAACCGGGGAAAATGCTGTGCAAAAAGAGGAAAACATTGCTCCACAAGAAAAAACACCTGCTAAGTGTGAGGTTGACCATTCGCAAAAAGATTTGTATCTCAGTTTGCAAAAGTATGTCGTGAGCATTGAAATTCGTGCGACAAATGCAGCGTATACCTCAACTGGAACATCATTTGGAACAGGTTCTGTCTTACACAAAGAACAGGGAATTATTTTAACAAATGCCCATGTTGCCAAGCCAGACGCTGTTGTTGATCACTATGATATTACATTACATGATGGGACAGTATGTGAAGCTAAGCTGATTTATGTAGACCCGTGGCATGACTTTGCTTTATTGCAAACTGACCCAAAGCATTTGTCATCTATCCCTGAGTCTATTCCGACAAAAACCAATAGTGTGGCATTAGGTGACCCTGTAACCTTAATTGGAAAAAATGAAAACAAACATTTTTCAATGCAAACCGGAAGTATTGCAAACCCATATGATACAACGGAGATGTTACCCAGTCAGTGTTTTCGTATTAGTTTAAATGCGCAAGGTGGGGCCAGCGGTTCACCTGTAATTAATCAAGATGGGTTAGTAATTGGTTTGATTTTTGCATCGAACGGGTCAACAAGCGCATTTGCGTTGCCTATCGATTATGCTTTAGATGCATTGCAATGCGTTTTAAAAGGTGAAAAGCCAAAACGGTTTGCAACGGGTGCATTGTTTGCGATGCGTTCCTTAGATGATTTGGTAAGATATGACAATTTAGACCACGCTTTCGTTGAAGAATATGCAAAGAAGTTTGAAGGGGCCTTTAACCGTGGTCTTGTGGTTACGAATGTTTTGATGGACTCTCCTGCTACACAGCTACTACAACCTGGTGATTTAATTGTGAAGGTTAATGATGAAGACATTGGTCCCTCACTCTACAAACTCAACAAGCTTGTCAATGAACACAAAACCCATGAAAAATATAAGAAGAAAGTTAAGTTTGACATTATCCGCCATGGAAAAGCCCAAACAGTTCATGTGCCGACTTATGATTTATTTACCTATAAGATCAGTCGTTTAGTGCATTTTGGCCAAGCGGTGTTTTATGAAAATGATGATTCTATTGTTCAAATAACAGGTGCTCCGCGTGGTGTGTTCATTAGCAATATTTCACCAGGTGGTAGCTTTTATGACGTGATACCATCACTCTCAACCGGGCAAAGCAGCAGCAGAAGTCTTGTGGCTTTAACCCATCTCGATGGTGAGCCTATCACTAAACTGGATGACCTCATTAAGGTTTTGCCAAGGGTCATCAAGAAAAAGCATTTTTATGTAACCATTCGAAACTTTGCAACAGAAATGATTTATAACCGTGAATATTCATTTACCCAGCAGCCTCAAATTAAGTATGCCTCTTACTATGATGTTGATGGTTTGCCAGATTTATTTACATTTGATGAAAAGACACACAGCTGGGTGAAAGAGTCTATTAAATAAGACAAAAAAAAGGGAAGACCACATGAAAGAAATCAACACAACTCTATATAAGGGGATAACAATGTTGTTAAAATTTTTAAAAATGACACCTATTCAATTGTGCTTAATTATTGGGATTGTGGTTTTATTTGGAGATTGTTTGCCGCACACTTTTGCGCGCGCATCGTACACGTTAAGTTTGTTTGTCAAAGACATCATCATGAATATGCTACCTATTGTGGTGATTGTGTTTATAGCATCAACATTATCGCAGTTTAGAGAGCAAGCTATTTTGTTAGTTGTCACACTGGTTTGTTTTGAAGGGGTCTCAAATGCTGTAAGTGTGATGTATGCTTATGGTGCTGCATTATCTGTGCAAAGTTTTATTCCTGCTTTTGATATAGTAAACAACCAAGACTTTCAGTTGGTTCCCTTTTTTCAGATGGGGACAATTCCCTTGCATTTTTGGACAGCATCCACTGGTGTGTTGATTGGAACCACCCTTGGGTTATTGGCGTCTGTCACACCTGGTGACCAGATTGTGTATGTATTAAACACAGGCAAAAGTGCAATTGAATTTTTCTTTCGACGAATTTTAAGCCGGTTGATTCCTTTTTATGTGTTGGGTTTTTTAATTTTCATGCAGCATTCAGGTATGCTCAATAGCATTATAGAAACCTATGGGTATATTATTAGTTATGTTACTGTTTTTGTTGCGCTATATGTACTGAGTATTTTGTGGATTTCATCACGCATGGGCAAAAATTCATTTGCGGTAGTTTTGAAAAATATATTGCCAACAGGTTTAATTGCTGCAACTTCTATGTCAAGTGTTGCAACTATGCCATTTACAATTGATGCGGCTGAAAAGAATTTAAAGACACCTGGCTTTGCAAGTATGTTGATTCCAGCAACGACAAACATTCAACAAATTGGTGACTGCATAGCGAATGCGTTCTTGTGTTTAGTGATCTTAAAAAACTTTGGAAAACCTATACCAGAGCTTTCAGCGTGGATGGTTTTTGTAGGTGTCTTTACATTAGCCCGTTATACCACAGCAGCAGTTTTAGGTGGGGCCATTTATCTGATGATTCCCATTTATAAAACAATTCTTGGTTTTTCAGATGAAATGGTGGCTGTGATTTTAGCGCTTAATATCGTGCTAGACCCCATGATTACATCAATGAATGTGATGGCAAATGGGGGCTTGGCGATTATTTTTGAAAGCGTGTGGCTGTCATTGGTTGTGAAAGCGCGAAAGATATGGGCACTTAAGACTGTATAAAACGACCTTAACAACGAGGAGGGACTTGAAATTATGAAGGTTATTATTTTAGATACGGAAACAACAGGTCTAGACCCCAAGCATGGTCACCGTATCACTGAAATTGGTGCGATTGAGATGGACTCTATGCGTCTTACTGGGCGCCATTACCACCAATATATTAACCCAGAACGAGATGTGCCCGCAAAAGCAACAGAGATTACTGGGCTTACAGAAGAATTCTTAAGGCCTTTTCCTGTGTTTGGTCAAATTGTTGGTGATTTTTTAGAATTCATTGGTGATGCGCCGTTGGTTATTCATAATGCAGCGTTCGATATGAAGTTTTTAAATGCTGAATTAGAATGGGCGCAAAAGCCTGTGATGCCAATGACAAGGGCTATTGACACCTTGTTGATTGCACGCAAGAAATTTCCAGGGTCCCCTGCTTCACTTGATGCTTTATGTAAGC
The DNA here is from genome assembly GCA_964478775.1 of uncultured Verrucomicrobiales bacterium. GTDB lineage: Bacteria > Pseudomonadota > Alphaproteobacteria > Paracaedibacterales > CAIOTO01 > PNMQ01. Next base: position 14,057 of record CAYZJC010000008.1, on the reverse strand, counting down.
GCTTTGAGATTGATCTTGCCAAACGCGATAAGCACGGTGCCTTATTAGATGCGCAGCTTTTATGTGAAGTTTACATTGAATTGTTGGGTGGAAGGCAAAAAACCTTATTTAGCAACCAGGCCGATGAAGTGAAGAATCTACTTAAATCACAGTATGCTACTGTACCATCAGAGTCTGCTGATGTTATCAAACGCGTTGTTGATTTTCCTTCACGTACTTTTACAGTTCCGGCAAAAGAAGCTGAAGAACACCAAAAATTTGTCGCTACCATAGAAGATGCGCTTTGGAATGCTTATGAAGCATACGCGCATGACACCAGTGAAACGCGAGGCAGAGTAAAGGGGTAGGTCGATGCATCAAGAGCAAGCTAGTTTTCAAGCCATTATCGCATTAGGAAGTAATATTGGTGACAGCAAGACCACATTAAATGAGGCGGTTACCCATATTTCAAAGGTTTCTAAGCTTACGCATCAATCCTCAGTGATTCAAACCAAGGCTTGTTATGTAACGGACCAACCTGATTTTTTAAACCAGGTGATTATTGTTTTGACCGCGTTGCCGCTGGAAGAGTTCTTTAGCTTTTTACAAGACTTAGAAAAAAAATTAGGAAGAACACCAACTTTTCACCATGGCCCACGTGTAATTGACATTGATTTGCTTTATTATCAAAATGAAATTGTTAATACACCACACTTAACCCTTCCACACCCAGGTGTGCAAGAACGCTTGTTCGTACTAGAGCCTTTGTGTGAAATTATGCCTGAATGGGTGTGTCCGCTTACAGGGGTGGATATGAAAACAGCTTTAGACAACCTGAAAGCTAGCCAACTGTAAACGGTGCTCAGTCTTTAAAATGCGAAGAAGCATATTTAAAAAATTATGAAGCTTGGATGAGCACAGAAAATCAAATTAATGCATATACACATGGGTATAATCAGCAAAGGGCGCATAGCAGTATAAAGCATATAGCACTTACACTTAGAAATGCGCTTGCAAGTCTTGGAAAAGGCTTGAGTTTTCCTTGTAAGTGCCGTATAATTTTGAAAGTTGTGTGGTATTGGCGACATGAAAAAATCATGCGGGCTGCCTTGCTGCACCAAATTTAGACCACAACTTTTTTAAAAAAAGGATAACGAAATGCCCAAGATGAAAACAAAGAGCAGTGCCAAAAAGCGTTTTCGCTTAACGGGTTCTGGTAATGTAAAAATGGGACAAGCTGGAAAGCGCCATGGTATGCGTAAGCGCACCAATAAAATGATTCGCAATGCGCGTGGGACAACCATTATGCACCCAAGCGACGCAAAAAAAGTCAAAACTTACTTTTTGCATGTATAAGGGAGAATAATCAATGTCACGCGTAAAAAGAGGCGTCACTGCCCATGCTCGTCATAAAAAAGTTTTAAAATTAGCTAAAGGTTACCGCGGTCGTTCTAGTACATGTTATAGAATTGCTCTACAACGTGTCGAAAAGGCTTTGCAATATGCTTACCGCGATCGTCGTAATAAGAAACGCGATTTCCGTGGTCTTTGGATTCAACGTATCAATGCAGGTGCACGTGAATTGGGAATGACTTATTCTTCCCTGATCAATGGGCTTACCAAAGCAGGTGTTCAAGTTGACCGTAAGGTCATGGCCGATATGGCAATGAATGCACCAGTTGCTTTTAAAGCATTGGTTGATCGTGCTAAAACAGCTTTGTCTGCTTAAGTTTTTAAAGCCGACTTTGAAATAAAGAAGGGTGCCTTAGTTGGCATCCTTTTTTTTATATGCGCGCCCCCTATTGTTTTATGGGTGCAGCCCCAAAAGCTCTACCAGGCGAGAAGCCGTTCTATCAAAAGGAAGACTGAGATGAGGGTCTTGATATAAGTCTTGGGGCAAGGCCTCAGATTGCATAAAGAGATGCGCGCGATGGTCGTATAAAATGTCAATAAACGCCATAAAACGCCGGCAGCAGTCAAGGTTATGTTGTGTGAAAATGGGGACATCCTTTAAAAATATATAGGGAAATTTTTGAATAAGTTTACTGTAGTCTGCAGAGTTGTGCGCTGTGCAGGCAAGGTCTTTAAAATCAAGTAGGGCAGCTTGACTCAAGGTGTGTTGTAGGGGCCAGTTTCGCATTTCTAATTCCAGTTGGAAGGGAATAATGATTTCACTTGGGGAAATGTGCTGAAAGGCACTTTTGAGTTCAGCGTCATGCGCGCTGCTTTCATTCGTGCCGTCATGTGAAGGCCACCAATGGCGTTGTCGTGCATGTGTTGTTTGCAAGTCACCTTGTTGACGATAATCAATATCACCATTGAGAGAGACACACACAAAATGTTTTAAGAAATAGGGGATAAAGCCTTGAAACTGGTCACGGTTAAGACCATTTTTATAAAAATCAACAGGGTCAACATTACCCGTCATTAAAATGGCAACCTTAAGGTCAATCAATAGAGGGATGAATTTTTTCATCAGCATCGCTGTTGCAATATCATAGAGCTGTAGTTCGTCAATCCAAATCAGTTGTGTGTGTTTAAATTGTGCGGTGACATACTCTTTTAGGGAATGATTGCTCAGTTCGTGGTGAAGTTGGGCACATAAATCATCAAAATGAAAGCGTTGTTTGTTATGGTCGAAGGCTTCATAAATAAGTTGACAAATCATTGTTTTTCCACGACCTACAGGGCCAAATAAATACACATGCTGTGCGCTTGTAAAAATAGGTTTGATTTTGTGCTGCCAAAAATACTTGGTGGGTGTTTCTTGCAGCTGATTGTGGTAAATCTGTGGCAGCGCAATATGAGGCAAAATTAATGCCCATACCTGCTGTAAGGCTTGTATTTGTTTCTTGTCTAAGTTTTTTTGTTGATATGTCATGATTTATTTTAAGTGTTTTAAAGAATTAAGCCTTTGCTGCCTTGAGGGGGGTGTGATGTTTTGCTATACTTAATAATATGATTTTAATAATGGCTCTCTCATTTTATGACTAACTTTACTTCTAAAACTTTGCTTCAGCATGCGGTTGTGCCTTTAGTACCTGTAGATAATGCAATTTTGATGCCAAATTCAACATTAGTATTGACAATGTCTGCTGTTGAAGCTGAAAGCATGATAGACTCAATGTCGGGGCTGGGTTTTCCTGGTGAAAGCATTGGGTTGGTTTATGGTGTGCGTGTGCAAGAAAATGGTGAGGGTGCTAAGACAACAAGTTTTTACAGAACAGGTTCTTTGGCAACGATTTATTCTATGAAACCGCTAAATGAACATGAGGTTGAGCTTGTGTTGATAGGTGTTTCGCGTTTTGATGTTAATGTCATAAAAGATTTGCCAACTGCTGAGGGTGGGGGACATTTGCGTGTTGGAGAGGTTAGTTATGATCGCTTTGCCTCTGACCAAGACAATGTTGGGAAAATCAAACAGAAAATCTCTTTGCTCGATAGTGCCCAAATGGTTTTTCAAAACCGTGGAGTCGATAGAAGTTCTAGCGATTTTAAAGGGGTGCCTGATAAAACGATTATAGGAACTTTGGTGCAAGATTTACCATTGCCTGTGAATGAAAAGCAAGCCATTTTGGAAGAACCCGAATTTCAAGCGCAAGTCAAATTATTAAAAACATTTATTCAACATCAATTATATGCTGATTTTTATAATCATACCCCCACAATGGTATTGCAATAACCTACACTATAAAAAGATTTTGTCTTGATTAAAGGAAAGATTTATGCCTGTTTTTACAAGGCTAGAGCCTGCAAAATTGCCACATCAGTTAAGTGGTGTTTTTAAAATACCTGGTTGTAAGTCAATCAGTCATAGGGTGTTTCTCTTATCTTTCGCCTTAGGGGTAGAGACTCGAATTTCTAATTTTAATATTGGTGAAGATGTAAACTGTACACGAAAGGCTGTGCAACAATTGGGTTGTCATATTAGAGTACTAGTCGATGGCACTATTTTATGTACCCCAGGTGATGGGGACGTTACGCAAGAGATGAATACCCCTATTGAGATAGATCTTGGAAATTCTGGTACAGGTGTTCGTTTGTTGATGGGGCTATGTGCAGGCCTTGAAGGTGTTCATGTGACCTTGACGGGTGATGAAAGCTTGTTGAAAAGACCCATGCGAAGGGTGGCTGACCCCTTACGGCAAATGGGTGCAGATATTACGTTGACAAATGATTTGTTTTTGCCAGCACATATTAGAGGTCAAAAACTAAACGCAATTGATTATGTCTTGCCAGTTCCCTCTGCGCAAGTGAAGTCTGCAGTTTTATTGGCAGCCCTGCATGCGATTGGCCAAACGGTGATAGAAGAACCTTTAGAAAGTCGCGATCATACAGAAAACTTGTTACAGTATTTTGGGGTTGATCTTCAAAAAGATGGCCACCATATTATGCTGAACCCTGTTGAAAATTATGCTGCGCGCTTTCAAAGCCCAAATACTGAAATGACGAGGGTACCCAATTTATGTGTGCCAGGTGATGCATCCGCAGCTGCGATCTGGGCAGTTGCAGCAAGTGTGATTCCTGGTTCTAAAATTACAATTGAAAATGTGAATGCAAACCCAAAGCGCATTGTTTGGCTAGAGGTCTTAAAAAAGATGGGGGCTTGTATTGAGGTTATACCGAAAATGTCTTTGTGCGGTGAAGAGGCGTGCACCCTTGTTGTGACATCAAGTAACTTATCAGGAATTGTTTGTGAAGAAGACCTTGGTGTAGGGTTGATAGATGAGTACCCCATTTTAAGTGTTGCCGCTGCGCTTGCAAAGGGAGAGAGTGTATTTAAAGGACTTGGTGAACTTAAAGTGAAAGAGTCGAACCGCATGGACCGTATTATGCATATGCTGCAAGCTTTTGGTGTTGATGTGGAACTGGGTGATGACACCATTGTGGTAAAAGGGTGTGATGGAAAATTGCCTACTAGCGTCGGTATGCCAAAGGT
>CAYZJC010000008.1:453-9129 GCA_964478775.1 uncultured Verrucomicrobiales bacterium | reverse complement strand
ATCATCGTATCGCCATGAGTGCCATTGTGTTGTCAATGTGCGCCAAAAGTGGCATAGAGCTAACGGATATTAATGCAATTGATACAAGCGACCCCTATTTTCAGAAAAATTTATGCCTTTCTTAGCCAGGTTTAAGAGGGTGAGCTATGCACCTTATGCCGTAACGTGCGGCCTTGGGGCGTTGTATGCTTGCGGCTTTTATATGCATGTATTTGCAGCCCTTTGTGGTATCTGTGGTCTTGGGGGAATGTGTTACCATGTCATGAAGTTAAGCTACCTTCCTGAGAATTCAGCGGATACGCTAGCACAAGTTGAGGTGCGAAGAGAAAAGCGTCTTATAAGGAAGCTGTGTTTAACCCATTTAATAATATTTCATTTTGTGTTTTTCTTGCTGGGGATGTACTGGATAGGGCTTTCTTTTACGAAAATTGATGCGCCTATTGCTGGTGTCTTTGCCTCTTTTGGTTTTGCCGCAATGTTAACAGTGGTTCAATTACCGGGGATGTTGATTTTTGCAAGGTGCCCTATGTTGTGGACGGCCATACTTTCTTTTTCCGCTATGGAGTTGATACGTAGTTTTATGTTTACAGGTCTTCCCTGGAACCTTGCGGGCCATATGTGGGGAATGCAAGCCCTTGCTGATGAGGCCTTTTTTGGTTGCACCCAAGACGTTGGTTTATGGATGATGCAGTTAACAAGTCATGTAGGGGTGTATGGTCTTTCCCTTCTTACAATTGTGGTTTCAATTAGTTTATTTGTAGGGCGCAAATGGCAAAAAGTCATGGCGTTGTCGCTTATGTGTGTATCTATGGTGTATGGCATGCACCGATTAAGTCGTTTTCCAGCTGATTATGACACAAATGCCCCTTATGTGCGTCTTGTGCAACCATGCATTGACCCTCATCACAAGTGGCTTAAGGAACATTTGAATGATGTGTTAAATAAGCAAATGCAATTGTCCTTAGTGAATGGGCATGAAAAGATAGCCGCGATTATTTGGCCAGAGGCAGCCGTTCCTGTAGCATTAAATCAACACCCTTCATTATGCGCAGAATTAGCTAAAATTGTACCACGCGATGGCTATTTATTAACAGGGACTATTACATGGGACGATCGCAAAGAGAAGTTGTATAGTGCAATGGTTGCGCTGGATGCATTTGCAAACATGCAGGCGCTTCACCATAAAGTACATTTGGTACCCTTTGGGGAATATTTGCCATTTAGAAAATGGTTGCCGTTTGATAAGTTGACACCAGGTAGCGTTGACTATAGTGAAGGTGAGGGGATTGCTGTTCATACTTTAAAAAAACTACCACCTTTTGCCATGTTGATTTGCTATGAGGCAATTTTTGCCCATGAAATTGGTTCTTATGCCAGTCAATGGTCAAAACACACAAACGATAAAGATAAAGCCCGCTGGATTGTCAATATCACCAATGACGCGTGGTATGACAATTCAATCGGGTTATGGCAACATTTGTGTAATGTAAGGTTTCGTGCAATAGAAGAAAAAGTGCCATTAGTGCGTGTGGCCAACACAGGTGTGACGGTTGTGTTTGACGCTGTTGGACGCATGCATTATAAAAGCCAAATAGATGTTGTAACCGTTAAAGATGTTCAGCTACCTTTTTTTGCAAAGGGATAAATACCACCACACATTTCAGATCTGCACCTTAATTGCGTTGTTGCCTTCCAATATTATCTGTTTTAATCACAACCTCATTGCCATATGCAAAATGTAGCACATGTCGTGCACGCTCCTCTAGCAGGTCTGTGTCTAAACTATCTGGGCGCAATAGCTTTACATTTCTTTCAAGTTGTGACTTTTCCTTTTGTAGCCCCTCTAATTCATTTTCCAACTTACTGACCTTTTCTTCCATATGCATAAGGGCGATGACACCATAATTGCCTTGAAAGATATGGTAGGTAAAGTAGAGAAGGATGATAATTGTCCCAAATGACGTTAGCCATTGGGACCAAGTGTAAGATTTAAACATATTCTTATTCTTTTATGCTTTCGGTGTTTTTGTTTAGTGAGGTGAATAGAGAATAGAACGGCTTGCTAATGCTTCTTCAATACGAAGGAGTTGGTTGTATTTACAGACACGGTCTGTTCTGCTTAAAGAACCCGTCTTGATTTGACCTGCATGTGTTGCAACAGCAAGGTCTGCAATGGTTGTGTCTTCTGTTTCACCAGAGCGGTGTGAGATAATAGTTTTAAAACCTGCTGCTTTTGCCATTTCAATGGTTTGAAGTGTTTCAGTTAAAGTGCCAATTTGGTTTGGCTTAATCAAAATCGCATTTGCAGCTTTCATATCAATACCACGTTGTAGACGCTTAAGGTTGGTGACAAAGATATCATCACCCACCAGTTGGATATGCCCAATTCTTTGCGTGAGCCTTGACCAGGCCTCAAAGTCGTCTTCAGCAAGAGCGTCCTCTAATGATAAAATGGGGTATTGTTGTACAAGGTCTGCGTAGTAGGTAATCATTTCATCAGCTGTTTTGGTCGTGTTTTCAAAGAGATATACACCTTTTTCTACACTATAGAATTCGTTTGCAGCAGCATCAAGTGCAAAGGCAATATCCTCTTTTAGTTTAAAGCCTGCATGAAGGGTTGCTTCACACAAACAGTCTAAGGCTTGCGTTGCAGATTGTAAGTTTGGCGCAAAGCCACCTTCGTCACCAACGTTGGTATTAAGCCCTTTTTTCTTTAAAAGAGACTTTAAGGCATGGAACACTTCAACACCCATGCGAAGATTTTCCGCAAAAGATGAGCCACTCATTGGCATAATCATAAATTCTTGAATATCAATGGAATTATCTGCATGTGCACCCCCATTAATAATGTTCATCATTGGTCTTGGTAGCATAACGGCTTGATTGTGACTTAAGTAGGCAAATAAAGGCATGTTTTTGTCTGCCGCTGCAGCTTTCGCACAAGCAAGGCTAACGGCTAGCAAGGCATTGGCCCCTAAAGTTGCTTTGTTGTCTGACCCGTCAAGGGTAAGCATGCGTTGATCAATCTCTGTTTGCAGCTCTATGTCCATTCCTTTAAGGTGAGGCTGTATAACGTCTGTGACAGCAGCGCACGCAGCTTTCACACCCTTACCAAGATATCTAGCTTTATCTCCATCCCTTTTTTCAACCGCTTCAAAGCTGCCTGTTGAGGCACCAGATGGAACAGCGGCACGGCCCATGATGCCATTTTCTAAAAACACGTCGACTTCAATGGTCGGATTGCCGCGTGAGTCTAAAATTTCACGCGCATGCATATGAGAAATTGCTGTCATAAAGGGCCTTTAAAAGTTTGTGTTTGAATATATTTATCATGCCAGAATATAGAAGTGATGAAAAGACACAATGCTGCTTTCCTGCTAAATTAGCTTTATGCTTCAGCGGGAGCTGCTAAATTAGTTCTATCAGGGTAAAAAGTGATTGTGATTTAGATCTATTCTTAGTATTCTTAAGCGGTCTCAATCGCTTAAGAATCCCTTTGAAAAGCGTTAGAAAAAATAATAATAAACAGGTGAAAACGTTATGAAAATAGTCATGATTGGTGCAGGTTACGTAGGTTTAGTAACAGGGGCATGCTTTGCTGAGTTTGGTTTTGAGGTTGTTTGCGTTGATAAAGACCAACAAAAAATCAATGCTTTAAACAAAGGTGAAATTCCTATTTATGAACCAGGCTTAGAATCATTAGTGCAACAATGTGTTCAAGCCGATAGGCTTTCTTTCACGACCAACATTTCAACTGTTGTAAAAGACGCTGATATCATCATGATTGCAGTTGGAACCCCTGCGCGAGAAAGTGACGGTCATGCTGATTTGCGTTATGTGTTTGATGCCATTAAAGAATTAGCACCCATGCTATCGCCCTACACAGTTATTATTACCAAATCAACTGTTCCCGTTGGAACGGGCGATCAAGTTGCAGCACTCATTAAAGACATCAGGCCTGAATTTGAAGAAGGGCGTGATTTTGACGTCGCCTCAAACCCAGAATTTTTACGTGAAGGTTCTGCAATACGTGACTTCATGCGCCCAGATCGCGTTGTGATGGGAACAGACAGCCCGATGGCACGGGAACTGTTAAAACGTTTGTATCGTCCTCTATCCCTGATTGAAACCCCTTTGATATTTACTAATCGTCAGACTGCAGAAATGATAAAGTATGCGGCTAATGGGTTCTTAGCCATGAAGATTGCATTCATTAACCAAATGGCTGATATCTGTGAAAAGACGGGCGCAGATGTGCAAGAGCTTGCCAAAGGTATAGGGCTTGATAACAGGATTGGTAAGAAATTTTTAAACGTAGGCCCTGGCTACGGTGGGTCATGCTTTCCAAAAGACACTTTAGCTTTAGCAAGAACTGCAAAAGAATTAGACGTGCCTTGTACCCTTATTGACGCTGTAATCGCATCTAATGACCAACGTAAATATAAAATGAGCGAACGTATTTTACATAAACTTGCTGAGCGCGGCTTTATCTTTGACAGTCAAAATAAGATGAATGCAAAAGTTGCCGTGTTAGGCATTACGTTTAAACCCAACACAGATGATTTACGTGACGCCCCAAGCTTAATTATTGTACCGCAATTACTGCAAGCGGGCCTTGATGTTGTCGTGTATGATCCGTTATATTGCAGTGGCAGCAATCGCTTTTCACACCTAGAAGCTTTTGGGGCAGCCTGGGGAAATGATGTCACCTTTGCAAAGAATGTTAAGGAAGCTGTTTCAGGGGTTGATGCAGTTATTATATTGACAGAATGGAATGAATTTCGCGGTATTGACCTTGTCGCCATGAAAGACATGCTACGGCCTTGTGAAGGTCATCTACCGCTGCTCATCGACTATAGAAATATATATAAAGCCAATGACGTGGTTGGCTTTCAATATGTGTCTTTGGGTAAGAAAGATATAATAGTTACTTTATAGGCTAGTTATTTTAATTGCCGTTATACAATTGCGTTGGCGCTGCCCCTCACTTTTTAAAAAGGAATGCGGTCAACGTATTTGAATTGGTGATGTAAAGAGAAAGTTTCGGTGATAGGAAATTTTCTTTTTTGGATCTTTAAATCTTTATTAATGTCTGTCATGCTAACATAATGCAGGGGGAAAGATTTTAATAAAATCTGCTGAAGATAAGGATGCTTGATTTGCCAAATGATACGTTTACAACCAAACAAATTGAATTTTTAGATAATCATTTATTAGCAGAGCTGTTAGGCCCGCAAGATGCATTCATCAGGCTGATAGAACACAAACTTAATATAGACATTGCTGCCCGTGGTAACTTAGTGATGCTACGCGGTAAAGACGCTGAGGTGGCCATTGCAACGCATGCATTGCAGCACTTATACGACGCGTTAAGAACGGGGCATGAAATTGATGCACAGGCCGTACAGTCTGCTCTGCATATCGCCAATGAATTATGGTTAAAAGCTGGCCTTAATGCAAAGCACAAAGCTGGTGATATGAACAGTGGGGGCGAACCTGCTGAACTTAGAAATGGTGTTTCCATTCAGACCAAACGCAGAATTATTTTCCCAAGAACAAAGACGCAAGGTGACTATATGGAAGCCATTTTGCACCAAGACTTAGTGTTTGGCATTGGGCCTGCTGGAACGGGTAAAACTTACCTTGCCGTGGCAGCAGGTGTTTCAATGTTGTTAAGTGGAAAGATTGATAAAATTATTTTATCGCGCCCAGCAGTTGAAGCAGGTGAACGCCTTGGGTTTTTACCAGGTGATATGCGTGAAAAAGTTGACCCTTACTTAAGGCCTTTATATGATGCGCTAAATGATATGTTGCCAGCCGACCAAGTCGTAAAGCGTATGGCTAGCGGCGAGATAGAAATAGCGCCTTTAGCATTTATGCGTGGTCGAACGCTTACCAATGCTTTTGTTATTTTAGATGAAGCACAAAATACAACCGCTATGCAAATGAAAATGTTTTTAACACGTCTTGGTACCAATGCGCGTATGGTCATTAATGGTGACCTAACCCAGATTGATTTGCCACATGGTGTCATTTCTGGTTTAAAAGAGGCATCTGTAGTGTTGAAAAATGTTGAAGGGTTGTCATTTATTCGCTTTAATGAAGATGATGTTGTGCGACATCCTCTTGTATCTCGCATCGTAAAGGCGTATGATCGATCTCAGCAGCATGCGTCCTCTTAATATAAAGGTTATATGAGTTTATCTGGTTCTGTAGAAGTCATCACATCAAGCGTTGAAACGAATCATCTTATTGATGAGGATCGATGGTGTTCCCTAGACCTTTCTTTTGTTGATCACTTAATTGTCCATGCCCTAAAAGTTGCAGACTGGCCCCATAAGGTTTTAGTTTCTTTAACCTTTTCAAATGATGCACAAATTCAGGCCCTTAATAAGACTTACAGACAACAAGACAAGCCGACTAATGTGCTTTCATTCCCTGCGTGGGATGAAGAGGGTCTTGCTTTATTGCCAAGAGATTGCATAATTCCCCTTGGTGATATTTTTCTAGCCTATGAAACCATAGAACTTGAAGCTGCCTTACAGCATAAAACCTTTCATGAACATTTAAGTCACCTCATTGTGCATGGTACATTGCACTTGTTAGGCTATGACCACCTGACAGATGAAGAAGCCCTTGAAATGGAAGCGCTGGAAGTTTCGATATTAACCTATTTTTCTATCCCTAATCCCTACGAAGGTAAATAAGAAATGAAATCTCTTCTTGAAAAAGCAACTAAGAAATCTTCTTTGCTCGACCAACTTAAACGTGTATTGAAATTTTTAAAAAGGTCTGACACTGATGCAAGCCTTCGTGAAACAATTGAAGAGCTGATTGAGGAAAGTAATGAAGACATTCCCTCGATAGAGTCTGATGAGCGTCAGTTATTGGGAAATGTGTTAAGCCTGCGCGACTTAACTGCCCATGATATTATGACCCCGCGTGCTGATTTTATTGCCGTTTCAGACACCTTGAGTGAAGATGAAATTATGGCAGAGTTTGTTAGAACTGGAATTTCATGGCTTGTTGTGTACAGCGGCACACTTGATAATGTGATAGGGTTAATTCATGCCAAGGATATGTTGGCCTGGATTCATAGCAAAACGCCATTTGACTTAAAAAAAATACTGCGTGATGTGATGTTTATTTCCCCTGCAATGCGCACTCTTGATTTATTGTTGATGATGCGTAAAAGCGGTATTAAGCTTGCGATTGTTGTTGATGAATTTGGTGGGGTAGATGGAATTGTGACTTTTCACACCATGATTGAAGAAATTATTGGGGATATTGAAGATTCTGACGTGGTGGTGCATACCCCCCAACTCAATTGGAGATCAGATGGCGCCGTTCTAGCAGATGGTAGGTCAACGCTAGAAGAGCTTGATGAATTAGTGGGGGGGCAATTAGCGTTGATTGATGAAGATGCTGATATTGAAACCTTAAATGGCTTAGTTGTCTATTTGGCAGGGCGTGTGCCTGTGCGTGGTGAAATTATTCATCACCCTAATCAAATGGAATTTGAAATTTTGGATGCAGACCCAAGGTGTGTAAAGCGTTTGTGTATACGCAACATTCCCATTAAAGCTGTGCGTCAAAGTACAGCTAGTATGGGTGCATAAGGAAGTTGTGTTTTAAATGGAGATACAGATTTCAAGATCTGTGCATTTGATCAAATTTTTATTAAATTTATTTTGTTTTTTGCCTCCCCCCGCCCTTCATGCTCCACCCTCTTTCAGATGGGTGGGGGGAAGAAATTTCCCCCCAAAGCCTGGTCCACCACGCCCAAGCCAACCCCTAAGCGTTCTGAAAACGCTGAGCTCAGTTCAAAATAAATAATATTGATCGATCTTTTATTTTATATTCTCACTTAATTATTAATAAATAGTTAATAAGAACATAAATACATAGCTTAATAATCAAAAAACACATAATTTATGTTTAATGGCATAAGCCATCAATTTTTTGCTGTCAACCAAATTAAAAATGTCCGGTTTGGGAGCTATCCACACACCCGCAGCCCTTCGCGGGTGTGCGCCCATAGCGCATACGGCCAGGGGGCTTGCCAATCATGGTGGGAACCATCATTTGTATCAGCTCTCCCAATCTGGGGCGACGCTCTCGATGTTGATGAATGCGAGATGTTAGACGTGATTTCCCTTTCTATAGCCCTGCTTTTATCATCGCCCATTGACGTAGCGTTTCACCGTTCATTTTAATAGCGTGATTCTCATAAAGCTTTTCTGCTGCAAGTGTCGGTCCAAAGTCTCTTTCATAGCTTGAGGAAGGCCCCTATTGCCTCCTGATGGTTTTCTTACCAACCCCTCCATTCCTTCTTGTTCATAAAGCTTTTACTAAGCGACGCAGATGACAACCGCTGATTTGAAAATTCATTATTCTATCCATGATTTCCTCATTTATTCTTTCGTTTCATTTCATTGAAACAAGCTCATCTTTTTGTTTGTTTTTCAACTTACAAAATTGCAGCTTTGAAGCAATTTGAGGACATTTCTAATTTGCACAAAGCTGACATTATCAAATTGCGCTTACAATCTTAAAATAGTTCTTGAATATCACCTGGCATAGCTGTAATGTAAGATTAATTTGGCACATGTGTCCCCTTCGTCTAGAGGCCTAGGACACCGCCCTCTCATGGTGTAGACACGGGTTCGAATCCCG
>CAYZJC010000008.1:0-390 GCA_964478775.1 uncultured Verrucomicrobiales bacterium | reverse complement strand
CCATTGACATCTGCAGGGGCACTCGCTATTTTCGTGAATACCTTTAATTAAAAATGAAAGAAGACACACGCATGTGGCCTATTCATGTCCTCACCTTATTTCCGCAAATGTTTCCTGGAACCTTAAGTCATGCCATTGCTGCTAAAGCACGTGATAAGAAATTATGGGATATTAAAGCCACTAACATTCGTGATTTTGCAGGTGATAAATACCTGTCGGTTGACGATACACCGTATGGCGGTGGTACGGGGCTTGTGATGTTGCCTGAAATTGTGCATAAAGCTTTAACATATGCAGCAGACAGCGCAACGGGAACACCAACTTTTATCTATATGTCACCCCGTGGAAAGCCACTTAACCAATCTGATGTCAGAAAATTTTCGTCTAATC
>CAYZJC010000007.1:24766-56788 GCA_964478775.1 uncultured Verrucomicrobiales bacterium | reverse complement strand
AAGCATTTGCCTTCATTGTACGTATCCCTGAATCTTTTTTTTGAAACGCCCATTAAACTTTTAAGATCAAGCCATCTGTAGAGGCATCTATATTAACGACACTGTTTTCTGAGACGTCACCAGCTAATAGTTTAAGGGCGAGGGGGTCTTGGACATTGCGTTGAATGACACGGCGAAGTGGTCTTGCCCCATAGCGTTGGTCGTACCCTGTACGTGCTAACCAGTCTAGTGCTGCTGGTGTGTAGTTCAAGGTGATCTTTCTCTCGTCTAAGCGTTTTTGTAAAGTTTGTAATTGAATATCAATAATACGGCCCATATCGGCTTGACGCAGCCTGTTGAACAACACAATTTCATCAAGTCTATTTAAAAATTCAGGCCTGAAGGATTGGCGAACAACCTCCATCACTTGGTCGCGCACCAATGGCTTAATCACGCCGTCAGCGTCAGAACTCTTATCTTCCAATAGAATATCTGCCCCAAGGTTAGACGTTAAGATCACGATTGTGTTTTTAAAATCTACGGTGTGCCCGTGGCTGTCTGATAAGCGGCCGTCATCTAGAACCTGCAGTAAGAGATTAAAGACATCGACATGTGCCTTTTCAATTTCGTCGAACAATACAACGCTATAAGGGCGTCTTCTCACAGCTTCTGTAAGGGCGCCACCTTGTTCAAAACCGACATAGCCGGGTGGTGCACCAATCAAACGCGAAACAGAATGCTTTTCCATGTATTCAGACATATCCATACGCACAATATTGGTTTCATCATCAAACAAGAAGGCAGCTAATGTTTTGCACAATTCAGTTTTACCAACCCCCGTTGGGCCTAAGAAAAGGAATGTACCAATTGGGCGGTTCGGGTCTTGCAGACCTGCACGTGAACGACGAACTGTATTACACAAAGCAGATATTGCTTCGTCTTGGCCCACAACACGTTCATGTAATTGCTTTTCCATCCCCAGCAGTTTGTCTTTTTCACCAGTTAGCATTTTTTCAACGGGAATGCCTGTCCAACGTGATACTACCAAAGCAATATCTTGTTCGGTGACTTCTTCTTTGAAAGACTTTTGCTGCTGTTGCTGGGTTATTTCAGCAAGCTTAGCCGTTAATGCGGGCAGTTGACTGTAAATAATTTCACCTGCGCGCGTGAGGTTGCCTTTGCGCTGTGCAATTTCTTGTTCAATTTTTAAGCGGTCAATTTCTTCTTTGATTTTTCGACTTTCATCAAGGTGTTGTTTATCTGCTTGCCATGCTTGGTTAAGGGTGCGTGACTTTTCTTCAAGGTCTGCCAATTCCTTTTCAAGTTTTGCAAGCCTTTCGACAGAGGCAGCATCGCTTTCCTTTTTAAGGGCTTCCTTTTCAATTTTAAGCTGAATAATACGGCGGTCCAATTCGTCAATATCTTCTGGCTTTGAATCAACCACCATACGAAGACGGCTTGCGGCTTCATCCATTAAGTCAATGGCTTTATCAGGCAGGAAGCGGTCGCTGATGTAACGGTTGGAATATGTGCTGGCAGCAACAATGGCATTGTCACTGATGCGAATCCCATGGTGAAGTTCATACTTTTCTTTAAGACCACGCAAAATGGAAATGGTATCTTCAACTGTAGGTTCGCTCACCATAACTGACTGAAAACGTCGTGCTAGGGCAGGGTCCTTTTCAATGTAGGTTCTATATTCATCTAATGTGGTTGCCCCAATACAGTGTAGTTCACCGCGTGCCAAGGCTGGCTTTAACATGTTCGATGCATCCATCGCACCATCTGTTTTACCAGCACCAACAAGTGTGTGCAATTCATCAATAAATAAAATGACTTCACCTTCAGCGCTTGTGACTTCACTTAAGACGGCTTTTAGGCGTTCTTCAAATTCACCTCGATACTTTGCCCCTGCAAGAAGTGCCCCAAGGTCTAGTGCCATTAAGCGTTTGGTGCGCATAGCTTCCGGCACGTCCCCTTTGACAATGCGCTGGGCGAGTCCTTCAGCGATAGCTGTTTTACCAACGCCAGGTTCACCAATTAAGACGGGGTTGTTTTTTGTTCTACGACACAAAACTTGAATGGTGCGCCTAATTTCTTCGTCGCGTCCAATGACAGGGTCAACTTTACCTGCACGTGCAGCTTGTGTTAAATCACGTGCATAGCGATTCAATGCGTCATAACCAGATTCTTGATTTTCAGATTCCACTTTTCTTCCCTTTCTTAAGTCATGTATAGCGTTTTCAAGCGCCTTTGGTGATGTGAGTTGCGGTTCAAATAAGGTTTTTGTAGGGTGAAGCGTTGCAAGGGTAAGCAGTAATATTTCAGCACTTATATAACTGTCCCCTAACGCCTTGGCTGATTTTTCAGCAGCCTGTAAAACATTGACCATTTCTTGTGATATATAAAGCTGTCCTGCACCGCCACTGACACTTGGAATTTTCTTAAGGGCTTGTAGGCTGTTGTTGTAGACAAGTTCTGCATCAACCCTGGCCGACTTAAGTAATTTGTTGAGCATATCATTAGGGTCGCTAAGACAACTGCATAACACATGAACAGGCGTTAAGTGTTGGTGGTTATGTGTTGTGGCTAATGTTTGCGCTGCTTGGAAGATGTCTTGTGTTTTTTGAGTAAATTGCTTGTCTTGCATCATCATAATCCTTTTATAACACAGGTAAGTATCTTGCGTTAGGTGATTGCAATCGCTAATTTAATTTCTTATTCTTAGCTTCTTGTCACCTTTCCATGCGTACATTGTACCATTTTCTTTGACGAACGCCTATCCCTCTTTTTCCTTGGAGAATTTTTAAAAAAAGAAGGACTGGGGCTCAGTTTGCTATTAGGACATTACGTACAGTGTTAACTATTCTCACCAATCACGCTGTCTTAACAGATTATTAACTTCATGTTTATATAATGGGGCTGAGGAAATACGAATTTTGTAGCGAGCATATCATGAAAAAGAAGATTGCAACTTATTTACTGTTAAGTGCTGGGTTGTTTGTACATTTTAGCCTATTAAGTATGGCTGAGAATATGCAAGGTGTACCTGTCCAAATTGAACAAATCGCACCAATGGAAATGGTTGATGAACCAGCAAAGGCCGCACAAGTGGCTACAAGAACAGTTGGAAAACTCAAAATCAACAAAGACTTTGCTTCCCCTTTGAACCGTGCACTACAAAACAAAAGCAATGTCTATAAAGGCAATTTATATGGCCCGCATGGGGCAGATTTGCAAAGACTGGCTGCAACAAAAAAATTATTTATTGCCATTCGTGATACCAGTGTATTTGCGGCGGAAGGTATTGTTGATGGTGGTGCAGGTAAGGACTTTCACGTTAAATTTAAAAGCTCAACCCTAGATGTGCAAGGTCTTCGTGGGCGCATTCCCATTTGGAACCGTTATTCAAAAAAGAAAAACCAAGCGGATGATGTAAAAATTGTCAATACAGTTTTATCGCAAAAGGATGACCCAAAAATGCCCTACACAAGTAGTGTGCCTGTCATTTATATGGGAGGTGACCAATGTCAATTGCACGACAAAATGAATAAAAGTGATGACAAAGATGACAGTTTTATTGGCAATTTAGACCCTGCACAACTTAAAAAATATTTCGTGTATCGCTGTAAATCACAACAAGGTGAAGTGTGGCGAGACTATAAAGGAAAATTGTTAAATAATCTTACATCAGGCATGATGGAAGAGCTTGAAAAAAGCTTGCCAGTTGAAGTGCTCGCCTTTAAACAAAAAGTGTCTTTGGTTTCATCTGGTAAACTATTGCATTCCTTAAAAGCTGCAGGCTTGCTTGAAAAAAGTGACGATGCAGTGCGTCAATTAATACCTGGTCAATTATTGGTTAGTGTTGCAACAGGGCCAGTTGTCCCCGCACAAGCGGGAAGTGACATACAATTGACACGTGTAGCAGCCTATACCAAATTTAATAACCAATATTGCCGTGTATTTGAAAATGGTACTGCTATGGAAGATACAATCCTTGAAAGACCTTACTTTTTAAAATGTGGTGATGTGTGGTATGAGGGTTCCACAAAAGCACGCATTGAAAATAAAGGCATTTTAGATTCTTTAAATTCTAGTGAAAGCAAGTCTATTGACGTTGCAGCAGAAGTGAAACCTATTATTCCTGACTATGACACAGCAGCTGTACGTTCACAAGGGTACGACTTTGAAAAGCGCTCAGACGAAGAACATGGTTTTGTAAATGATGAAGATGAAGCCGCTTTAGCTTACCTAAAAGCGGTCACAGATGATATGGTGTTGCATGGGTCAGATGCAAATAACCCAGTTGGTTTCTTGTTTGAAATGACTGATAATACCCCATACACTATTTTTGCACCAAGACTAGACAATGAACCAGGTGCACAAGTCTATTCTTGTAAGAATGTGCAAGACTATTTAGATGTCGTCAATCAATACCGTGCAGTGGGCTATAATGTTTTATTAAACCCACGAACAGGTGTGGAATTGGTCAACCAAAATGGTCGCATGGTCTATGTGTTTAAAGAAAACAAGAATCAGCGCATAGACTTTGAAGCCTTAGAAGCTGCTGCAAAGCAATTAAACGCTGTTGATAAAGAAAAAGTATTAAATTTTTTTACTCATCTTTATAGGTTTCAGCAATTGCTAGCGATGGTTTCTTTTGACGTACCCGTTTTGAAAAAAGAAGGCCATGAAACAAGTTGTCCAAACAATGTGGTCTGCACAAAAGAAGGCATTCACCAATACCATTCAGAACATCTTACAAAAGCAGGGAAAGCTGTTTTGCATGAGCAAGTAGTAGTATTGTCAATCTTAAACAATAAAACGGGTATGCAAAGTGAAATAGAAAAACTTATTCCGTACTTGCAAAACTTAAAACAGCTTTATGAAAAGGCTTAAGTGGAGCCCTTACATTCTATAGCAAATCACTTGACTAAATTCACAGCCTTACCGTAATCACCATGCAAACAATGATGAGAGTAAGGTTGGTTTTTTTTGCAGTGATTGTCTTGCTGGATGATAATCCTTTTATGACATAGGTAAATATCTTGAGTAAGGCACAGAGAATGACCAACTTGCTTTCATATTGTTAGCTTCTTGTCAGCTTTCCATGCCCACATTATACCATTTTCTTTGATTAGCGCCTATCTTTCTTGTGAGTTTGATAGACTTCTAGAAAGGAGAGATAGCGAATCGATCTCATAGATGGATGATAAGTCTTGGCTTTGAAATTTTTTACCTACAAACACATGAAGGTCTGCGTTTTGGTGTGCGGCATCTATATTTTTTGTGTAAAGTTGATAGCTTTCATTATGTGTGTGGCCTGCATAGACCACAAAAGTAATGTGTTGATATTTATTTGCGAACTGCAGTAAGAGATCAGCAAATTGCGTTGAAGAATAATGCGGGGCAAACTGAGGCGTTGTGGGTTTGCCTTGGTATAAACAGTCTGATTGAAAAGGGGGAACGTGCGATAAAATAACAATTTTTGCGCAATTTTTTTTGATGGCGGTTTCAATGTTCTGTGTAAGCTTTTCCAAATCATTTTCACGCAATTGTGTGATATCTTCCCAACTGTCGGCGTATCCGTCGAACCCAATGAGAGCAACCTTTTCTTTACATAAAGGAGTTGGGTCAAGGTACGTAACATCATCATGCAAATAGTGTAAATTGCTTACTTCAGCACAAAGGTTCTTAAGTTTTTTTCTAACGTCTTGTGTGCTATGTCCATAATTTGTATCTGAATTTCCAAGTATAAAATAAATAGGTGATGGGGTCGCAGTTGACAAATATTTCAAGCTTGTAATGAGATTATCGTTTGAAATGTCTCCAGTGATGAAGATAGCTTTATGTTTCTTGTTTTTGATCGCATTGAACAAGCCACTTTGATTAGCTTGCGTAAGATGAGGGTCTGTTACCCACATGATTGACTGTTGTGGAGCTGGAGTTGTCTGTTCAATTTCCAAGGCTTTCGACTTGGCATGCAAGCCAATAGCTATGGCGGCCAATAATATTGATAGTACAACAATAATTGACAGCATTATTTGTGTGCGCTTCATATATATCCTATAATGTATTTTAAAAAATAATAACATTATTGTCATAAATATTCAATATTATTTTTTATTTTATAATGAGAAGCAATATGGACTTGTAGAGTCGTTTACTACTTTACTTTTATTCTTTCGTAAGTGAAGCGTGAAATGATTTAATCATCAAACAAACTGTTGGCAATACAAAGAGCGTGAAAATAGTTCCAAAGCTTAATCCACCGACTAGAACAGTCCCAATTGCACGCTGCGCTTCATGTCCCGCATCATTCGATAGCATTAAAGGAATGGCGCCAAAGATCATCGCACCAGTCGTCATTAAGATAGGGCGCAAACGAAGAGATGAGGCTTGAACAATCGCTGCCTTTAAGGAAAGGTCATTCTTTAATTGGTTTGAAAATTCCACAATTAATATGCCGTGCTTTGTGATAAGACCGATAAGCGTAATCAAGCCAATTTGTGTGAAAATATTGAGTGATCCATTTGATATCCACACAAAGCCTAAGGCACCAAGGCATGCTAAGGGCACTGTTAACAAAATAATACAGGGGTCTATAAAGTTTTCAAATTGAACAGCAAGAATGGAGAAAATGAAAATGACCGCTAGCAAAAAGAGGGATAGCATCATTTTTCTTGAGTCTCCAAAAGCTTTAGAGGAACCATACCATGTCTTTTTATACGAAGCTGGTAAGTCTTTACTGACCTGCGTTAAAAATGCTTTCATACCCTCTTCAAGATTACTTTCATTGATCAGGTCCGCCGTTAATACAACTGCACGCATTTGATTATAGTGGTAAAGAGTTTTTGCCCCTGAAGTTGGAGTGAGTTTAGCAACTGCGCTTAAGGAAATTCTTTTCTCCGATGGATTTGTCACATAGAGTTCATTTAAGTCCCAAGGGGATTGCTTTCCTTTAAGTGTTATTGTGTAGAGGATACCATCCTTAGAAAAGGTGAGTGATTGGTCACCACTGAAGAAAATTTCAATGGTCTTTGCAATTTGTTGGTATGTGATATTTAAATGCGCCATTTCATTGGTGTTCGCATTAATGATATAGCTTGGTGTATTAAGCGCTAAATCGTGCTTGATATTTTGGAATTTCTTTTGGGTATCTAATGACTTTCTAACTTTTTCAACGGCATCAAAAAGGGTTGCATAGCTTTGCGTTGTTGAAATAACTAATGAGAGTTCCCCATTTCCTATAGAAGGATCATCACCTGGAAGTCCCGAGTCCCAACTCCAGGGATGGACATCAAGGGAAGGAATTTTTGCAACGATGGGGCTAAATGAGTCGACAATTTCTTGCGATGATCTTTTTCTTAAACCTTGAGGTTTTAGAGGTAAAATAATATTACCTCCCCAGTCGCCCATAAAGACTAGGCAATGTGCAGCTTCGGGTATGGGGTTAATGCTCTTTTCAATTAGGGCAATCTTTTGCGCCAGCGTATTGATATCTTTTCCAGGAATGGGTGGCACATAAATACCAACCAAACTTCTGTCTTCCTTTGGGGCTGTTTCACTTAGAATGCTTTGAGAAAGCATAGCAATTAAGCCAAATGTCACAAAAAAGACAAAAAGACACCCTTTTTTATAATCAAGTAAGGTGTTTAAGAGGTTAGCATAACGCGTGGTTACATTATCAAGAAATACATCTATTTTAGGAAACAAATGTTTTTGGTTTGCGTGTAAAAATTTTGCACACATAATGGGCGATAAAGTTAAAGCAACAACACCAGAAACCAGCACACTACCTGCGAGGGCAACTGCAAATTCTATAAACAGTTCACCAATGATTCCAGTGATAAAGGCTAACGGTGCATAAACACTGGTAAGCGTGAGGGTCATGGCGACAATAGCAAAGCCAATTTCTTGGGCGCCCTTTATAGCGGCTTCAAAAGCATTGAGGCCCTTTTCAATATGCCTTTGTATGTTTTCAAGGACAATAATTGCATCATCTACCACAAGACCAATCGCTAACACCATAGCCAAAATAGTTATAATGTTGATAGAAAAACCGAACATCTTTAAAAATAAAAATGACCCAATAAGAGAAATAGGGATTGTGATAAGGGGGATAAGAGTCGCCTTCATATTTCTTAGGAAAAGAAAAATGATAATTAAAACAAATATAACCGCTTCTGCAATAGATGCCTTAACATTTTTAAGTGAATGTCTGACAAAGTCCGCTTTGTCTTGAACAATATCCATTTTAAGATCATGCGACAGGGTCTGTTTAATGTCACGCAACTGATTGTGGACGAGAGTTGATACCTCAAGGATGTTTGCATCATTCGCTTGTTGAATGGCGATGCAGAGCCCTGGTTTGCCGTTAATGCGAATTCTAAACTGTTTGTCATTGGTCTGAAGTTTGATATCTGCGATTTGTTTTAAAAGAAGGGGGTGTTTTGAAGATGTTTTTTCCTTTATCACAAGATTTTCGTAATCTCTTATGGTTTTGAGTTCTGAATTTAAAGTGACTGGAATTTCATTTTGAAACTTACCAACTGGCAAGGAAAGATTTCCTTTTTGCAAAGCATGATAAACGTCATCTGCATTGATACCAAAGGCATACATCTTCCTTGCATCTAATAAAATAGTGTAGGTATAAGGTTGTCCCCAAACCTCTGCTGAGGCAACCCCTTTAATGCCTCTAAAAATATTTTTTAAATTGAGTTCTGCATAATGTGTGAGATCAGCAAAGTCCATCACAGAAGATTCAAGAGATATCACCATAAAAGGCATGCCGTCTGATGCTGTTTTTCGCTCTACAATTGGTGACTTCACTTGCGAAGGCAAATATGCAAGTCCAATTGCTTCTCTTATCGCAATGAGCGCCTTGTCAATAGAGGTGCCATTTAGAAAGCTCAGGGAAATATGACTGGCCCCATATTGTGAATTTGATGTGATGGTGTCAATCCCCTCAATGCCAGCTAATCTATCCTCCAAGGGGTTTGTCACTGTATTTTCTACAACCTCAGCACTTGCATTAGGGTAATGGGTGTGGACATGTACTTTAGGAAAATGAACTTCTGGATATTCTCTAACCGACAACGTGTCATATGAGAGCGCCCCAAGGATAACGATCATGGTATTTAAAATAAGGGCCACAACGGGGTGTTTTAGAAAATAGCTTGTGATATTCATTTACTTAGCATCACTTACGGGTGGGGGGGAGTCTGGCACACTAATCTTGACGGCAACATCTGGATATAGGCGATCGTGTCCAAAGGGAATGAGTTGATCACCCGCCTTCAAGCCAGAGGTAATCTCGATGTGTGTTTTATCTCGAATGCCCAAAGTGATAGGTGTGAGGACGGCTTTATTGTCTTTAAGGATGTACACAAAAGGTTTACCTTCTTGTAAGAAGATAGATTCAAAAGGAATAACAAGAACAGCTTCCTTTTCTTTTGTAACCACGCTGACATCAACAGTCGTGCCAACCACACAAGTAGGGCACTCAATTTCAGCATAAGCAGGACACATATGGGTTTCTTCATCTAGCATTTTTTGAATGTGTGTGAGGTGATATATTTTTTCATTCACAATAATTTGTCCGCCATCTTGTACGTTTGTTGCAACCGACAAAGGCACGTCAAATTCAACAATCAAGGAATGTGGGTCATACAATTGAACGATAATATCTTCTTTGTTAACTTGAGATCCTTCACGAAGTTTAAAAAGACCGACAACACCGTCGAATGGGGCAATAATTTTAATCTCTTCAAGTGATATCTTCGCCTGTGATTGCTTTGCTTGCATTGCTAAATGGTGGGCTTTTTTTTCTTCAACTGCACTTTTGCTTGAGGCCCCAGACTTTAAAAGGGAATTTGCTCTGTCAAATTGAGTTTTGGCAATTTCTTGTGCTTCACTTAATATTTTGTAATTACGTTCAATGTCTTCGTTGTCAATTTGAGCAATCAGGTCTCCCTTTTTAACCAGCTCACCCGGCTTTGCGATAATTTTGAGTGTGCCATTCGCCTTTGCCTTTAAGGCTGTTTGTTGACGAGAGCGAATGGTGCCAATAAAATTTGCCATCTCTTTAATTGTTGTGCTTTTGACCACTTCAACCTCGACATTTTTTTCATCTTGAATGTTTGATGGAGGAGATATGGTAAAGTATTTGTAAATACACGTAGATAAAATAAAGATAAGAAGGACACTTATTGTTTTTTTATAAATTCGTATATGTTTTAATATTTTTTTTATGTCATATAAGTTTAACATTTGCAATCATTTCCGAACAAAAGCTTTAGAACCAAGAAAATGAAAGTCATGGCCATATGCCATCTTGATTATTCGAAAACAATTTTAAGACGTGCTCGCAAATAAAGTCAAGTAGCAATTCCCGATAACGTGTTGTGCTTCAATCACACGCAATGTGAGAACACCTGTTTCAACAGGTGAGCCCTTCATCTTAATAACACAATTGCTTTTAACCTGTCTCTTGCATTGGCTT
Organism: uncultured Verrucomicrobiales bacterium; assembly: GCA_964478775.1. Taxonomy (GTDB): domain Bacteria; phylum Pseudomonadota; class Alphaproteobacteria; order Paracaedibacterales; family CAIOTO01; genus PNMQ01. The sequence goes on along the minus strand of CAYZJC010000007.1, from coordinate 46,305 downwards.
TTGCACGCAATGACGCTGGAACTTCTTCCACCCTATCATCAATCACATGGTTTGAAAAAATAATTCTTCTATCGTCTTTTTCAAGCCAACCAATGAACCAACCATGATATAAATCTGCTGTGTGTGTGCCATCAGCATTTAACACATGCCCCATTCCAGTTTTACCATATAGCTTCCAGCCATCTGATAAGTCTTCTACAAATAGGATATTTTTTGTCATTGCGATTGCATAAGGCTTAATAGGTAATTGACTATTTAACATTTTCTCTAAAAAAGCGATTTGCTCAATACTTGAAATTTCAAGTGAACTTGACAACCACGCTTGAGTCAGGCCATTGTTTTGCCCTTGATCTCCTGACAGGTCGTTATTTCCATAGTCAAATTGTGTGACATAACTTTGAAATTTTTCCATTCCAAGTTGTGTTGTCAAAACTTGGCTATACCACACACATGATTCCTTTATCCAACTCTTAGGGGTTTGATCCTGTCTCCAAACCTCACGCCAACCATCATAACCTTCTTGAAATGGCCACACGGGCTGTGTTTCATCAATGAGAATCCCACAATCAAAACCAATAAGGCTGAGTGGTATTTTAAACGTACTGCAAGGGGCATAACGCTCATCAACCGGACCTTCTACTTGAATGATTTGCCCACCATCTTCTTTTGCAATAAAGCAGACACTAGAGGACGCCACTTGAACAGACAATACACACGCACAGAAAAATATAAATAAAGTTTTCATAAATTATATTACAGGTAAGAGTTGATGAAATAATAAAACATATTCACTCAGTGGTGTCAATATCTTTTATAGAGCTGTCAATTGATCAGCTTCATCATGCCTCATTCTCCTCATGATCATCCCTCAAGAAGCCACCAACTTGGGCATCCCACAAGTGTTTGTAAAGCCCCTCTTTCGCCAGCAGCTCAGCATGTGTGCCATCTTCTACAATTTTTCCTTTGTCAAAAACTAATATACGGTCCATATGCAACAATGTCGATAAGCGATGTGCGATGACGATTGTAGTTTTCCCACTGCCCAAAGTATCATAGTGACCTTGCATTAATTCCCATAAAGATTCTTGTATCAAGCTTTCTGTGACTGAATCAAGCTGAGATGTGGCTTCATCCAAAATGAGAATGGGGGCATTTTTTAAGGTGGTTCTGGCAGCTATAGCCAATAATGCATAACGAACAACAACAGTTTTATATGGCTTTAAAAAATGCCATATAAATGCAAAAAGTGTGTTTGGTAATTTTGTAGTCATAGCTTGATGCATAAGTTCACCCCTGCAAAATTAATTTATGTTTATAAACATTTTAATATTTTATTTCAAATATATCTATGCTATGAAAATCCAGTCATTATGACAAGAAAATTTACAACTTCACTTTTTACCCCTGACTAAAATCTTGCTCGCTTGCGATTGTGTTTAAGGTTTTACTGATCATGCGAATTTCTTGTCTTAATTCATGAGTGGATTTGGCTCTACCCTCAATCCCATCTTCTAAAATTTTTGAAACAGTTGCATCAATGCTTCTGATATGCGCTTTGACGATCTCTTCAAATCTGCCACGGCTACCGTCTTTAGACATCGCAATTAAAATTTCTTGAAGTTCAACTTGATGCTGCGCAAGGCGTTGTGAAAAACCTTGATGCGCCATCATATATTCACTCATCTCACTTAATTTTTCAGAAAACAACTGTACAGATTTCATCATTGTAACGCGCGAGTCTTCACTTTTCTTTAATAATTCTTGTAATGCTGACATGCCTTCTATGGTTTGTTCCAGCAGGGTTAAACTATAGGCTGACGAGGGAGCTTGCCCACTTGAAGAGGAATCCATGTGGTAGGCTGAAAAACTTGAAAATTTTGTAAGTGTTGAAAGGCGGTCTTCAATTTGGTTATGAAATATGGTGCAGGCCCGTGAAACTTGAAGATCCAAGAACCCTAAAATAAGTGAACCTGCTAAACCAAACATAGAACAACTAAAGGCTGTCCCCATTCCTTTAAGGGGAGAATTGAGCCCAGACTTTAATGTTTGAAAGGCTTGTTTGACATCTGCACCATTCATGTCAAGGCCTGAAATTACCCCAGAAATTCCTATAACAGTTTGAGACAACCCCCAAAAGGTACCAAGCAGACCTAAGAAAATAAGTAAGCCAATACAATAGCGGGTGACTTCACGCCCTTCTTGTAAGCGTGTATCAATGGTAGACAAGATAGATTTCGCATTCAGCCATGAAATTGATGAGGGAAAAGAATCATTTTCTAAAATATTTGCAAAGGGGGCGAGTATATTAATATGTTTTCTGTTGAAAAATGGATCAAAGGAATGTGAGTGCTTCTGGGCTGGTTTATGTTGATGTGGTCTACTGTCATTTTCCCCTTCTTGTTCAAGTGCAAGAAGCCATTGTTGTTCCCTCATGATATGGAACAGATGTTTAAAGCTAATGATGATACCAATTAAGATAACAGAAAAAATAATGCTATTGAGCCAAATATTGTGCATAACAATGGCATACATGAGGGTATGCAAAACACCCATTGAAATGAAAACAAGTAACAGTAGGGCTGCCATTTTGGCAAAGGCTGAGTAGATATATGACATAAAATTTCCATGGTGACGACTTTAAAAAGGTCTCAACGCTTTGCTTTTAGGTGACGTAGTAATGTGTATCCGACCTTCTAAAAATAAAGTGTAGAGAACTCCCTTTGATATGTATAACAATATCACGGGCTGTATATGACTGCAATGGGGTGTAAGTACAATTATAAACATGGCTTTGCTGTACAAATAATCATCAAAAAGAGTAACGTGAGCCGTTTAGATCTCTTAATCGGCTCAAAAAAAACATAATCTTGAGCCAATTGTGTGTTATAATCGGCTCATGAGGGGAATGGAAAGAGAGTGTATGGAGAATAACCGCTATAACTGGCAGCACCCCATGTGGCCAAATTTCGAATACGATATAAGCGCATGTCAAGATATGCTATATGCCTACATAAAAGAAACCACATTTTTAAGTGGTGCTATTCATCATTTATCTCAGCAGACGATGTCTGATGCAATGATTGACATTATGGTGTTGGAAGCCATCAACACATCTGCCATTGAAGGGGAAATATTAGATCAAGAAGATGTGAGATCATCCATTCGCTGTAACTTGGGATTGGTTCATGCAAAGCAGGTTGTGCATGATCGGCGTGCAAGTGGTGTCGCACAACTCATGCTGGATGTTAGACAAACATTTAAAGAACCTTTGACGAAAGAAAAATTATGTGAATGGCACACAATGGTGATGAGTCATAGCGAAGTTGAAGAGAGTGAAATTGGCATGTGGCGCCAAACCCATGAACCTATGCAAATTGTATCAGGCCCCATAGGGCATGAAAGAATTTATTTTGAAGCCCCTCCATCCGCTCAAGTTGCTTATGAAATGCAACAGTTTATTGATTGGTTTAATCAAACAGCCCCACAACTCCCACAAGCTCAGCAACCATTTTACTTATGTGGCCCTGTACGTGCAGCGATAGCTCACCTTTATTTTGAAAGTATCCACCCTTTTGTTGATGGTAATGGTAGAATAGGTCGTGCGATTGTTGAAAAAGCCTTGTCGCAAGATTTAGGGGCACCCGTTTTATATTCTGTTTCAGATATTATTTTGCGCAACAGAAAAGAATATTATAAAAATTTACAAATAAATAGTGGACATTCTGTTGATATTACCCGCTGGATACATTTTTTTGTTGGCCTGATTTTTAAGGCACAACATGCATCACAAGATATTGTGCGCTTTGTGTTGCAAAAAGCAAAATTTTGGAAAAAATACCAAGGCCAAGTTTCTGCCCGCCAAGAAAAAGTGTTACTGCGCATGCAAAAAGAAGGCCCTTTAGGCTTTGAAGGTGGCATTAATGCTAAAAAATACATGAGCATTACCGGCTGTTCTAAAGCAACTGCGACACGTGATTTAGGTGACTTATTAGAAAAAGGTTGCTTATACAAATTACCTGGCTCTGGCCCAATAACACGTTATGAGATTGCGTACGAGGGAGATTTCCCCTGGTTGCCTCAAGCCATCTGACGAAAGCTTGTAATCTTTCAATTAGTGAAGGTGTAAGATCAAAACAAACTACTTAAAAATTTATATATATTTTTTTTTGAAAATCAAATAAAAACTTGAATTGCTTTTATTTAGTACTTATCTTATGGGGAGTGGTATTTATAAATTTTCATGAATGATTCTATCAATGATAAAAAACTTATATGTCTTTATTTCTGTTGTGTGCACGAAAAGGTTCGTGCCTTGGCCTGCTGTTGTTCGCTTTATAAATAGAAATCTAATCAGCGGGATTTTGGTCTGTATGGTAATGGTACCACTGCGCATATATGCGATGAGTGATATGACATCTGACACAACGTTACCTGGCTGGGCGCAAGAAAGTTCAGATGCTGTTAACCCAAACAATCACGACAATGATGAATGCAAACAAAGCAGCGATCAGGATATGCCCTTAGCAGAGCAGTTCAATGGTGTTGATATCTTAAATGCTGATGGTAATAGACTGTTTGAGATGCAGGAGTTGACTTTAAAGCACGCGCCTATCATTCATGATGAATTGGCAACACAGCTATGGGAAGTGGTTGAAGATAACACTCCATGGTATTTAAAAGATGGGCAAGGGGATGCCTTTGAGACATGCGCAGCCCAAAGCCAGATTGAACTTTTTGAAAAGGCAGCAAAAGCTATTTATCAGAGTTCATTGTTTACCTTTAAGGTTGGCAAGCACATCTTGACACTCAATTTTTCAGAAACGATTAATTGCCTTATTGAATTAAATGCAGCTGCCTTGAGTGCTGGGTTCAAAACGCTTAATGGCTGGCGTCATACATATGTCGGGGCATTTTCATTATTTATACTATTTCAAATAGGAAAAACAGCACTTTCATATTGTTTTACACCTCTTGTTCTTCTTTATAACATCTCTTATAACTGCAGCGCATTCTTTGCAACGCAAAGCCATTCACACAACCTAGCTATGTCGTTTTGCTGGGAGTTTTCACAGTATATGGTGCTGCATTATATGTTCAATATGTTTGAAATATTTGAAAACCCTGCCGCATTAACCTCTTTGTTTTCTCAGATTCGTCCATGGTCAAAAACGCATTATGACCAAGCTATAAGTCAGGTGGAAAATTTAGATAACGATGCTTTAACATTGTTATTTTCACCCTCAATTAACGCAGACAATGCAAATGCCCAAATAGCTTTACGTGAAATTGGAAACGCGAAATTACAAAGACTGCTTGTAAAGGGGGCAGATCTTACAATAGGTGAGAAAAGATGCTTAGATGAAGTCATGGCGCATCCAGCTTTTCAGCGTGAACTTGGTTTGCTGAGAATTGAAGGTGATCCCTTGAACCTTTTTGCATTCTTAAAACACAGTGCGGATGTTTTTTTGTTGAGGTTATATAACGCTTACCCAAACTTCGCTGATTATTTAGCATCAAATTTATTACTAACTGAGCGTGATCGCCAATTGCGTGAGCATGCAAGAACAACAGAGTCCACACTAAACGCTCTATTTGAAAATGATAATGATATTATTTTACGCCAATTTAAAAATAATATTTTTAATTTTATTGTTGTAGATCAGTGCCATATTTGTAACGCTTTGTTTTTCAAGCATAATGACATTTCATTATTGGAAGTAGAAAGTCAAAAAACTATTTTTAGAAAAAAAATGTGTGATGATCTAAAAAAATATAATGGTGATGTTGAAAGCTATTTTAATGCCATACTTGAGGCTATTAATACGAAAGAAGACGAAGCTTTTTATGCCATACATTCTCGTCAGGTTGACAATTTCGCAAAACGCTTTATTATGCATGGTAAAACAAAAAGTGAACTGAAAAGAATCGCACGTCTTAATTATGAACAGCTTGAAAGTTTAGGTTATTTTGGCACAATGCAAGACTTTGTAACCAATCAAAACATCCAAAAAAGAAAAGAAGTTGAAATCAAACAAACAAAAGCTTTTATCAAAGATGCGCTCACACAACTCATACTGGCTAACTGTTATTTAAATGTCGAAGAGGCATGCAGCTTAGAAGATAATATCAATCATTATTTGCTGATGGATAAGGTTGATGATGTTATTGAGGACGATTTTGTCATTGCTAATATGTCAATAGAAGTGCGGGAGATTGATCAAGCGGTGAAAGGAAATAGACCACTCAAAGCTGATTTGCAAAGTCAATTTCGCAGGATGCAAAGTCATTTAAAGGAAAGTCCACCCTCAACTGCTGCTGAAAGAGATGCAGAAAATCTTAAGGTTATTATGTATAACCGTGTTAGACAGTCTTTTTCAGATAAGCAGGTTATGAATATGCGTTATGTTCCTCACAATAGAATTGCACTTTTAAATAGGTTTACAGCTGCCGAAAACCAGATTGTAGACCCTAGTGAGGAGGATGTGCAGCCCCTTAAAGACTACTTCAATAAGGTTTCTGACTTGGCAACTTTGTCTTTTATAGCTTTATATGAGCATGACAAAGCAGCCTTTTATGAAAACTTTCATGATGCTGATTGGGTTTGGCAATTTTTGCAAAACTATAAATCAAAGTATGAGCTTACGGGTGCATGCTTTAGCCCAGTGCATAGAGCACAAGGCGCAAGCTTAACTGTTGTCATTGAACCAAAAGACCTTTGTATTTCACAAGAAGAAGTTCTTTATTATAAAGCATTGTCTGTAGATGAAGATAATAACATTCTCTATTCATGGAGATCTGTGCTTGCGAAAGTAGAAGAACACAAAAATCTGTTGAAATATAAATGATTGTGTGCTATAAAGAAGTTAACAAAATCTTAATGAATTAAGCAAAATAAAAAAGTGGTTAATATTAATTGTTTTAAGATCAATTTAAAAAAGGAAATAAAAATGAACTCTCGAATCTTATTTGCTATGTTATCACCATTTTTTATGGTAAATGCGCACGCGGCACCTGATGTAAGCACGAGTGCTGATTCTAATATGTTAATAGTTAGTCAACCACTTGTAAAATTTTCTGCTAATTTGGTTACTGATGATCTTGACTTTGACTGTTCTGGTGATACAAATGTATCTCATCAAGATGCTTTATCAAGTTCATTTTTGGCGTGTGCAGCAACCCCTATTGATGAAAAAGAAGCTTTTGAAAAAATGGGTATTGATCGCTCAGACTCAACGCATTCCCTTGAATCTGTTCAAGAGGAAATTGAAGCCATGAAAAATCATACTGAGAAAAAAGCTTTTTCAATTTACGCATATTTACAAAACGTTCAATCATTCATAACTAAGAATATTTCCTTTGCAATTAAAGCGACTCGTAAATGGGTTATCGCTTTGTGCAGATAGTATGATTTGTTCACATCATTCTTCTTCGAATGGACGTGGATAAAAAGATAGTACAAATGGATTAAAGAAGGTCCTTAGACCTTCTTTTTTAACTTTTAATCATATACACCATAAGTCATAAGAATGGACAAGATCTGCTTGTGCTCTATGAGACTTGTTTAGAATGTGATTCAATATGAATAAATGACAATGGGCGTAGCAATTCAGTTTCAGTCTCTGTGAATGTTTCTCCTGCCAATAGTCTTCTTTCAAGTGCGTCATTTAATACATATTCCATACGGTTTAATTGCTCTAATTTTAAGTTTAAATCTGTTTGGTTTCGGGCTGCAAGGCGTGTTGGTAATTGTGCTTTTTGTCGTAAAACCTCTTTAATGGAGGCTGCAATCCAAAATAAACCGGGTTGTGATAGCTTGTTTATACCTGGGCTTAGTAAGACTGTTAAGGCATCACTGAAATCAAAGATAGCATTTTCCATCTCCTTTATAGATTGTTGCATAAAATAACCTGTACTGTCGCTATCGCATCGAAAATAACCTATATCATTGAGCAGGTATTGCATAAGCTTGCTGTAATTTGAACGCAACGCAAACCCAATTGCTGATGAAGAGATACTATTTACATCAATATTCTTAATATATTTTTCTCCTAAATTACGTTGTGGGTATTCATTATCTTCTTCTGTTGATCTTCTTTGATTTTTGTCTGTGTTAGGGTTGATAATATCACGCATATCAAAGGGGCGAATGTGACGGGTAATGTGTCCTGCGCGTGGAAGTGCTTCAGACATGATTTTAGCAGCTGCGGTCATCATATCCTCTTCATTTAAACGATAGGTTAGATGATCATCACTAACAGTCATTAATGCATTGAACCAATACACCCGAAAACCACGTGCTTTCTTTGTCATTATATGAAGCATTGCCATCATCAGTGGCAAAGTCTCCACCTTTTGGATTGATTTTAAAAAGGGTAGTTTTTTTTCTCCCCCTAGTTCGAGACCAATAACTTTGCCCCCCAACCACTCAACAAAATTCTCTTTGTTAGCGGCAATATCATATTGCCTTTCAAGCTCTTTTTGTAAATCAATTGTTTGAACGCCTGCATTATTCAAATTTTCTATAAATGTGTTTGAAACCCTATTATTGTTGGCTTGAGACATTAATTGTTCTTTTTCATCAAATGAAAGGCGTAAATCTTGCGTATAGTCACTTATGTTTGTATCACGCTCTAAGCGGTATACAAAAATTGGCAATGCGCGATAAAGCATAGATTCAGTTGTTATACCTGCCATGGGGTTGGAGGGCTCAAGTTCGGTTGAACTCCATACCTTTACTGTTATTTTGTTCATGACGTCATCATATTCAGCATCAGTGTTATACGTATAGACTGTTTCACCATTGTTGGGGTCATAATACGTAATTTCACCAGGTTGTGATTGGTATATGGCAGTTGCGTGTCCTCCACTTTGATTGCTGGAAACAGGCTGTGTTCCAAGTGAAATCATCACTTTAGGTCTAATCATTTTTTTTAAACGGTCTTTTAAAATTTCTGTATTACAAAACAAAGGTGTCAAAGCTAACATTTCAACAAGCTTTTTACCTGTTAAGTATGCATATGCTTTTTCCAAATTTACATTAACTCCATCTTTTTCGATATTCATGGTATTGTTGCTGGTAAAGTCGTGGGCTGATTTTTGAAAATATAAAACGTGGCTGATAAAACGTTGAATATCTGCCTTCTCAAGAGGGGTCATAGAATCAATTGTGGTGTGTTCACCTGATTTATGCACTTTAGTCATCAATAAGTGAACTACGTTTTTAAAAAATGCAATATCATCACGTGGTGCTTGATTGGGGTTTTCATCATCAGAGATTCTCTTGCTCAGCAACCACAAGCTTGAAAGACCTGCGCATTCGCCCTTAGACTGTTGAAGGTTTTGTATGACCTTTAGTTGTCCAGCATCAGCATCGGGGACTGAGGCCAAAAAATCAGCCATTTTCTTTATAATATGCGTTTGTGAAGGTATATTGTCACTCGCTATTACTTGTAGATTTAAGAATGTTACACTCAATAGCGCTATGGCTGAGTGTGTTAAAAGATGTTCTCTTGTTTTTTTCATGTTCTCTTTTTTTCCGATAAGTTTATTTTCCTTCTTTATTTTAATACTCAAGCGTTAGCCAAATCTTAATTTAGGTATTTTTTTATGTTGCCCCACACTTTTAAGAAATCTGTCTAATTTTTTGACTTATACAGTAAAATTTGGCATCATAGAATGATGATTTGTTTTACATTTTAAGATATTTATGGAATCTATTGTTTGTGACATCACGCTATATTGTTATAATACAATCGCAAAATGGAAAGCACAGTTGCCACCTGAAGGGCTGTTACCTTGCATTGATCCTCACTTAGAACAAGACCGTTTATTGCAATTGGTAATGAGTTTGCTTGATGTTATGCAAGCAGATAAACCACAAATCTTACAATGGTCACATTCCCTTAAAATACATACCTGTGGGGTGGTGCGCTTACTGCCCGTATTTCAAAATTTCACCTCTCAAGTATATGAAGTTTCGGGCATACATCATAAAACACTTACCGATGGCATTAAACGACTCTTGCTCGAAAATATATCATATGCAAAGTTTTTTGGTGTTTTGATGACTGAAAAAAAAACGTGCGCACGACTTAGTTTTTCAGCCCTGTTGTCGTATTGGATAATATATTGGCTACATGATTCTTCTGTCGAGCATGAATCTACATTATCTATGATTGACGAACACCTTCGTTATTTAATCATCTCGCAAGGTGCAATGTCTGATGTTGCTTAAACATTCTCACTGTATAAGGGGGCTTGTCTCAAAAGACATGGCTTCCAAAGCAATATTCATTTGTGCGTAACCCATTTTCCAGCGAGCCTCAACAGAAAATTCATAGAGCATTGTTGGTAGGGCGTCTGTAATCAGCCAATGATTTTGGGCAATTTCTTCCATGAGTTGTTGCGGCGTCCATTTGCAAAACCCTAAAACCATTATCTGTTGTTCAGGTCCTTTTCCAAGGCTAATATCTTTTAAGACTTCAAGGCTTGCTGTTACGCCAATATCTTTTGTGACGCGGTCAGTGGTTAAAAGGCAATAATCGAGACTGTGCACGACGAAACCTTTGCGAATATCAACCGGCCCACCATAATAAATAAAGGTATCTTTGAAATTCTTTGGAATATAGACGTTGACTTGCGTTAAGAGGTCATGAAATGTTAACCCCTCTAGTTTGTGATTAATCATCACGCCAGTAATTTCCTGTGCTGACTGGTGCTTGATGAGAATAATAGTTTGTTGATAAGGTGGGGATGGCATTTGCGGCATTGCGATTAAGAGTTTTCCACGTAAACTGTTATCGTCTTTCAAATTGATTTGTGTAAAATTTTTAATCAAAATAACTCTTTCTGTGTCTTCATTTTATAAACTATATTACAAAATAATTTATTTATAGTTAAATGTTTTAAAAAAAGGTGCAGTGCGCGATAACAAAACTTTTGGGAACCTTAATTGCGCTTAATTTACTATATGGCTTTCTCTCAAAACTTAAATTGTGGTAATGTGTTGGTACATTCTATAAATACAGATAGCAGATTAGAGTTAACATTGAGTAGAGAAGACGATGACAGAGCCACAGGAAAAAAGTAAAAAATCAAAAAGCCAACCCAAAGAACCCCATGACTCTATTGTTAATGTTGATTTTGACCAAGCTTTAAGCGAGCGCTATTTGGCTTACGCACTTTCTACGATTATGTCTAGGTCTTTGCCAGATGTGAGAGATGGTTTAAAGCCGGTTCACAGACGTTTAATCTATGCCATGAATCAATTACACCTCGATCCAAAGTCTGGTTTTAAGAAATGTGCGCGCGTTGTCGGTGACGTTATGGGTAAGTTCCACCCGCATGGTGATGCTGCAATTTATGCAGCGATGGTTCGTTTGGCGCAAGACTTTTCTGTGCGCTACCCCTTGATTGATGGCCAAGGCAATTTTGGTAACATTGACGGTGACTCTGCTGCAGCAATGCGTTATACAGAAGCAAAGCTCACCCCTATTGCAATGGAATTGATGGACGGTCTTAATGAAGACTGCGTTGACTTTAGGCCAACTTATGACGGTGAATCACAAGAACCTTGCGTATTCCCTTCTAGTTTTCCAAATCTTCTTGCGAATGGTTCAACGGGTATTGCTGTGGGTATGGCAACCTCTATTCCCCCACATAACTTAGGGGAATTGTGTGATGGTTTGCTGATGCTGCTTGATAAACCCAATACGACTGTCGCAGAAGTCATGACAGTTATCAAAGGTCCTGATTTTCCAACAGGCGGCGTCTTAGTTGAAAACCACGATACCATTTTAAAAGCTTATGAAACAGGTCGCGGCACACTTCGTTTGCGTGCACAATACGAAGTTGAGGATGTGAAAGGTGGACAGTATCGCATTATTATTTCGCAAATCCCATACCTTGTAGAAAAATCAAAGCTGATTGAAAAGATAGCAACATTACTTCTTGATAAGAAGTTACCCTTACTAGACGATATCCAAGATGAATCGACAGATGAGTTGCGTATTGTTCTCGTGCCAAAAAGCCGTAATGTTGAGGCTGCTATGTTGATGGAATCATTGTTTCGTTCAACTGACCTTGAGGTGCGTATCCCCTTAAACCTAAACGTTTTAGATGCGCATTCCGTTCCAAAGGTCATGAACCTGGTTGAAATCTTAAAGCACTTTTTAGACCACCGCTTAGTTGTTTTGGAAAAGCGTACGCAGCATAGGCTTGTTCAAATTGCTGATCGTTTAAATATTTTACGGGGCCTTTTAATTGTTTACTTAAACCTTGATGAAGTCATTCGTATTATTCGTGAAGAAGATGATGCAAAGCTAAGCTTGATGCAAACATTTGATTTAAATGAAATACAAGCTGAGGCCATTTTAAACATGCGCCTTCGCTCACTTCGTAAAATTCAAGAAATTGAGCTTAGAAAGGAAACTGAAGACCTCGCAGCAGAACAAGCAAAGCTTCAAGCGCTGTTAGAAAGCCCGGCAAAAAAGCGTTCAGTAATTTCAAAAGACCTTAAAGATATTCAAAAGAGGTTTGGGTATGATGCCCCATTAGGTGAGCGTCGTACGCAACTTGCAAGTGCACCAGAGGTTGTGATTATTCCCTTTGAAGACGAAATCGAAAAAGAAGATGTTACCGTTGTCTTGTCTGATAAATATTGGATTAGAACCCTCAAAGGGCACAATGTGGGTGACCTTAAATACAAAGACGGTGATACAGAACGTTTCGTCTTAGATGCTAGCACCACTGATAAGTTATTGCTTGTTGCAACAAGTGGACGTTGCTTCACCTTGGGGATTGATCGCATTACAAGAACACGCGGCCATGGCGACCCCATTCGTATGATGATTGACCTTGAAAATACAGATGAAATTGTAGCAGCTTATGTGATAACACCAGGTGCAAAGCAAACATATGTGATTGCTTCAACAGCCGCGCGTGGTTTCAGATTTATAGCTGATGATGTCTTGGCTCAGACACGAACAGGTAAGCAAGTATTGGTGCTAGATGAGGGTGAAAAGCCTTTAGCTTGTGTGCCTGCTGGAGGTGACCATATAGCTGTCATTGGTGAGAACAGAAAAATATTGGTGTTTGAAATGAATGATTTGCCATGCATGAGTCGCGGTAAAGGGGTGGCCTTTCAAAAATACAAGGACGGTAGCATTAGCGATATTAAAGTCATTAATTTTGCAGATGGTTTAGCCTGGATGCGTGCAGGAAAAGCTTACCACCAAAAAGATTTAATATTGTGGAAAGGCAAACGTGCCAGTGCCGGCCGCTTGGCCCCTGTTGGTTTTCCGCGAACGAACCGCTTTGAAGATGTTTAAGTGATGCAAATGCAATTTCACGCCTATAATACCTATCAATCTTTTACAGGCGAAGATCTTGCCAGACTCATAGAAGGGGTCAGCCCTTGTGATGCGCTAGAGTTAGCGCATCAAAAATTTATGATAGAATGGATTTTGCAAGGACATGGCGTATGGCGATTGACGCCGCCAGATAATCCACCGCGTCATTTTACCTGTTATTTCGTTCCGTACGATAAAAAGAACCATTCATTTTTATTAACGCAGCATATTAAAGCTGCCCAATGGTTGCCAGCCGGTGGCCATGTTGAAGAATATGAAGACCCAAAAATAACGGCTATACGTGAATGCAAAGAAGAACTGAAGATAGATGCAAAGCTGATATGGGATAAACCCTTCTTTGTTTCACGCACTATTCACCAACATGAAGATATGTCTTTGTGGTATGCGATTGAAGGACATTACGATGAGAGCTTTGACTTTACACGCGATGAATTTTTAAGCGTCAAATGGTTCACGCTTGAAAGTTTACCAAGCGCCCCCTTTGAAGAACATTTGATTCGCGCGATGACGAAGCTTAAAAGCCTGATGGTGTAATATTTTTTTGACTTCATATAAGAAAAAACATACATCACCCTTGAAATAAAATAAATAATACCTATATGAATAATATGAAATTTATATAGAAAGTACTGTGTTATGAATATTCAAAGAAATTTAGCAGCATTGTTGTTGATGGGGTCTTTCACAACTGGTCTTATGGCAATGGATTTTGCCGATACACAAAGTATGAGCCTCAAAACCACACAGGTCAATCATGTGGATAATAGAGCAGCCCTGACTTCACGGATAGAATCTGAGATTGATTGTGTATATGCTCAATTAATAAATTCACAAGAGGAATCTACAGCCTATTTCGCTAATGCACAGTTTAATGAAGCGCATTCTCAAGTATTGCAACAAAGAATTGATCAATTGCAAAGTCAGCATGAGAAGCACACCTCTTTATTTGAGATAATCTATAAAGATGATTTTTGGGAATTATTTGAAAATGGGTCTTATTTTTATGAGCAGTCGCAACAAAATATAAATTTACTCCCTTTGTTTCATGAGGCTACTCAAACTTACTTTAAGTTTCAACAAAACAATGCGATAAAAGCATGGAAAGAAAGTTTAACAGTTGACGACCAAATTGTGGAACTGCTTTCTGTATTAGATCTATCACGCCCTATCGGTATTGTGATTGGGGCATGCCCTTCAGAAGCCTCACACTTTACCAATGTAGACGGTGTGCAACTGATATATGTAGACGCAAATTTAGGCGGATATATTTCAGTGAGCAATGCATTTCATGGTGCCACCGTTGAAGATTTAGTGTCTCCCTTTTTTATTCATGCAGGTATTGCGAATGCAACATTTCTTCAAACATTGCTTTCCTCCCGACTTTCAGGTGCTGTTGACTTTATCACTGCGGACGCAGATGTTTGTCACTGGTTTCATTTAAACCATGATCATATCAATTCGCTATTAAGCTTAATAAAAGAAAATGGGAAAATTGTATTTGATTACAACACTAATTCATCTTCTGTAAAAGGGGGCCAGTATAACCTACAGATAATGCAAAATGACTTGCTCACCTACTTAACAAGAGAGGACGATGGTTTATTACAGCATCTTATTCTTCTTCCAATAAATTTCATTGAAAATCAAGAGGTTCAATATTTTAATGAATATAAGTCAATTTATGAACAATATTTACACCAATATAATGGATACAAACTTGATGGATTCATCAAAGTGAAAGAAAGTCAATTTCATCCCTTTTGGAATCCGTCTCATGCAAAGTTACCTGTGGGCTGCCCATTTTATCTTGAAATAACAAAGAATAAACACATAAGCTCAAGTCGTTAAATGTTGACTACGGCGTAAAAAAGTCAGGTGTTGTATGCGTGATTATAAGAAATGTGGGGCAGTAAAAGGAGGCTGTTACAATTTGCGCACCAGGCCAATCACCAGGCCAATAATAGAAATACTACGTGAATTTGAAATTAAAATATCAGACACGTTTACATTTTCAGCGCGCAAAATGTACACAACACCTTGAAGCGTTCTGTTTTCAATAAACCGCTTTAGGGTGACACTACCATCTACGCATGCAACCACAATGTCATTATGTTTTGTTTTAGAAGCTGGTGTGACAACTACCATGTCACCGTCATAAATGCCGGCATCAATCATGGAATCGCCAGAAACACGCACGAGAAAGTCAGTTTTGGAGTTGGCAAGCAGGTATGACTTGAGTTCAATGTTGGTAAAGTTGCTGCTGTCAAATACAAAGGGTTCACCCGCAGAAACGGTTTGTTCTAAAAGTTTAAAGTGGACTTGTGATAAATTGTGGATCTCGAATTGGATGTTTTCATTGTTGAGAAGGGATTCTCGCACCCAATTGACTTTGCTAGCAGGCACGCGCACAGGAACTGTCTTTTCACCAAATAACCCTGACATAGGCTTCCTGCCTGCGCCTGCTCTTGCACCACCGCGTGTGTTTTTTGGTTTCTTTTCAGTCATATCTTTTCAGTAAAGTGATTCGTGTTGCTTAACATAACTATATCAAGACGAGATTAAAAAATGTTTAATGGGGCTATGTGCTGGAAGGTGATAAATCTCTTTGACAGGTGAATTCTTAAACCCTTATAATACAGCTCATAAATGAGATAAAGTAATCATAAGGAAACTTTTTAAACCTCTTTTCATAATGGTGATACTGTTCTTAAAGTCACAAGGCGTTATGCCTTTTGATATGAAAAATGTTTTTAAATAATTATATTACTTTTCTGTATTTAAAATAAAACATAAAGGTGTTTTTTGATGATTAATTTTATTTCTGTAGTTATTCCTGTTTATAATGAGGAGCTGAATATAGAATCACTTATGCTGCGGTTAGTGAAAAGCATGAAGGCTATCGGTAAGCCCTTTGAAATTATTTTAACGAATGATGGAAGTAAAGATAATAGCTTAACGTTATTAAAGCAAGCCGTGAAAGATTACCCAGATATTGTAAAAGTGATCGATTTTAAAAATAACTTTGGTCAACACCTTGCGATTGTTGCTGGTTTTTCTGCAACAAAAGGAGATGTTGTCGTCACCTTAGATGCTGACTTACAAAACCCACCAGAAGAAATTCATAAAGTTTTAGACTTGTATGAAAAAGGGCATGACTACGTTGGAAGTTATCGTGAAAATCGTCAAGACAACATGTTTAGAACCTATTTTTCTAAAATGGTAAATTGTGTACGCCGCAAGATGACAGACATTGACCTGATAGATCATGGGTGCATGCTACGTGCGTATTCAAGGGACATTGTCCAGCAGATTGTTGCATGTAAAGACCATTCGGCGTATATTCCAGCTTTAGCCTATAAATTTTCCCATAGCCCAGCTGAAATTATGGTGAAACATGCTTCACGTGCGGCTGGTGAATCTAATTACACGCTCTATTCTTTGGTGCGTTTAACTTTTGACCTGATGACTGGTTTTACCATTGCGCCTTTGCAATTGTTTACGATGTTCGGTATGGGCGTCAGCTGCCTTAGCGGTATGTTGGTGTTGTATTTAATGGTGAGACGCTTATTTATTGGCCCAGAGGCCGAAGGTTTGTTTACGCTTATGGCTGTGCTGATTTTCTTGGTCAGTGTTGTGATTTTGGGTATTGGCTTAGTCGGTGAATATGTAGGGCGCCTTACACAAAACATGAGTGTGAGGCCTTGTTACCAAATCAAAGAGACGTATGGGTTTGAAAGGGAAGAACCTAAGGCTTAGTGTTCTTTTGCCATTGGGTAATGGCGGTGTCATCAAGCATCAATTGTTCTTTGGCTAAAATCTCGTCTTGAAATTGCTTGTGGTATTTTTCGTGGAGTTTTTCCACACTTTTTTGATACCCGAGTCTTTCAATCAGCTGTTCTCTTAAGTGGTCAACTTCTTTTTGGTGTCTTGCGCGTTCCATTTCCATGGCGTGTAGCTTGTTGGAAAGAAGAGCCCTAAACTGGGGGAGGTTCATCGCATGTAAAGGGTCAGACATTTGGCTTGCTAATTTTTCTTGTTGAAGGGCTTGCGCTTTAAGTGTGGCCATGATATCTTCCACCGCTTCTAGTCTTTGCTGGGCTTCTTTTAACGCAAGTGATAATTCATCACTTTCATGCGTTGAAAATTTTTGAATTTTGGCGAGTGATTTAAGACGGTTCCTTAAATTTGACATCAGTTAGATGACTCACTATCTTTTTTAGGGTTAAACACAGCTGTACATTGAACATGATTTCCGCATCCGATATAGTCTATCTGGTCAAAGCCAGCCATACGGGCAAGGGCTATGCCTCTGCCACACTTATCAAACATACGGGTGTGGTCAATTTCCCAAAAGTTTTGCCAATCAAAGCCTGCACCATCATCAGTGATGTCGAAAAATCCCTCTACCCCTTTGAGGTCAAAGCTTACGCTAACGTAGCGTTGCTGGAAAGCGGGAAGGGTAAGTTTATATTGAACCAAATCGTCCATGTTATTGTTTTCAACATGTTCACGCTTATCTTGGTGAGAAATACTCAGGTTACCATGTTCAATGCCATTAATGAGCATTTCCCATAAACCAAGGTTGATACGTGTCGGGTCTTGTGAAAGATTGGCAAGGAGTAGGGAACTCATGCGTGCGAAAATAGGGGCCTGGAACTTAAGATAGCCAGATATGTCAACAGACTTTAAAACAGCATAAGGTTCACAAGGAATGGATTCTGGGGCAAAGAAAGCTGAATACATTGCTTGCGCAATAATTTGCCATGTTTTTTTTAAATCCTGCGGTGATTGAAAAATTGTTTTTTGTGGTTGCACACAAATAACACCGTAATTCTTTTTTTCTTTTATTTTGGCAGCTTGGGTTTGATAGGTTTGCCATTGTTCATGTGAAAAAGGGACATCTAAAATGAGCCAGTCAAATTCAGAAAAATCAATTTTTTTTTCAAACAAATCAGCAATGCCCATGCCAGGCACAGAAGTAATTAACCACCCTGGCGCATCAAAAGCCTGGCTAATAATCTCTTGTGGTGTGTTCGGTCCCAAAACTATGAGTGCTTTTAAGAAGTCCATCCCATTCATTCACGTGGATTAAATCTTAGACAAGTATACCTAGAATTAGTTAATAAGATAATAATTTGGCGCAAGAATTTTTCTCATTCGTTGCGCCATAAGGAAAAAAGACCAGTATCTTTTGTATCGTTTTTATGTGTCTAGGAAACTGCGAAGTTTGCGTGAGCGACTTGGGTGCTTGAGTTTTCTTAATGCTTTAGCTTCAATTTGCCTGATACGTTCACGTGTTACAGCAAACTGTTGCCCGACTTCTTCAAGGGTGTGGTCTGTGCTCATGCCAATGCCAAAGCGCATACGAAGCACACGCTCTTCCCTTGCTGTCAACGTTGACAAGATACGTGTTGTTGTTTCACGCAAATTGGCATGTATAGCAGAATCAATTGGCAAAACGGCATTCTTATCTTCAATGAAATCACCTAAGTGGCTATCTTCTTCGTCACCAATCGGTGTTTCTAGGCTGATAGGTTCTTTCGCAATTTTCATGACTTTACGCACTTTATCAAGTGGCATCACCAGTTTTTCTGACAATTCTTCAGGCGTTGGTTCACGGCCAATATCGTTCATCATTTGACGTGATGTACGCACTAACTTATTGATGGTTTCAATCATATGAACAGGAATACGAATGGTGCGTGCTTGGTCAGCAATAGAGCGGGTAATAGCTTGCCTGATCCACCATGTTGCATAAGTTGAAAACTTATAACCACGTTGGTATTCAAACTTATCAACGGCTTTCATCAAGCCAATGTTGCCTTCTTGAATCAGGTCTAAGAACTGTAAACCACGGTTCGTATATTTTTTTGCAATAGAGATCACCAAGCGAAGGTTCGCTTCAATCATTTCTTTTTTTGCACGAGAAGCTTCACGTTCACCTTTTTGAATGGTGTTGACGATGTACCTAAAGTCATTAAGAGCGAGACCATATTTTTCTTCTAGTTCTTTTGTTTCTTGCAAGATTTCTAAAAACTTTCTCTCTTCTTTTTGCAAGAATTCTGCCCACCCTTTTTCTTTGAGGGAACGCAATTGTTCTAACCATACTGGTCCATACGGTTGGTTCACAAGACGAGGTTGTGCCTTATCACGTTTAATTCCATAAGTTTCTGATGTTGTCAGAAGGGATCTTTCTAAGTACATAATAGACTTATTCAGCAATGAATGGTGTTCTAGCAAGTCTTCCATGCGGTTGGAATTCAGACGGATTTCTTGTAAATTGCTGACCATTGTACTGCGCAGTTCATGGTAAGAAGCAGCTGCAGCACTTAATGGTTTGTTTTTTTGTACCAAAGCTTCTTGCATTGGGCGAAGCATTGCGTATAGTTCAAGGTGTTTGTCGAATAAGCCAAGTAGGCGCATGCGGGTTAATTCTTCTGCATCAGACAAAATAATGGGCGCATCCTCTACTTGATCTTCTGATTCCTCATCATCGTCACTCGTGTTTGAATCGTCATCTGTGCTCTCTTCGTCAAATGATGCGCTAGAATCAACGCTGATCAAGTCACGTGGAACCAATTTGCATTCAGCTAAAAGTTCACGCCATGTGATAAATAATTGTGTTGTAAGTGGGCTTTCGCATAAACCGGCCATGAGTGACAACACACCAGATTCAATGCGTTTTGCAATTGCAATTTCACCTTCACGTGACAGAAGTTCAACGTTACCCATTTCACGCAAATACATTCTAACAGGGTCATCAGTTCTGCCGGAAACCTCATCTTCAGATTCTTCTGGGGCATCTGAGAAGTCAAATTCAGACAAGTCTGGTTTAAGAGCTGGATCTTCACCAAACAAACCTTCTTCTGTCTCTTCATCGCTGTCAATCAAGCTGATACCAATATCACTAATCAAGTTCATTGTTTCATCAATTTGATCTGAACTGAGCTGGTCTTGCGGTAAAGCTTCATTGAGTTCGTCATAAGTGATGTAGCCTCTCTCTTTACCTTTGGCAATGAGCCGTTTCAAGATAGGGTTAGACTTTCCAAGCTCAATCAGTGGCAAGTCATTGAATTCTTCATCCATATTATCATCAATTTTACGCATGGTCTTATTTTTCATTGTTCGTTTACTCCCTATTACTATATAGACTGTTGTTGGTTCAATCTACTTTTATTTTTATATGTCACAAAATCGTTTTAAATTTTAGAACAACTTTATGTCTCTGTAAGATTTGACATCTTTATGGTCTTCCATTGTTCCCACACTTCTTCATCAGTTGAACCGACAAGTTCTTGTTTGATTTGCGCGGTATCTGCATTGAGTCGTAATGTCATATAATGTGCACTCCAAATTTCTGTCCATATGTTTAGCGTGTTTTGCGGGTCATCATTGGGGTGCATAAATGGCAAATGTGTTGGAAAATCTATCGTTTCAAGTTGATTTAACACATGCATAAACCCATGGTCATTCGCACTGCACAGTAAAGCTTCAAAAGATTCAAATTGATGTTCACACAAATAATCGCGAAATTGGCTCAAGTCTTCTGGCAAGTCGTCTATTTGTATTAGCATTTCATATGTATCTGATAATAAGATAGGATTGTTTTTTAAGGTTGCCAGTAAAATTTTTGCTGGGGTGTTATTTTTTTTATGAATAAGCGTTGAAAGAGGAACGGTAGTGCCAGTAGTTTGCGGCATTTGGCCTTGATAAGGCTTTCCTGTAAAGCTAACAATGGCGCCACCACTTGTGTTTTGTTTAGAAGTGTATTGTGCTTGTCGTGCGGCTTTTACAAAGAGATTATAGAGTTTGTCGTCAATGTCTTGCTTGAAGAAATGTTTTAAGTCAGCATCTGTAATTTGATTCACATGTTCAAAGATAGACTTTTTAAATTGTGTCTTCACTTCAGGTGAGGAATGGGGTGTGACATTAAGTTTTGTCACATACCCTTGCCATAAAGTGTCTAGTAATGACTGAACATTGTTCAGCAAAGATTGAAATGTGGCAGGTGGGTTAGCTTTTAAAAAGGTGTCAGGGTCTTCGCCTTCAGGTAGAAAACAAAAGTTGACTGAAAAGTTTGGCCGCAGGAGAGCACACACACGCTGGGCTACACGAAAGGCAGCATTTTTTCCTGCTGTGTCGCCATCAAAACAAAATATGGGGGACGCA
>CAYZJC010000007.1:0-24756 GCA_964478775.1 uncultured Verrucomicrobiales bacterium | reverse complement strand
TGTCTGTTCCATAAACTTTTCATGTGGTCATCTGTAAAGGCTGTTCCCAGTGGCGCAATGGCTGTGTTAAACCCATATTGATGTAGGGTGATAGCGTCCATATACCCTTCTACAATAAGTGGGGCAATTTCACGCGTGACATTTGGAAAAGCGATATGCTGGGCATATAAAACACTGCTCTTATGGAAGAGGGGGGTTTCTTGTGAGTTTAAATATTTAGGACTTTGGTCTGGCTGTAAGGCTCTGCCACCAAATGCAATGACCTTACCTTTGGTGTCTTGAATGGGAAACATCAAACGTTCTTTGAACCGGTCATGCCCTTTGTCTGTGATCAGACCAACTTCAAAGATATCTTTTTCTTTATACCCTTGCTGTAGAAGGTAAGCTTTTAAGCTTTCTGAAGCGGGTGAGTATCCCAGCTGAAATTGTTCAAGCATGTCTTGTGAAACAGCGCGCTTTTCAAGGTAGCTTCTGACATGATCTGCTTTAGGTTCGCTTAATTTTTGTTTATACCACTGCGCTGCCATTTGCATAATAGCGAAAAGCGTTTGCTTGTGGGCTGCTTGTTGTTTAGATTCTTCCTCTTGTGCTTCCTCAGACAAGTTGGAATTTTTCTTCTCAAACTTTGGAAGCACGACACCAGCACGGTCTGCTAAGGTCTTAAGGGCTTCTGGAAATGTCATCCCTTGTTTTTCAATCAGAAAACTAAAATGGTCACCATGACGACCACAGCCAAAGCAATGGTACGTTCCACGTTCAATATTGACATTAAAAGAGGGTGATTTTTCTTTATGAAAAGGGCACAAGCCAACGGTGCGTGTTCCTTGACGTTGAAAGCTGACAAACGACCCTATCACGTCTGTGATAAGGACACGACTCTTAATTTGATCTGTAATTTTAGATAAATCTGACATGTCGCCTTTACTATAGTGCCCTATGGTCATGTTCAAGTTATACCTAACATACTCTTTTCTTAAGGAAATGAAAAGAAGAAGATGGCATATTTACTCTTTTCTTTGTGTTTTTCATCAAGAGTAGCCAGATAAACGTTGATCTTTGTGATTGATTACCGTTACGCTAATTAAATGTATATGATGAAGGATAGTTTAAGAAAATGACGACGCACGAAAAACCAAATACGGCAACGATTACCATAGGAGATAAGCAAGTTGTATTGCCTGTGTTACATGGAACCGATGGCCCTTCAGTAATTGATATTCAAAAATTGTTTGCGGAAAGTGGTTACTTAACTTATGACCCTGGGTTTACATCTACCGCGAGTTGTGATTCTGCTTTGACGTTTATTGATGGTGATGAGGGTAGATTGTTGTATCGCGGATACCCGATAGCAGAACTTGCAGAGCATAGTGATTTTCTTGAAACAGCTTATTTGCTTTTGTTTGGAGAATTGCCAACATTGTCACAACGCGCACGCTTTTCAGAAAGCATTACTTACCATACGTTAGTGCATGAACAGCTTGGTTCATTTTTGAGTGGTTTTAGAAGAGACGCGCACCCAATGGCCATTATGGTGGGGGTCGTGGGGGCCTTGTCAGCTTTTTATCATGATAGTTTGGATATTCATGACCCACAAATTAGAGATATTGCAAGTTATCGCTTAATCGCAAAGATGCCAACCTTGGCAGCGATGGCGTATAAGTATTCTATAGGACAGCCTTTTGTATACCCTGTTAATGGCCTTACCTATACAGGTAACTTTTTGCGTATGATGTTTGCTGTGCCTTCTGAAGAATATATTGTAAACCCTGTGTTTGAACGTGCTTTAGATTTGATCATGGTATTGCATGCTGACCATGAACAAAATGCATCCACCTCAACGGTTCGTCTTGCTGGTTCTAGTGCCGCTAACCCATTTGCTTGCATCGCGTCCGGTATTGCAGCTTTATGGGGCCCTGCGCATGGTGGAGCGAACGAAGCGGTGCTGCGTATGTTAAATGAGATAGGGAGCAAGGAAAGAATTCCTGAATTTATTGCACGTGCAAAGGATAAGAATGACCCCTTTAGGCTGATGGGCTTTGGTCACCGTGTGTATAAAAACTTTGACCCACGTGCAACGATTATGCGTAAAACCTGTCATGAAGTGTTAGCACAATTGGGTATTGAAAATGACCCATTGTTAGAATTGGCAATGGAACTTGAACAAATCGCCTTATCAGACCCTTACTTCATTGATCGTAAGCTTTACCCGAACGTAGATTTTTATTCTGGTATTATTTTAAAGGCAATGAAAATTCCAACTTCTATGTTTACCGTTATTTTTGCCGTTTCCAGAACTGTAGGGTGGGTCGCACATTGGCGTGAGATGATTTCTGACCCTAATCAACGTATTGGCCGCCCACGCCAGTTGTATCGTGGCGCAGTTGAACGCACCTTCATATCCATGAAAGACCGTGAATAGGTCAGTAGTCCATTGTTTGAAGTTTCCTTTAAGTCATCGAAACCATTCCTTGTGATTGCAAGGAATGGTTTTGTGAGTATTGAGGGGATTTCTCATGTTTGCAAAGACCATATTGATGCGTCTTAGTGTTTGCCTTTAAATGATGAAACGCCCATTTTTTAGCAGAATAATTAACAATATTGAAATATTTTGCTGAATGATTGAAGTGTTGATGATGATGAGTTGGTGAGTGTATATAAAAGCTAATTTATTTTTATTAAATTTCATCTCTGTGATGAAATATAGATGTGTTTTTAAAAAAAATCTAAATTTTGATAAAAAAAGATTTGCAAACTAGAAAAAATATTCTATATTTGTGTAAATAAACTTTTTAAATTTATAGGACCTATTATTATGATTAAAGAAACGAGCACGCGTGATACAGAAACAACATTGATTGATGCAACTTCACGTATCGTGGCAGCTTACATTACACGTAATGATGTGACTTTAGAAGACCTGCCATCAGTAGTGACTGCTGTGCAAAAATCCTTACAACGCTTAAGCACAACTTCAATGAGTGTTCCTGCTGGCCAAAATCCTGCTGTGCCAATTTCTGAATCAATTCATGATGAATACCTTATCTGCTTAGAAGATGGTAAGAAATTATCTATGTTAAAGCGCCACCTTAATACAACATACGGTTTGTCATTGGAACAATACAAAGAACGCTGGGGTCTTCCACAAGATTACCCAACAGTTTCAGCTGCTTACACACGTCGTCGCAGTGAAATTGCTAAAACCATTGGTTTAGGTAAAACAGGTCGCAAAGGCCGTGGAAAAGCAAAATTACACGCTGTAGGCTAAGACTCGCGTATTGAAACGTAAATTAAAAAGGGGGGAGTAAAATAGGCTCCCCCCTTTTTTTATGCAGTCAGTGAACTCTGACTTACATTAACCCCATAGCACGGCGCATAAAAAAGCGCTTGAGGGGCTTGATGTGATTGAGTACGGCAAAGGCTGTGTTGCGTGCAAAACGTAGTGGTAATGCCTGCATTTTGTAAAATTGATTAATGCTATCTGTCGCATATAAAAGCCCAAGCCTGTCTGTCTTACGGTGACGTTCATAAGTGGCTAATAAGTGCGGTGCGCCAATGTCACCCCCTAGGCGCTTTGTTTGCCCTAACTGCTCAATTAACCATGCAGCGTCTCTCCAGCCTAAGTTAACACCTTGCCCAGCAATCGGGTGCATGACGTGTCCAGCATCGCCACACAAAACGATACGCCCTTCTACCATGGAAGATACTTTCATATATGATAGTGGATATACCCAGCGTTTGCTTACGATTTGAATATTTCCTAAATAAGGGAATAATTTTAAAAATTGTTGTGTGATCTCGTCATCTGTCAGGGCACTAAAGTCAAAGCTGTCAGATTCGCACCACACTAACCCGGATCTGTTTTCAAATAGCGCATGTTCACTGATCACGTTCAATAAAGGCAATACGGCAAGTGGACCTTCGGGTTTAAAAATTTCAAATGCCGTATCGTTATGCGGTTTTTCATGGGCAATGTGCACCACAAGGGCATTTTGCTTATAGTCTTTTGACGTGATGCCTGCACGCGTTAGCTTTCTGATTTTTGAGTGCCTACCATCTGCAGCAATCAAGAGAGGGGCTGTAGCTGTGATTCCATTGTCTAAATGTACTTTGACACTCGATTCGGTTTTAAGGATATCAATAACTTGTGCAGGGGCAATGTAGTCAAGGCATGCTGTCTTGGGAATGTTAGCTAAGGCCTCTTCACAAAATAAAGCTCTAAAGATAAATTCATTTTCAACGATATAGCCCATAGGGTGATTGCCTAAGTCTTGTGCGTCATATGTTAGCACATGGGGAGACCCTAGTTCGAACACTTTAATGTTTTGAATAGGTTGTGCATGCTCTGTAATCCTCTGCCATAGACCAAGTTGTTCAAATATTAATTTAGAACCCCATGAAATGGATGTGGTACGACCATCCTGTTTTGCCTTTTGTACGGCGTCAAACTTAAATTGATCAACACAAAGTACCGACAGTCCTTGCTGTGCAAGCCCGACTGTTAAGAGTCTTCCAACCAGCCCTGCACCTACACAAATAACATCATATGTTTGTATGTTGTCCATTTATTTACTCCTTAGTACTATTTTGCATACATTGTTTTAACATCTTGGAAAATGTTTCTATCTTTAAGCTGGCACCGCCTACAAGAACGCCAGAAACGTAAGGTAAAGCGGTGATTTCATCAATGTTATCGGCATTGACAGACCCGCCATATAAAATGTGGTCTGGTTTTACAGTGTTTTGTATAAATGCGATAGCCGTTTCAATTTCATTGATGTTCGGGATAAGGCCTGTGCCAATTGCCCATAAAGGTTCATACGCTATCCAATAACTCTTATCTTCAAGGCCCGAAAGACATGCACCTAGCTGTAAGCCTAATACTTCGTTTGTGGTGCCTTGTTTATATTCGTCCAACGATTCACCAACACATATAATTGGCATTAAGCCCGCTTCAATGGCTGCCTTTGCTTTTTGATTAATAGTTGCATTGGTTTCCATGTGGTGTTGACGTCTTTCACTGTGACCGACAATTACAAATTTTGCCCCCATTTGCATTAATGCCAAAGGGCTAATATCACCTGTATAGGCTCCTGCTAATGTGGGGCCACAATCTTGTGCTCCCATATAAATATTGACGATACAACTCTTTATTAAGTTGATATAAACTGCACTGGGGCAAAATATAAGTTTGCTATAAAACCCAGATTTATATAAGAATGAGATGCAATCATCTTCTAACCCATTCATCTTCCAATTTGCAACAACCCAAGGTAAGTCTTTAGCCATTTTTATGCATCCTGTTTTCTTGTTTCAATGCCTTTAGGGTACGCCATCTACATGCAAATGAAAATATATTTTCTGTCAACGCAAATTGCGCTTACAACTGCAAATTAGCACTTGCATTCTTAGAAAATCTTTTGTATATTAAGTACACGTTGACGCGGGGTAGAGCAGCCCGGTAGCTCGTCAGGCTCATAACCTGAAGGTCGTTGGTTCGAATCCAGCCCCCGCAACCAATTTCAACTTGCATTGTGATGAAATAAAAATAAAATCATCATAACGCGCATCTTTTATTGACTTCTCTTTTAAAATTCCGTATTCCTAATCTTGTATGGCAGTGTTGTATGCTATATGAAGTTACCTATATTTTGGAAAGTTTCCCGCAGCATGAATCAGCTTTTTTCACGTCGAGATGCCAGTGTTTTAGGACGTTGGTGGTGGACCGTTGATCGTTGGACATTAATCGCCCTACTTGCAATTATTGCAATTGGGGGCATTTTAAGTTTTGCAGCAAGCCCAGCTGTTGCCGTGCGCCTTAAGCTTGGTACTTTCTTTTTTGTAAAACGTCATCTTTTTATGATTCCCCCTGCCATTGCGATTATGGTGGGTATTTCACTCTTCAACATACAGCAACTCAAAAGGCTCAGTGTCTTTGTGTATTTAATTGGTCTCGTCTTGTTGGTTTTCACACTGATAAGCGGCATGGAAATTAAAGGGGCAAGGCGATGGATTGTGTTATTTGGCACCTCATTGCAAACATCAGAAATCATTAAACCTGCCTTTGCGGTTTTAAGTGCGTGGATGCTGTCTGAAAAACTAAAAGATCCAGCCTTTCCAGGTTTTAGTATCTCTTTTGGTTTAATGGCCTTACTCGCCACGTTATTGCTCATGCAACCAGACCTTGGCATGACATTAGTTGTTGTGATGACTTGGGCAGCACAATTGTTTGTGGCTGGCCTGCCTTTACTTTGGATTATTGTTGTAGCATGCTTGGGTGTCATGGGCCTACTGGGTGCATACCTCTTTTTTCCACACGTCACGAAGCGCATCGACCAATTTTTAATGGGCGGCACTGGGGGTGATTCCCGCCATGACCTTTATCAAGTCACACAATCCCTAGAGGCCTTTATGCAAGGGGGCTGTTTTGGAAAAGGCCCAGGTGAAGGCATCATCAAAAGAACCGTTCCAGATGCACATGCTGACTTTGTGTTCTCTGTTGCAGGCGAAGAATTTGGGTTCTTCGTATGTCTTCTTATTGTAGCCTTGTTTGCAATTGTTGTTGCCAAATCTCTCATTCGCGTCAGTCAACGTAATCACCTCTTGACAATGATGGCAACCGTCGGAATAGTCACACAATTTGCCATGCAAGCGATGGTTAACATGGCATCAGCCTTGCATCTGATCCCAACAAAAGGCATGACAATGCCCTTTATTAGCTATGGGGGATCATCGCTTGTTGCCTTGGCTATGGCTATGGGGATGCTGCTCGCTCTTACGAGAAAACGACACGGCATTGAAGAAACTTTTTAATGGTGATCTTATTTTTAAGTGAAGGATAAGACACACTCGCAATTCTCCCGGGCATTTCAACGCTCAAGTAGGGTGGGCTTTTGCAGTAGAATTGAAACCAAGAATGGCAAATTGAAAACGAAACTTTTAACACCCCTCATTCAACTATCGAGGCTTTGAATTTGAACACAATTTAGGTAGAGGAAAGAATACTGCCACAGTGTATTTTTCACCGTTATGCTGTTGGTTTTTTGATCGATCAATACTGACAACGCGTCAACAAGCAGCATCAGGAATTAGCAAATAAGCTCAAACAGACCTTCGGCCTTTGAGAAGACCCGGTGCCTTGGAGCGAGAGCGATAAAGCATATAAAGCAAAGTTTGTCGTTAAAGCCGCTGATAATGTTTTAAGACAAATAGGAGGATAAAAAAATGCAACCCCAAGATATTGAAAACTATATTTTAGAAAGTTTCGCAGACGTAAACCCGCTAGACAGTTGGGGCGAAAAAAGCTTTTTCCTAAATCCGGGGCATCAGTTAAAACGTGGAACCTATTTTGCCACGTTGAAAGAAAAGGACGGTGACAATGATAAAGCGTCGTATTTGGATCGTAAGGGTATTTTCAGGCTGAATGTGGGTGTCAGCAAAGATGTTTATTTATCATTGTTCAACACGCTACCAAAACGACCAGCACAGGGTTGTTTCATAGATGGTGACTACGATTTCCAAAGAACAGACATCGTATTGCCACATCCTGTTTATGGCTGGATGGGATGGATCTGCGTTCTAAACCCGAGTATGGAAACGTTTGAAAGGTGCAAAGACTTTCTTGATGATGCCTATCACAAGGCCATGAAAGCAACTATGCAGAAACTTTCAAAGTGACAATGACAGGTATAGACTGGTGCGAACCAGTCAATTGCCAAACCTTTGATTTCCCATGACTAAAAGCACCGTACTTCGCCTTTCCAAGTACGGTGTTTTTCAGGAAAGCTGCATATATAGGAGAAAAATTAGAGCCAAACGGGGGTGTGTTTATAGAGAGGAAGTCAATTGTAAATAGCGAAAAAGACTGCAAACGCTAGGCTTTTGAGGCTATGCGATCTTGGGCATATGAAAGTTCGTTCTAAGTTAATGGAAGAGGTTAGTTTCCACCAATATAATGCTCTCCAAACTGGGTGGGAAATGTCAACTTCACCTACCGCAATTCTAGCAGATTTCGTTGATAATACTACCAGTTATTATCTATTTTTTCTGCTTTCGATAATAATTAAATCGCCTACTTTGTCGTGGCCTTAATGATACTTGCCGCATGTCCCTCTATATCACCATCGTCAGAGCTGAGTGAAAAACTGGCCACTTGTTCGCATAAGCCATCTCGTTCATCATGGAGTTTATCGATAAGGCTAGCAAAATTATCCACCGGTAGTAACGGACGGTAATTACCTTCTGCAATCCGTTCTAATTGCATAGGCACGCTTACTTTTAGGTAAACAGTGAATTCTGATTTCAGTAACTCACGTGCTTTGTCATCGCAGATGATGCTTTCATCTGTAGTAACCACTACGTTTTCTTTGGTGATTTGATGGGGCAAGATTTCTGTCAGGCAACGATTAAAAGCGCGCTCGCCTTCTGTGCCTACGACTTCAGATACAGTGCGCCCAATGTGAGCTGCACACCCAACGTCTGCATTGATAAACTTCCAGCCAAGCTTTTTAGCCACTGCTTGGGCGAGGACACCCTTGCCTGCACCTGAATGACCAATGATAAAAATGCGTTTTATGTTGCTCATGATAGCCCCTCTTGATGAATACTCGCTTTTGCTCCTATAGGATACCACAAAGCCCGGATTTGCGGAGCTTCTGGTGGCTGAATCGGCTAAATCAGCATTAAAGGTAACCGAGTATACCATGTCCTTAAAGTAACGAAAAATGAAACCTAAAGGACATGATAGACGCAAAAAGCCAAGGAATACCTTTAAATTATCTATTAATGTGCAATTACTCAAATGACTGCGATATGTCCTCTAGGTTGCGATATTCGTAACCTAAAGGACATGCTAGGCATAAAATGTCTTGACTATAGAGCAAACCAAGTCTACCATGTCCTTTATGTGTTGAAATTCGTAACCTAAAGGACGTGATATGTTTCTTGAGTAT
Source organism: uncultured Verrucomicrobiales bacterium (assembly GCA_964478775.1). GTDB lineage: Bacteria > Pseudomonadota > Alphaproteobacteria > Paracaedibacterales > CAIOTO01 > PNMQ01. The sequence continues at coordinate 15,808 of CAYZJC010000007.1, read as the reverse complement.
TTAGATAAAATAAGAATGTACGGTAAAAGGCATTTTACCTTCCAAGAAATCATTCAAGATTTGCATATCTCAGAAAATGCAGCCAAAGCTGGTCTGTTTCGACTTAAAAAAGCGAATAAAATTATTACCCCAATAAAGGGGCTTTATGTGATGGTTCCGCCCGAATATCAACCCTACGGGTCTATTCCAGCAGAAGAATTAGTTCCTATTATCATGAAACATCTAAATGTTGATTATTATGTGGGCCTACTGAGTGCCGGATTGTTTTATGGTGCGACCCATCAAAAACCAGCACGTTTTCAAGTGATCACTAACAAACGGGTTAAGCATCCCCTTAAATTTGGGGATGTAGTGATTCAACTTGTCTACAAGGATTCTTTGGAAGGTTTACCGACTAAAGATTTTGTCGTGAGTACCGGTTATTTAAAAGTAGCCACACCGGAGTTACTGGCTATCGATCTTTTCAAATATTCAGCGAGGGCTGCTGGTATTAGCCACATTGCTACAGTCTTATCAGAACTTGCTCCCAGTATCGATGAAAATAAATTGATTGCACTTGCTGAGCGCTTAGGGGAAGTAGCGCAAATTCAACGATTAGGATTTGTTTTGGAGAAAATTGACGTTATGGAAGATGAAGAAAAGAAACAGAAAATAATCGATAGGCTTTTAGAATACCTAAAAGATTCGGGAAGACCTTTTGTTTCGCTTGTTCCATACATATCAAAAACCGGGCATCCTCGGTGTAAAAAATGGAAAATTATTGAAAATACTGATTTTGAGAGTGATTTATGATACCAGAAATTTTTATCCAAGCATGGCGAAAAAATGCCCTATGGCAAACGTACGACCAAATAGAACAAGATTTAATAATAAGTAGAGCATTAGTAGATTTGTATAATGACCCACACGTCAGTGATGCATTAGTTTTTCGCGGTGGTACTGCACTCAATAAATTATTCTTAAAACCACCCTCAAGATACAGTGAAGATATCGACTTTGTTCAAAAAAATTCTAATCCAATCGGCCAGACAATTGATGCGATTAGAGAATTGTTTAAGCCATGGTTGGGTGATCCAAAATGGAAAATTACCGAGCGTAGTGCGAAGTTGATTTACAAATATGAAACCATCAATAATATGCCTGCAAAACTCAAAATCGAAATCAATACAACGGAACATTTTCAAGTACTGCCTATAAAAACGGTTCCTTTTACCGTGGCATCCGATTGGTACAATGGAGTGTCAAATATCATTACCTATGAGTTGGATGAATTGATGGCCACTAAACTTCGAGCGCTTTATCAACGCCGAAAAGGCCGAGATTTGTTTGATTTATGGTTCGTAGTTCAAAATAATTTGATTAACGTCGATAGAGTTTTTGAGATCTTTAAAAAATACTGTGCGAATGATAATTACCACTTTTCTCGAGATGAATTTCTTAAAAATTTAGAACTAAAACGAAATCACCAAGCTTTCCAATCAGATATGCACGCGCTGCTTCCTGTCGGATTAAACTGGAATTTTGACGAAGCCTATCAATTCGTTGTAGATAACGTCATTAGCAGACTGCCATAATGCAAAGGATTAAACTGTATAGCCAAATCTCAACAAGCCTCGCGTGCCTGAGTAATGAGAAGCTAAAACAGATTTTGGCAGATAGCAAGCCCATGCATGAAGGTATCGGTGGCAAGTCAGCCTTAATTTCTATTGATGACACACCCGTATTTGTAAAAAAAATACCGTTGACTGATCTTGAGCAACTGCCTCAGCATTTTATGTCTACAGCCAATATCTTTGATTTGCCACTTAGCTATCAATATGGTGTGGGCTCTGCTGGCTTTGGAGCATGGCGTGAGCTAGCGACTCATATCATGACAACCAACTGGGTGATCACAGGTGAATGCGCCAATTTTCCCATGATGTACCACTGGCGCATTTTGCCAAGTAGCCCAGGCGATATCAATATCAACTATTGGGGTGACATCGAAAAATATTGCCAATACTGGGAAAATTCCGCCGTCATTCGTCAACGCATAGAAGATCTCAATAAAGCATCAGCGCATATCGCTTTATTTCTTGAATATGCCCCACAGAATTTACATGAGTGGCTAAGCGCTCAAATTGCTAAAGGGGGCGATAGCGCTGAAACAGCTGTTGTATTTGTAGAGGAACATCTCAAAGCCACAAACAAGCATATGAATGCGTGCGGCTTGATGCATTTTGATGCGCACTTTGAAAATATACTCACAGACGGTAAGCAGCTATATTTAAGCGATTTTGGATTGGCGTTATCATCAAAATTTGATTTAACACCAGCAGAAACAGAATTTTTAAAACAGCATCAGTCTTATGATCAGGCTTGCGCGGCTGTAAACCTGCTTCATTGTGTTATCACATCACTTTTTGGTAAGGATCGTTGGGAAATTCGCTTGCGTGAATATCTCGCCGGTGAGCTCAGCAATGTTCCACCTGCAATTAATACGATTATCAATCGATACGCTCCCATTGCATTGATCATGGATGAGTTTTTTCAAAAGCTTCAGAAAAAAAGCAAATCAACCCCATACCCTTCTATTTTGTAAGTTGAAAAAAGAAAGCAACTCTTTGGTCTTTTATTTGCTCTTTTTTTTTGTCTCCTTTGCAAAGCTTTCATTTGCATTGTTACAATAGCGGCGCAGTGTATCTTCAGCACGCTTTAAAACACTACCCTTTGAGAAAGTGTAAAAGGGATATTCATCACTGATCGCACCTTTTTCATTATAGTTGACGCCTGGAGGTGTTTGTAACATAATCTCAATGGCTTCAAATACAGTTGTCACAGGCCAGATAAAAAATTTACCGGCTTGTATGTCTTCAATGATATTTTCTCGCAACGTTAAGTTTACAAGATTCAATTTTGGTATAATTACCCCTTGTGTGCCCGTTAAGCCCCGATTGGCACAAGTTTTATGAAAGCCTTCCACCTTAAAGTGCGTACCGCCAATGGGTTGTGCGATACCAAATTGATTCATTGATCCGGTGATGGCTAAATCTTGTCTGACGGGAATGCCTGACAGTGACGACAATATGGCAATCACTTCCGCCATGGATGCACTATCCCCATCGACATCTACATAACTTTGTTCAAAGGTTAAGGAGCAAGAATATGAGAGAGGGAAGTTTTGGGCCAGTAATCCATTTAAAAAACCTTCTAATATCATGGCGCCTTTTTGCTGGATAGGCCCTGCCATTTCAGTCATACGTTCAATGTTCAATACGCCAGCGTCACCCGCATAACTTCTAGCTGAAATTCTAGCTGGTGTTCCAAATTGATGATCGCCTGTATTTAAAACTGATAAGCCATTCACCTGACCTATTGCAACACCTTGTGTGTCAATCAGAATCTGACCACTTAAAATATCTTCAAACCCCTGGTCTTCTGTTCTTGCATTTCTTTCGCGACGCATATGAATAGCTTGCTTGACAGCTTCACGTTGTAAGGTTGGCTCTTTGCCATTAAGAACATTCGCTTCCATCAGCACATCAGCAATTTGTTCAAACTTCGCACTTAAGCGGTGCCTATTTTGCGCCCACCTTGTGCTATAGCTAATAATATAATCCAAGGCATCTTCTTCAATGGTCTTGCCTGTTAATTTGTAGGCATTGTGCTGTAATAAACGACGATAGATTGTGATGTTTTCAGCAGTTGCTGGCATGTCTTCTTCAATGTCTGCCTTAATTTTAAAGTATGACTTAAATTCAGGGTCATGAAAAAAGAAATTATAATACCAATGAGGCGATGCAATTAAAAAGACTTGTACATCTAGTGGAATAGGCAATGGCTTTGGCGCATTTAAAAGGGGCATTGACCTTTCGCGATAGCGTTCTTCTATTGGGATCTCTCTATCACGCAAAGCTGACTTTAAATATTCCCATACCTCAGGATCTTTAGCTAAGCCTTCAGCGCGTAAAACTAACACACCATTATTTGCTGCATGTAAAGCCCCTTTACGAATCATTGTGAAATTAGTCTCGTGTGCCCCATTAGCATTCACAGCATACTGAATAGTGCCAAATAATTGCTCATAGCCAGGGGTAGATTCTAACACAACTGTGCCATGTGTAACATTACGATTATCTGTTAATATATTCACCTGATAACGCTCTGACATATAAAATGGTTCAGCATCTGGGTCTAAGGTCGCATCTGTTTGTTCACCATTAATAGAGGCAAACATGGGTAGGTTTTGCAAAATATCAACCTTTAATTGGTCAACCCACTGTGCTAATTGTCCTGTGTGTTCAGACCTAAAGCGTTGAAATAAGGGGGTTAATTTTTTCTTGGCCCTTTCAATGCTCAAGTGCTGGGCCTTTTTTGCAATTGTCAAATTGGCTTCAAGGGCCATATGTTCAATTTTGGAGATGGCATCCTTTATTTCTTGTATGACAGGGTTGTCTTCCCCATTGACATTCAATGCATTGCCATTAGGTTCGCTGGTATCTGCTGCAGTGTCGCCTAGTTTCTTGCGGTGCTTGGTGATAATAGGCTCAACGGTAAAGCCGTCATCGCCTTGCAAAATACGCAATTTGTTTTCTAGTGCAAACGCTTGTACTTCATCAATCTTCTTATTGAGTTGATTTTGCAATTCTTCTTGAATCAAGCTTAATTGCATAACGTAGCTTTCTTCAGAAAAAGTCTTAGTTAGCGTGAATTGTACCTTTTCCATGAGTTCCGCCAAGCGTTCTTTAAATTCAAAAGCTTTTCCAGCTTCAAATGAAAAGGGGATAGGCTGGTGGGGCTGCTTAAAATTATTTAAATAAACCCAGTCGTGTGGCGCTGGCATGGTGCGCATATATTGTTTTAAGTAAGACATGACAGATGCCATGCGACCACTTCTGTCTTCCCCCAATACGAACACATGAAAGCCTTTATCGCGCATCAATAAGCCAAATTCAATGGCTTCTCGTGCACGTAAGTGTGACGATAAATCAAATAAAGTCAGGGGCACATCATCATAGATATCCTTCCCACTTTGCTTAATTTCAGCTTTGAAAATTGCAGGCAATGTGGTGTTGAGCTCTTTAGGGTCAAAGGGTTCAAGGGGCTTAATATGGCTGAATGATGGCAAAGCAACTTCAGTATGGGGCATAAAAACTTTCTTCATAATACTTAATTGTAAACATGAAACTTTAATGAAAGCTTAAAAATGCCCTTGTGTAGATAAAAAAAAAAGAGGAAGACTAAAGACTCCCTCTTTTCAATGAATGATTAATTCAGATTGTAGCGTTACGCAACTTCAGCTGCTGCTGCAGGTTGTGACTTTGCAGCTTGTGCCCTTTGCATAACCACTTCAGCTTCTTCCGCAGATTGTGCCACCAAAACAGACACAGCTACTGCAACTTCAGGGTGTAAGACAATCTTCAATTCATGAATGCCAAGTGTTTTAACGGGTGTGTTAATTTGAACTTGTGATTTATTCACAGTATAACCAGCTGCTGTCAAAGCTTCTGAAACGTCTTGTGAGCGAACGGAACCATAAAGGTGCCCCACTTCACTGGCTTGACGAATGATAACAACTTGAACATTGTTCATTGTCTTAGCAACTGATTCAGCTTCTGACTTCAATGTTAAGTTGTGTGCTTCTAGCTGTACACGTTGTTGTTCAAAAAAAGCCAAGTTAGCTTTTGTAGCGCGCATTGCTTTTTTGCGTGGCAATAAGTAGTTACGTGCATAGCCTGGTTTTACAGTCACGACTTGACCCATTTGGCCAAGGCGTTCAATTCTTTCTAAAAGAACGATTTCCATTTTTTTAAACCTTTCTATTTAGCTATTTACATATGGCATCAAAGCCAAGAAACGTGCACGTTTAATTGCCAATGACAAAGCACGTTGATTCTTTGAAGATACAGCACTAATGCGGCTTGGCATCATTTTGCCGCGTTCAGAAACGAACTTGCTTAAAATGCGCACATCTTTATAGTCGATAGTCATTGCATTTGTGCCTGTAAATGGGCATGTCTTGCGACGACGAAAAAATTGACGACGGACGTTTGGACGCCCACCATTTGCTGATTCTGCAGCTTCTTGTGTATGTTCGGTCATAATTGATCCCTTTCCTTATTCTTCTTCGCCCATGTCTTCATCCATGTCAGCACGTGTGTCATCACGATAATGACGACTTTGCATCAACGCAGATGGTGAATTGTCTAAGGCTTCAACGCGAACGGTCAAATAACGCAAGACGTCTTCATTAAGACCCATTTGACGTTCCATTTCTTTAATGCCTTCAGGTGCACTGGCGATATTTAAAAGGACGTAGTGACCCTTTTTATTTTTTTTAATGGGATATGCCAATTGACGCAAACCACAAAATTCAGTTTTACTAACTTCCCCACCATGGGTTTTGATTAGTGATGTGTAGTGCTGAGCCATGGATTCAACCTGGTTAGAGGTTACATCTTGACGAGCAACAAACACTGTTTCATAAAAACGCATATATTATAAGCTCCTTACGGTTGTTAACTTGAAAACGACAAGCCACAGTGATTTTTAAAAAAGAATCACAAAGAGTATCGAATTTTTTAATAGTAAAGCATCTGCACTTGAAATGCAAATATAATGTAGATGTCTTGTGAGATGAATGATGTTATGCAGCATGCATGAGCGCAAGAATTTCAATGTGTTTGTAAAACATGGATTCCCGCCGCCGCGGGAATGATAGTGAGAGAAGGGGAGATAACGAGAGAAGGGGGGTGGCAGTGTGAGAGACGTTTGGCACGCGCAAGAATCCCGAGTGCTCATAGTATGTTTCCTCGTCCTAGTCAGTTTGCTTATAATAAAAGGTGCCAATTAATAAAAGGTGTCATTCCCGCGTCGGCGGGAATCCAATCATATTCAAGTTAAGGAAAACTAAGACTAGACAGCTTTGTTTTCTTGTCTTTTGAATTAATGGTGAGGGTTGGTTTTTTGCCTCTATCACTATCTTCCATGCTTAGTTTTGGCTGCATCGCTTTTGCAGTCCCACCATCAAACACAGGAATATCAACCACCACAGAAACACCCTTAAAGCTGAGTTTGGGTGCTGTACTTTCGGTGATAGGTGCATCGATACTATTTGCATTTCCAGTACGAGTAAGTGCAGCTGACCCTATTGAAACAGTATTTTGTGCACCTGTATTTACAAAGGTAAGTGGGACTGCGCTATTAAGCGTGCGTGTTAAATTAAGTTCATATCCTTTTAAGTCAATTACGGCGCTAGTTGTTTCTTGTGAAGGTGGCAAATAGTTAAACATGCCCGCTTTCGGAACATCATTTTGTAGGGTGTATGTCGCCACATTGCCTTGTGTGGTTCCCGCATCTAAGCTTTCACCTAGCGTTTTAATTGTTTCTTCTGTAATACCTGTGGGTTTCATTAAGCGCAGCATACGCTGGCCCCCAACATATAAATTAATGACTCCATTTACACGACTTACGGGATAGTAAAGGTCATTATTGTCTTTAAGGGTCGAGGGAAGCGCATTGTAGGTTTTGCTGTCCATCATTGCGGCAAAGCCTGCATACTTTTTTTGGTAGCGGTTATAATACCCTAAGTCTAAAATGTCAACGTCTGCCTTTAAGTCAAAATAGTGGGGCAATGTATTGGTGACCCAAGCATTAATTTCTGGAACTGACACAAACCGAACATGTTCGTAGTCAATAGTTTGTTCACGGTATGCTTCTTTGAGTTGCGGTTTAAGATAGAAAATTAACCCACCACTGTAGTCACCCTTCACGTAAGCCCCACCAGGGAGGGTGAGGCGCGTTGCGGATATAGGCATAATATAGCGATAGTCTAATTCAATATTGAGAGAAACAATATTAAAGTGGCCAAATTGCTGCGCGTCTTCGCCGTCATATAAGGTGTTGGGATTATTTCCTGACATCGTGCAGAGCAGGTTTGAATTACAGTCTAAGCGTTCTGTAGAATTAAGGCGCAATTGGGTTTCTACATCAACCGTTTGCCCCTGTGTTAATGAAAATTCTTTTAAATGCACCGGCTGAGGTGAGGTTAATGTGGACCCTAAGCTGTTATTGCTCAACACCCCTACACAGCACAACACATATAAAGATATAGTGCCAAAAAAATTGCTGCGTGCTGTAGATGACACCAAAATGCCCTGCCTTGATTCCTAAATTATATACATATAATTTTAGTATATTTTTAAGGAAAAAAGCACGAAAAAAAGGCTTTGATAAAAAATAGGTAGGAAATTTTTTGTGTAGAGATAAATAAATTTAGTAGCACCCGGGTCCCCGCTGTCACGAGGATGACAAGAGCATGCTTGAAGTTGTTATTCCGGCGCCCTGTAGTTGTCATACTTTTGAAAACAGGAATCTATGTATTTCATAATAGTAACCAGCCTGGGTCCCCGCATGCGTGAGGACGACCTGCCAACTCTAGAACTAAAAAAACCCCTCCGGTAAAGAAGGGGTTTAATTTTTTTGTGATTCACCTTAAAATAAAAGGTATACCACTTAATTGCTTAACCTAAAGTTAATGTTGTAAATGTAGTATCAACAGCACAACGTAGTTTTGCTGTACCTGTTACAGTTACAGGAATCGTCTTTGTTGTAAAGTCAACAGCATCCGCTAGTGTAGCAACTGCGCCACCAGAAATTGTAAGGCCCGTTAGGTCAGCATGGAAATTAGCATCAGCCAATGATATTGTGCCATTTCCAGAACCATCAGTCACTGTTAATGCAAATGCACCACTAATTTGTTCTGCGTTTGCACTTAATGCGAAAGTAGCCAAATTAATAGTTGCATCACCAGTTAAGATTTTAGCACCACCAAAGTTTGTTTCGTTTCCAAGCAATGCTGAAGTACCTGTTGTTTGTAAGTTAAAAGAGTTAACAGAACCAGTTAGCCCTCCAACTGGAATATTGGTCACAATTTTAGAACCACTCAAGTCAACGTGGTTAGTTAAAAGTGTTTTAAGCTTAACATAAGCTGAACCATTCCATACATCAATATCACCAAAGTCTGTTACAACTTGGTCAGACGCTAAATAATTTCCCAACCATGAATTAAGCGCAGCAAGTGTGTTGAAACGTGATGCACCATAAGCTGCACTTAACGCACTTCCAAATGCAGCAGCACCACCACCTTGTTGAGGGTAGATTTTTAGGCTAAAGTCTGCATCGCCAGCAATTCCTGCACCTGCAGACAGTGAAAGCTTCACACCATCAAGCACCAATGCATAACCACCAGCATCAGTAGCAGAAATTGCACCAGCTTGCAATACGGCTAAAGAAGTTAATGAACCAGCGCTATACTTTGTTACGAAAGTATTATCTGTATAACCAACTGCTGAAGCGTTACCAACCAATGCAAGTGTTGCAGCTATTTCAGTGTCACCTGTAATCATTTGCAACTCAGCTGCCATGGCTTTGTTTGCGCCTAGTGCTGCGATTGTTGCAAGCGCTGTACGGGCTAAAAAGTGTGTGTATGATTTTTTCATCGCTATATTCCTTAAATGAAAAGTTAATGTTTATCTGAAGAATTCAGATGTCGTCCTATTACATCTTTATCATCTGCTGATTTAGTTAAATATTCATTAATTTTGCCATTTTTTTCTTCTTTTTTAAAATAATCTGCCGGAAACTGGTAGCGAACCCTTCCAGGGCACATTAAAAACGACATGAATGGTGTTTATTCTTTGTGGCACTGTGCAGCTTTAGGGGTGTCTGTTTCAAAAACTGATAATGCGCAAGCGCCATATTGTATGAAGCTTACCTTTTTGTCAGTCAGATTTCTTAAAGCCCTATTTTTTCATTTTTTCCTGCTTGAAAACGCGATATGATAATTGCATGTGGGTGACACTGAACCGCCTACATTTTGTGCAAATTAAAGAAAGTTGTGGCTTTTATGAAATCATCTTCTACAAGATCCGTATTACAAAGTACGATTTTAGCAAGCCGATTTTTACAAATCCCCTTATATATAGGCATGTGCATAGCCCTTATTTTATTTTCAGTGAAGTTTTACCATGAACTGTGGGAACTTGTTTTGCATGTCAAATCTGAAAGTGAATCTGCCCTTATTTTAGGAATATTAAAGCTGATAGATTTACTACTTGTTGCAAACTTGATGATTATGGTGATTATTAGTGGATATGAAAGCTTTATTGAACCCATTTTGGTAGGGGATGATGGCCAAAAGCCAGGTTGGCTTGGCAACGTTGACCCTGGAACCATTAAAATTAAGGTTGCAACTTCCATTGTTGGTATTTCTTCTATACATTTACTAGCCTCTTTTTTGGCCCCCACATTAGATAAAGAAAAACTATTTTGGCAAGTCTTAATTCACCTTGCCTTTGTATTATCTGCTTTCTTACTGGCAGTTATAGATAAAATGACTAGCCACAAACACGACTAGAATGCTCTATCACTTCAATCAATCTATAAATAAGAAAAATAAATGAAACCAATTATTATTATTCCTTCACGTTTAGGCTCCTCACGTTTTCCAAATAAGCCCCTTTCGGTAATGGGCAAACACAGTTTGCTTGGTCACGTTATCACACGGGCAAAAGATACATTTACGGGTGACATTGTTGTTGCTTGTTGCGAAGAAGAAGTAAAGTTTGAAGCAAAACGATATGGTGTTGAAGCTGTGATGACTGACCCAAGCTTGGCATCTGGTAGTGACCGTATTTATCAGGCGCTTGAACTTTTAAAAAGTGACCATGAATTGGTCGTTAATCTGCAAGGTGATATGGCAGTGTTCCCTGATGATCTGATTCAAAATACACTCAATTGCTTTACCACCATCGCAAACATTGATGTTGCAACTGCAGTGTGTGACCTTGAGGTGGAACATATCAATGACGCAAGCGCTGTGAAAGTTGCACTTGAATGGTGCCATCAGCAAGAAGCGCAATATGGAAAGGCGCTCTACTTTTCAAGAACCCCCATTCCTTACGGGGCAACGCAATTTTACAAACACATAGGGTTGTATGTGTATAGAAAAGCAGCATTGCAAGCTTTCGTTTCACAGCCCCCTAGTCATCTTGAAGTCACAGAGCAGCTAGAGCAATTAAGAGGTCTCAGTATGGGACAATCTTATGGTGTGGTTCATGTCGATGGCGTTTTTATGTCTGTTGACACACCGCAAGACGCACAACAGGTTGAACGATATTACAACCAAATGAAGGGTTGCTCCTCAATATTGGTGAGTAAGCGCAACTTACACAGCGGCCAGCACATTTTAAACGGTTGAAAATGTATTTTAAAGTTGTTATAATATACATGTTAGTTTTTATTAACTATGGCAATAAACCGTCTATGGAATAGGCGTTACGGACCCGGGGGCGGTACCCGGCGTCTCCACCACAGGAAGTTATCGACTTTATTATGGGGACGAAACAGGATCGACGTGCGTAATAAAGATATGCGTTTTGCCCGGCATGGTACCATCGTTATCGGACTAAATTTTATAAGAGGCAACAATAACGTTTCTTCAAATGGTGGGCGTAAGCCCGCGAACCGTCAACTACGTCAGCCTGCAAATGGCCGCCGTGCGGTTCGTAAAGCTGCTTAATACATCTGTTTTACGGATGTGAAAGCAACTTTTCATTAGCGGTTTGGGGGCAACCGGGCAACAGAATGCCCCCTTTATTATTTTTACAAATGACGCTATAATGAGAGACATCAATGGATATCTGAATGTTATTTGTATAAAGCATCAAGTTTTACACATCTAATCTTCACTGCAATATAAAACAAAGAGCATGCAATTTTATGAACAAAATAAACTATCAACTCGTTGTCCAAAATGGTATGCGTATGGCTATTCGTGACCTACTCAAAAAAGTCGCAGAACATGGCTTACCTGGCAAACATTATTTTTATATTGATTTTCTAACCCACTATCCAGGTGTGGTGCTGTCAAACGATTTGCGCGAACAATACCCGCAAGATATGATGATCAGTATTCAGTTTGACTACTCAGACCTAGCCGTCAATGATGAAAGTTTTAGTGTCACCCTCATTTTTGATGAACATGAAGAACACATCACTGTGCCGTTTCGTGCGATGACGCAATTTACAGATCCGCATGAAGATTTTGTATGGGAATTTATACCCGCAGAAGCCGAAGAAAGAGAAGACACAATTGCCCAATTATTGGAAGAACTTGAAGAAGACAAGGTGTCTACGCCTAAACAACTAGACAATCAAGATCCGTCTCATAAAGTTGTTTCCTTTGATGCCTTTAAAAAGCGTTAGGTTAATAAACAATTCACGTGTTAGGTCTGTTGATTTTAAAAAAGAACTTTCTATTTGAAGATAGACGTTTTATAATGTCGTTGACTTAACCGACAAAATAGAAAACAATTTTATGATTATTACAGTGGATGGACCAGCAGGCGCTGGAAAAGGAACAGTTGCCCATGCAATTGCTAACTATTTCGGTTTTAAGGCCATAGATTCTGGCTTGCTTTACAGAGCACTCGCATTAAAAGCACTTGAAGAAAAAGTAGGCCTTGACGCCGTTGATTCCCTTTTGAACCTTACGTCTGTTTTAACTGAAAAAGACCTAAAGTCACCACTGCTAAGACAAGAGACAACTGGAAATGCAGCTTCTAAAATTGCTGTATATCAATGTGTTCGTGATGCGTTAAATGCAAGGCTCAGGCACATGTGCAATGAAATTCATGCGCCCTATCACGGTGTTGTTGTAGATGGCCGCGACATGGGAACTGTCTTATTCCCATTAGCGCCTTTTAAATTTTATATCACAGCTGACATAGAGGTGAGGGCACACCGACGTTATAACGAACTCCTCCAAACAAAGGGGGTGGCTTTTGTTGCCCACAATTTTGTCGAACAGTTAATTGAACGAGACCGTCGTGACAGCCAAAGAACAATATCACCCTTAATGCCAGCAAGTGATGCTTTGATTATTGATACAACACACATGTCAATTCAAGATAGCTGCCAAGCCGTTATTGACTACCTTATTCCCCACTTAACACCTACGGCTACACAAGTACCTGCAGGCCTTGGCCGCTAATAAGGCGTTGGGTCACTCATAAAGACGGCTTAATTTTCACGAGAAGCTTTCTTAAGTGAAGGCTTTTTTACTGTCTTTGTTTTTGTCTCAGAAGTCTTCTTAACCGTTTTTTTAGGTTCAGCTTTACTCTTGGTCGTTGTTTTTTCAGCGCCGGTCTTTGTAGGCGCTGCTTTTACAACCTTTTCTTTCACTGTTTTACCTTTCGCCGCTTTTCTCGACGGCTTTAATTTCTTTTTTTCTATCAAGTCAACTGCCGTTGGCAAATCAACATTCAGATAATCCAGCTCTTTTGGGATAGAGGCAAAAATAGTGCTATGTTTAACGTACGGGCCAAACCTGCCATAACCGACGCTAATCGTTAGCCCATCATCAGGGTGAGCCCCTACTGTATAAGGTAGCTTTGAAAACTGCAATGCGGTTTGTAATGTGACACTTGAAGGTGCAATATCAGATGGCAAAGAAATACGCTTTGGCTTAACAACTTTTGGTTTCTTAGGCTTTTTGGGCTTTGTTGCCTTCTTTTTTTTACCATCATCTGCGTTTGAAGATTCCACCTCTGCTGAAACCTCAAGACGTTCCTCAATTGACACAGTTGGAATATCCCATTCAAAATAAAAGCCGTATGGGCCTTTTTTCAAATACACATTAACGCCCAACACTGGGTCTAAACCCAATTCCTTATCTTCAAAGCGCGCTTGATCAGCACTTTCATCGCTGCCGGCTATCAACTGGCGTGTATTTTTACATTCAGGATAATTTGAACATCCTAAAAAGGCACCATACTTACTCAGCTTTAAATTCATCGTTCCTGTTTTGCAAGAAGGACAGTCTCTTCCTTTTCCTTCCACATCAGGATACAAGAAATGTTCTAAGTCTTTTTCTAAAGCTTCGATCACTTCCGTAATGGTAAGGGATGTGGTTTGTTCGATATTGTTTTTAAAATCAACCCAAAAGGTTGACATCACTTGTTGCCAAGAACGCTGTCCGTCAGAAATTTCATCTAACTGAACTTCAAGAGCGGCTGTAAAATCGTATTCAACATACTTTGGGAAATAATGTACAAGAAACGAGGTAACGATTCTACCTCGATCTTCTGGGATAAATTGTTTTTTTTCTAATTTTACATATTGGCGGTCTTGCAACACTTGCAAAACAGGTGCATAAGTTGAAGGTCTTCCAATACCAAGCTCTTCTAGTTTTTTAACCAAAGATGCTTCACTATAGCGGGGTGGTGGCTGTGTGAAATGTTGATTGGGGGTAATTTTGTCAAGATCTAACTGCTGATGATCAGTTAAAATAGGCAGTGTCTTTTCATCATCTTCATCACTAGGTTCATCTCGCCCTTCTTGATAAAGCTTTAAAAAGCCATCGAACACTTGCGTTGAACCAGTCGCACGAAAGGTATGCTGCTTTGCTTGGTCAACAATATCAACCCCAACTTGGTCAAAAATGGCTTGCTCCATTTGGCTTGCAAGTGCGCGCTTCCATATCAATTCATAAAGCTTAGCTTGCGCTTCATCTAGGTATAATTTAGCCTGATCTGGCGTTATATCAAAACGTGTTGGGCGAATGCATTCGTGGGCCTCTTGCGCATTTTTAGCTTTTGTTTTAAATTGTCTAGGTTCCTTTGGTACATAAGCAGCCCCATACTTTTGATTTAAAAATTCTCTGGCTTGACCAACAGCTTCTTGCGACATATGAACACTATCGGTTCTCATATAAGTAATCAGACCAAATGTTTCCCCCCCGACATTAACACCTTCATACAGCTTTTGGGCAATTTGCATTGTGCGACTCGCACCAAACCCAATCTTACGAGAGGCTTCTTGTTGCAAGGTTGAAGTTATAAAAGGCGCTGCAGGGTTACGTTTAACTTGTTTTTTTTCAATTTCTTCAACGTTATACGTCAAGCCCTTTAAGGCTGCTACCATTTCAAAAGCTTGTTCTTGATTTTGAATAGATAGCTTTTCCAGTTTCTTTTTTTGATAATACGTCAGACGCGCTTCAAAGGTGGTTTTGCCCTTAGCTGCCTTGGTGTCAAACGCACTAATGATTGACCAATATTCATCTGTCTTAAAGCTTTCAATTTCTTGTTCGCGGTCCACGACCAACCGCAAGGCAACAGATTGCACACGGCCTGCAGACTTTGCCCCAGGTAGTTTTCGCCACAAGACAGGTGATAAATTAAACCCAACCAAATAGTCAAGCGCACGACGTGCAAGGTATGCATTCACCAAGTCCGTGTCAATTGACCGAGGCAACTTTAAAGAAGATTGCACAGCCGACTTTGTAATTTCATTAAACACAATTCTTTCAACTGATTGCGTTGTAATGGCTTTTGTTTCAGCAAGTACTTGGTGTACGTGCCATGAAATAGCTTCTCCTTCTCTGTCAGGGTCAGTTGCAAGGTAAATATGCTTTGCATTTTTTACAGCCTTAGCAATATCATCAACATGTTTTTTACTACGTGAATCCATTTCCCAAAGCATATGAAAATCATTATCAGGATCTACTGAGCCATTTCTTGCTGGCAGGTCGCGTATATGACCGTAGCTTGCCAAAACGACAAAATCATCACCAAGGTATTTATTTATAGTTTTTGCCTTAGCAGGAGATTCAACAACAACAACATTTCGAGACAAAAGAAAAACTTTCATTTTTAAAGACACTATTCACAGTTTTAGCAAACCTAATTGCTGTCCTGCAAGTTAAAATACACAAATAGTTAAAAAAATGCATGCAACTGTCTTTATCTGAAGAAAATAGTCACTCTTC
>CAYZJC010000006.1:56861-58464 GCA_964478775.1 uncultured Verrucomicrobiales bacterium | reverse complement strand
GCCATTGCTACAGCAACTGGGCTTTCGATAGAAGTAATTAATAAATTAAAGGGTTGAATGAGCGAAACAAATCACTTCAGTTTTCACTCATGCTGGCTTTATCAATCTATCCATCGCACCATATCAGCTAAAGCGGGATTGACTAAAAGAGCTGAATTTTGCCTACGAACAGACAATTGTCCTTGACCTTTTAACCAAGTCATTTGACGTTTTGCATATTGGCGTGTTTGAATGCAAGCAAGTTCCAAAGCCTCTTTTAATGTTAATTCTTGGTGCAAATATTGCGTTAAAGGCCCTAAACCAAGGGCGCGTCTTAACATGCAATCCGATGGATAAGACAGCTTATCAAACTCTTCTATTTCTGTGAGAACGCCCCCTTCAACCATTTGCTGTAAACGATATGCTATACGCTTTTGTAAGTCAATTTTGCAAGGCATCATATGCACCATCAATAAAGAATCAAATACAACTGGCGGGGTTGACTGGCCTTGAAATGTACGAATAGACTGACCTGTTTGCATAAAAACTTCCAATGCTCTTGCGAGTCTTTGTTGGTCAACTGGTGGATTCGAGTGTTTCAAATAAGGATCATTTTTTAAGACATATGTATAAAATTGTGGCAATGACATTTGGCCTGCTAAGGCTCGAACAGATTCACGTATAGAAGGCTCAATTGCCGGGATAGGCGATAACCCCTCTAGCAAAGCCTTAATATAAAGACCTGTCCCCCCAACAATAACGGCTATCCGTTTATTAAGCGCACATGCTTGTAAGTGTATTAGAACTTGTTCAACCCAAAGTGCCGCACTGCCTAATTGTTCAACGGGTAAGACACCATACAAGCAATGAGGAACCCTTTCTTTGTCATCAGCAGTGGGCTGAGCAGTTAATATACTTAAGCCATCGTACCACTGCAAACTATCGGCATTAATAATAATACCATTACATGCTTTAGCCACATCAATTGCAAGGCTACTCTTACCGCATGCGGTAGGCCCTTGAATGATAATGGCTTTAAAGCCTTGGAGAGATTGAAAAGACATAAAAATGAATTAAGGTTTATTTTTTTATTGAAAGATTATAGCTGACTTAGGAATGCAAGGGCTTTGAAAAAGTTCCCCATGCAGCTTCCCTCACCACTTCATTTAAAGTCGGGTGTGCATGACAGGTTCTTGCAATATCTTCCGATGTCCCGCCAAATTCCATCACTGCTGCAACTTGTGCAATCATGGAACCTGCTTCTGCCCCCACAACAGCGCACCCCAAGATTTGATCTGTTATAGGGTCGGCTAAAATCTTCACAAAACCAACTGTTTCAGACACGGTCTTCGCACGGCCATTAGCGCTGAAAGGGAACTTGCCTACACGATATGGCTTGTTTTGCTTTTTTAATGTCACTTCACTTTCCCCAACAGTTGCAACTTCTGGATGCGTAAAAATAACTGCAGGTATAATTGAATAGTTTAAAAAGCCTGCCTGCCCACAAATTTGTTCTGCAACAGCAACACCTTCATCCATTGCTTTATGTGCTAACATAGGGCCCTTAATGCAATCACCAATCGCATAAATACCAGACACAGATGTTTGATTGTATTTATCTACA
>CAYZJC010000006.1:55542-56851 GCA_964478775.1 uncultured Verrucomicrobiales bacterium | reverse complement strand
GGTCATCAACAATGATAGCGCCTTTTTTATCTGTTTCTATACCCAACGCATTTAAGTTTAAGGGCTCAGTGATAGGCTCTCTTCCAGCTGCAACCAAAACAGCATCACACATCACCAGATCTGGCGCTACGTCATCAGATGAATTAATAGGGCGAACATGTAGGGAAATATGACCAGGGTTATCAACTTGATCAACATCTTCATCACCAGCTTTTGCTTTTCTATCTTCATGGTAGGTCATGCCCTCAACAACACAGCCCATTTTAAATTTAATACCCAGCTCTTCAAGTGAACGACGCAACACGGTGACCACATCTTGGTCCATCTGTGCCAATAACGTATCGTGATATTCAATAACCGTTACTTTGGCCCCAAGACGCGCCCATACTGTACCCAACTCTAGCCCAATATACCCACCGCCAATCACAACCAAATGCTTTGGAACGGTATCTAATTGCAAGGCACCTGTTGAGGTGACAATATCGACTTCATTGGTTTGAATGGCCTTAATACCATGGGGAACAGAACCCACCGCTAAAATAGTATGCGCTGCTTTCAATTCAATATCTGCTTGACCTTCAGCTGTCACCTTGACCGTTTTTTCGGGCGTTAAAGAACCCAAACCATTAAACATTTTAATATCATGCTTTTTAAATAAATGTAAAATTCCCTTATTCAAGTCTGATATAACACTTTTTTTCCTATTCATCATTGCATGAATATCTATTTTCACTTCGCCACATGAAATACCAAGTTTTTCAAACTCATGCTTTGCAGACCAAAATTTATGTGACGCATCCAACAACGCTTTTGATGGAATACACCCTATATTTAAACAGGTACCACCAACATTTTGTGTTTTTTCAACAACAGCAACATTCTTACCTAACTGCGCCAAACGAATCGCTGCCATATAGCCACCTGGACCTGAGCCCACTACCACAGCATCATAAACGAACTGTTGAGAGGACGCTGATTGGTTAGGAGATAAAGATATTTGTGTATTATCTGTCCCCACTGAAGGCTGTGCTATTTCACCAGTTGTAGTGTCAATGTTTTCCATGAAGGCTCCTGTTTAAAAATGTAGAAAGGAAACACCCTTTAATTATAAATAAATTTTGTTAACAATTAGATAAGTGTAACTAACAAGCACGTTTTCTTTTTAAGAATGATGTGAGCGTGAAGGTTTACTATACGCATCTTCCTTGTCTTCTGACAAGCCATGACGCGTTACCGCATGAACTGTTTCAACGACTTGTGTTGTATCGCGAACAACAGGGTAATTGATATAAATTAGACGCCAAACAAT
>CAYZJC010000006.1:30001-55532 GCA_964478775.1 uncultured Verrucomicrobiales bacterium | reverse complement strand
ATCGTTGCAGAGACCGCACCTAAATAGCTTTCAAGCAAAGCCGATTTTGTACCATTATTATCTTCATCATCACTCAGCACAATAGCCATACAAGCCAATAATACAGGCCCTGCCATAAATGAATTTAAAGCAAAAGTAACCATGACAGTGGTCACACTAATTTCTATCCAACCTAACATGAGTCCCGCAATGGCAGCCATAAATAACAACATGCCAAGCATACCAAATTTCAGCAATGCAAACTGTGAGTATTGGCGCAAGATAGGCCTTGTTACCCATAGGCCTACCATATAAATCATAGGTAAGAGAGCTTGAAAGACACCAAAGGAATGTACAGACAAGCCCAAATGGTTCATTAAGATAAACGGGGCATTGGCGATAAATATCATATAACACCCATTGACCATCGCCCTTAAGAGTGAAAACAACACAAATTTTTTTTCAATAGCTATGCTTGTGACTTGCTTGACCAAAGCACTAATCGACAAATAATTTGATTTCTTTAAAGTTTCTGGCAACCATAAGACAAACCCGAGTGCCAAAACTGATTGCATAATAGCCAACATGCTATAGCAAGCTCTAAATCCAAGCCATTGCGAAAGTTCAGCCCCAACTACAGGCGCCAACATTAATCCTAAGGGGAATGTCATTTCAAACAGAGCAAGTGTTCGTGCCCTATCATTTCCTTGATACATATCACACACAATCGCCATCGACACTGTTAAAAAGGCCCCTGCCCCCACACATTGCAAAGCACGTGCCCCTAACAACACAGCCATTGTAGGCGCTAAAGCACTTAATACATGACCCACCACCATCAATAAGCACGCTGGTAAAAATAATTTTCTTCTGCCCACACGGTCAGACAATGGCCCCCAAAATAACGGTGTTAAAGTCGTTAGTAATACACTCATCGCGATTAATAATTGCACATTTTGCCTTGTTGTTGAAAATTCTTGCACAATCACATTGGAAAACGGCAAATGAATATCAATAGCCATGCACGACACAATATTGGCAATAATCAACATCATAATCACGGAGGAAGTGCGCAATTTCATAAACTAACAATCTTATTCAATTCGGGGTTAATTAATTATAGGCAAAATTTATTGCAAATTCCAAGTTTTATATCTCACTGGCCTGGCAAGGTGTAAGAGGGGGGAAACTTAGAATATATCAACATCATCTCACAATAACAGATAATCACTAAGTGTTAAAATATCAAGTGCTCTCAATATTTTTTCTCATTTTTAATTACAAACCAAGAATCTCAGATTTGCAAAAACTTATCCACAATTCCTGTGGATAAGTCTGTGGATAAAAGATTAATAAAGAGTTAACAGCCAGCGCAGGCTTGGGCTTAATAGCTAGTGATTAAAAAACAGTCACAACATTTATCTCACCTTCAAAGCATTGGATTTTATAGGAATTATCAACAAATCTCTTTCAACAAAAAGATAATTATACGTCTATTACTGGGCATAAGTTAAAGCAAATTAAGCTAACTGTGCCTGTGGATAAGTTGTAATGAGAGCGATTACTAACGCACATTAAAGGACGCTAAGAAAAAATTTCTTACTTTCAATTAAATTAAACAAATTTTACGCTAAGTCATCGCTTAATCTGTTAATTTGCACAAAAGTTAAGTCATCTGAAAATGAATCATTGATGGAGATATTATCTAACAAGACATCATACACACGTGTGCGTTTTGGCAGAGCTTGAAAAAAGAAACCTAAGCTTTCTTCACTAAAGCAAATCCCGGAAACCTCATTAGATTCCCACATCAAATCACTATACAGAACGATTGAGTGGTCATGTGGAAATGGCAAAGACCTGTTTTCATAGGTAGCATTGCCAATCACGCCTATTGACAAGCCTGAACTGTCACCTGTCACAAAAGAATTATCATCGTGATTATAAATAATAGGGGCCGTGGCACTTGCTGAGCTAAAATGGAACATGTCTTCTGTTAAGTCAACTACACCATACAAAAATGTAGCAAAGTTACCTGGTGGCATAAACTTTTTAATACTGCTATTGAGTTTTTCAATAAATTTAGCAGGATTTAGCACATCATCATTCATTTCATGCACGAGAGTGTGCAAACGAAATGTATTCATAGAGGCGCGTATACCTTTGCCTGAAAAGTCACACAGCCAAACCCCAAAATGGGTTTCATCTATTTCTTTAATTCCCCACAAGTCACCACTTAGAAAACGACTTGGGCGAAACATATTTTTAACAACAAGGCCAGTATGCGCTAATACATCATCAAGGCTTCTTTTTGAGGGGAGCAAAGACAATTGAAGTTCTAGTGCTAACTGAATATCATCTTCCGCCGTCGCATAATAGTCCTCAAGTTCTTGCATTAAATAATTGGTTTTCAGCTGAATATTAACACGTGACACCAACTCGAGATGATGAATTGGTTTTGTCACAATATCATTTGCACCATTTTTCCATGCTTGAACTTGTTGTTCGGGCTGAGACATACCTGTTTGTACAATAATGGGTAAATTTTGAAATTCAGGAAATGCCCTTACGCGCTTAATCAATTCAAACCCGTCCATCACTGGCATAACCAAATCAACAATCATTAAATCAGGTTGATATGTCGCAATTTTGTCTAAAGCATCTTGTCCATTGATAGCTGTTTCAAAATTATAAAAACCTGAATTCTTTAAGTATGTCATGATAATCGCAATATTCAATTCCGTATCATCTACAATCATAATTTTTGATTTATGTAAATTGGTTACATCGCGACGAACGCGCGTTGAAATACGCATGAAGATTACCCTTTGTTAGTGCGAATCTCAAATAAAGTGTCAAAACGCCCTAATTCAATCATCTTTTTAACCTGACCATTTGCATTGATCAAAGTAATATGGCCTTTGCATTCTTGAATTTTATCGCGTGCAAGCAATAACATACCCAAACCAGCTGAATCAATAAATTCAAGCTCTGTTAAATCAAAATGACACACTTGATTATCTGCCACCCCAATAACGTCAGTAATCTGTCTAAACAAACCATAGTCAGAATATGTCAGTCTACCTTTGATTTCTATTTCGGCCTTGGGTCCTGTGGATTTTATTTTATAAATCATTTTTCATCTCCTTAAAATAATACAATTTCATCATCTTGTGAATTTGTGGGTCTATCTTGACGTGTTGACAAAGACTCTTTACCCATGTCAGACTTCATATCTTTCACTTCACTCAATGCTTGCTCAGCTTGAAAATCAGATATAAACTCACCAAAATCTCGAATAGTTTCCCCTTTAATCTTAAACACAGAATTTTGTAATGTTTTTAAATCGCTCAAGATATGTTGGAAGTCTTGTTGCACACGGTCTTGGAATTGAATTGTTGAAATCAAATCTCTTGCTGACTCAGAAGATTTTTGCACCGAGGCTGCAACGCCTTGTGAAATACTTGAAAGCCTTACAGTGTTTTGGACCAAGCCTTCCATCATGACTTCCAAGCGTTCTTTTGCCAAAATATTATCGCTCATGTCAATACGGGCTACATGCTGCAAGATATTTTGCGCATTCATCAAGGTAGCGCTCATTTCTGTCACCTGGCTTCTGATATTTGTTGCAAGACTTTGCGTATCATTAGAAAGTTCACGCACTTCACTTGCCACCACCTGAAAACTTTCACCAGCCTCGCCCGCACGCACAGCCTCAATGGTTGCATTCAATGACAAGTACTTTGTCTTTTGGTTAATCACTTCAATTTCATGTATACTTTTTTCAATTTGCCCCAGTGTTTTCAGTGCATCATCAAGAATGTAAATCATGACCATGGCTTGTTTTGAAATTTCTAAAATACAGCTAATTGAACTAATAAATGTGTCTTGCAATAAAGATGATATTTGGCGAATTTCAATATCTTCACCATTAATGTTCACCGTATGTGCAAGGTGAATAATTTCTTGCATGCATTTGCTTTGTTCAATACTTGAAGTTGCCATCAATTGGAATTGGTGTGACAATTCAAGTGTTTTGCGTTCTGTTAATTCAGCAATTGCGTTAATGTTTTTACTGACCAATTCACTTGTAAAAGTAAACTTATCACCAAACGTTACCCAGCGCTTTAAGTGCGCCCGGTAAATCGGCAAATGCAAAATATTATCTCTTTCCTGTTCCATCGTACTTAAGCTCTTTCTTGACGCCCTATATCAACATGTAAACACTGTCAACTTTAAGATTGCACAATATTTATTGCTATTTCGTTAAGATTCAATTCTTTTTGCACAGCTCCAGCTTCTTTTGCCGCTTTTGGCATTCCATACACCACACAAGTTGCTTCATTTTGACCTACTGTGTGTGCACCAAGGTCACGCAATTGTTTCATGCCAGCCGCTCCATCTTTACCCATTCCTGTTAAGATATAGGCATGTAGCTGTTGAGGGGAAATTACATTCGCAACTGACTGAAATAAATAGTCCACAGAAGGCCTGTGACCATTGATAAGCGGTCCGTCATTAAGATGAATCACATACCCAGAACCAGATTTTCTAACCCCCATATGGTATGAACCAGGGGCTATGTACACATTATTGGCTTCGATGAGTTGCCCATCCACAGCTTCATGCACAACCAAGTTTGACGTTTTATTTAAACGTGCGGCAAAGCTTGCTGTAAATTTTTCAGGCATATGCTGTGTAATTAAGATAGGTGGGCAAGTTGCTGGTAAACATGTAATAATTTCTGTAAGCGCTTCAACCCCGCCTGTTGAAGAACCAATGACTACAAATTTATTGGCCGTATTAATATGCTTTGGAAATTGTGGAGTTTTAGCTACAGACGAGCCAGCTTGCCCATGGGGTTTGGCTCTCAGCTTTGCCTTTGCCGCAACCTTTACCTTTTCACAAATCTCTGCAGCTAAACCATGCATCGCTTTATCAATGTCACGAGTAGGTTTGGTTACAAAGTCTACAGCGCCTAACTCTAATGCTTTTAACGTTTCAACAGCCCCCACTTCAGTAAGGCTTGAGACCATTACAACTGGCATCGGGCGATGCGCCATTAAACGTTCTAAAAAATCTAGACCATTCATATTGGGCATTTGAATATCTAGCGTTAACACATCAGGATTAAGCGCCTTAATCTTGCTTCGCGCAATAACAGGGTCACTTGCCGTATCTAGAACTATAATCTCTGGGTCACTGTTTAAAATTTCTGTTAACAAATGACGAATGAAGGCTGAATCGTCAACAATCAAAACACTAATCTTTTTATTTTCCATGATCAGATCTTCCTCAATTCCTTAGAAAAGCTCTATCGTACCAGCATTACTTTTTATAGCTTTTGCTGGGTCGTGTTGAACTTTTTCTTTGTACTTTTCTTCTTGCTTTAATAACGATAAATTTTCATTTGGTTCTATTAGCAAGCGTGAAACCTTACCTGTAGATGGCCAGTAATATATTTTACGAGGAATGGTGCCCCCCACATCTTCTGCTGTGATTTTAATACCTTCACGCTGCAAGTATGTGCGAATAAATTTAACATTATTGTCACCTACTGGGTTACTGCTTTTAAACAATGTAGACCCTCCAAAAATCTTGATTTCAAAATCTGACTTTTGCCCGCCATATTGCAAGATAGAGTTCATCAATTGTTCCATCGCATAAGAACCATAGCGATTACTCGGAGACAAAACAGATTCACCAGGTTCAGCCAACAAAAAATGATTCATGCCCCCATACCCAGTCTTCAAACAACGAATACAAGCCGCAACACATGAACCCAGCACTGTGACAATCATTTCTTGCGGATCATTCGTCACATAATAATCGCCAGGCAGAACAGTCACACTGGTGCACTGGAATTTTGGGTCAAAAAACTTGCGGTGAGTAGTCATTGCATCACCCAATTTTCTGGTAGATTGTTCTACCCATGAGTTTAAAGCGATCACTAATCTTATATAAGCTTTCTGAATGACCAATATAAAGCCACCCACCAGGGTTCAGCAAATCAGCCATTTTGTTAAATAAACGCGTCTGGGTTTCTTTATCAAAGTAAATCACTACATTCCTGCAAAAAATAGCATCAAATGTATCTTTAATTGGCCATTCATGGAGAAAGTTTAGCTGTTGAAAGCTGATAAGCTGCTTCAAATTTTGCTTCATTGCGAGAGATTCACCCGGTAAAGTATTGACATACTTTCTCATTAAGTCCGGCGGTATTGTTTGTGAGTCTTTGTAAACACCCTCAGACGCTGTTTTTAAAACATTGGTGTCTACATCTGTTGCTAAAACTGACAAAGAATACATCGTTGGGTTTGCAAATGTTTCAAGCAAGGTCATCGCAATTGAATAGGCCTCCTCACCTGTTGAACACCCTGCAGACCATATTTTCAAACGTTTAGGTTCATTACGATGCCCTACATTATTAAAGGCACTGTCTTTATCGCGTTTTGTTCCAAGGCCAAACCTTGGTTCTAAAACTTCGTGGCGAAGGTGTTCAAAATGATGTTCTTCCCTAAAAAAACGCGTCAAGTTTGTCGTAATTGCATTGATGAGATTTGGCAATTCTAATTGTGCGCTATCTTTTTCCAATAAAGAACAATAGGCATCAAATGAATTTAAATGCAGCGCCCTTATGCGTCTTGTCAGCCTTGCATACACCATTGCCTTTTTTTCAGCTGACAGTACAATACCCACATGCTTGTAGACAAACTTACTAATGAAGTTAAAGTTTTCATCTGACAAAGGAAATTCTTGCGGCGCCACAGTAGGAGAGACCTTAATGATAGGGCTTTGAAATTTCATTTCTTTTTTATCAGTCCCATTTCCGCTACCAATTAACATAACAATAACTTTCTAACATTTTAAAGCGCACATATTATTTATTGAACCAACAAACCCTATTTATGGTCTGCAAACATATGTTCAGTCTTTAGCAAATCTTTATGGACAGATGCCGCATGAATTAAATCAATGCTCTGGTCGAACACACGCTCTAAGCACAAAATTGCTACCATTCTGTTGTCTATATTCACAATCCCTTTTAAGACTGTTTCATGTTGTTCTGTAATATCAATGGAAGGAATTGAACGCAGCTGACCTTCATCTACATTAATAATATCAGACACTGTATCAACCAAAATTCCCATAATCCGGTTAGAGACTTTAACAATCATCACCACATGGTTTTTTGTAGCTTGCGTCAGACCAAGGCCAAACCTGCAACGTAAATCTAATATGGGTACAACGGCACCGCGCAGGTTAATGACGCCTCTCATATAAGCTGGGGTGTTGGGTAGTGTGGTTGTATTAACCCACCCCTTAATTTCACGAATCATGATAATTTCCACACCGTATTCTTGCTCATTCACTGTGAATGTAATGTATTGCACCACATCACTTTTTTCTGTGAAGGCAACTGCCTGATCAAGTTCTTCATGGGACTGCATGATGCTTATCTCCTTTGTTCTTTCATATCGTTGTGATCAAGTGGCAAATTGTATTGTTGCTGCCCGAGTGCACGTAATGCTGTAATATCTAAAATCATAGACACATTTCCATTGCCTAAAATCGTTGCAGCTGATATCCCAGCGATTGGATCATAATTTTCTTCTAAGCTTTTAATGACAACTTGTTGTTGTTTTTGCAAATCGTCCACAACAAGGCCAATTAATCGCATTTGGAATATCAAAGATTTCATGTAAGTACAACAAAGGGATTGTGTTGGTTCTCAAATTTAAAATATCGTGACAACCAACAAGCAATGAAATTTGATTACGTGAAGGGCGTATTGTTTCAATGATATTAATGAGAGGAATAATATAAAGTTGACTACCGCAAGAGACAATCATTCCATCTAGCACAGCTAAGGTGAGTGGTAATGTTAATGTAAACTTACACCCCTTCCCTTCGTTAGACTGAATCGCAATTCTTCCCCCCAAAGACTGAATGCTTTTCTTGACAACGTCCATCCCAACGCCGCGACCTGAAATATTAGTCACAGATTCTGCTGTTGAAAAGCCAGGAAGGAAAATAAGGTTATCAATCTCTTCACCTGAAAGCGTACTTTCAGCACCGATCAAACCTTGATTGATTGCCTTTTGTAAAACTTTATTTCTATTGATTCCACCGCCATCATCAGACATTTCAATCACAATGCGACCACTTTTGTGTTCAGCACTCAAACGAATTGTTCCATGGGCAGGTTTACCTAACTGACTTCTTTTATCAGAGGGCTCAATCCCATGGTCAATGGCATTTCTAATCATATGTGTTAAAGGCTCGCCGAGTCTTTCAATCACAGTCTTATCTATTTCAGTATTCTCACCAAAGGTTTCTAGATGAATATCTTTATTCAATTCAAGTGACAATTCACGAACCAAACGTGGCATGCGTGTAAACACCGTTTTAACAGGCTGCGCGCGAATGGCCATCACGTATTCTTGTAGATCACGCATGTGGTGCGTAAGGTCTTGCAACCCTTTTGCCAATGCATGCGATGAATCAATATTTAAGGCTTGCGCTTGGTCTAACAACATGGCTTGCTTAATGACCATTTCTCCAACCGTATTAACAAGCCTGTCAATACGGTCAAGCTCAACACGAATAGAATGCGCAACTTCTTCTTTTTGGGTCTGCAGGGCTTTAGGGGCAGTTTTCGTATCTGTCAATTTTACAAGCACTGTTTCAGCTTTAGTCTCTTTAGTCATAACACCTGCTCCATTTTGTTCAGCAATGGTTGCAACAGCAACTGACTCTGGCTCTACAGCAATATCATCTTCTAAAAGCACTTGATTCACGACTTTAATATGTAAAGCGCAATCATCTTCAACAAATTCAAAAGCTTCTTTAACACGACTTAATGCACACTGTGACTGCAAATCAATTTGCCATGACAAATAGCACAAAGACCAATCTAAATCCTCAAAGGAAGGCAACTTGTCAATACTTGCAACAATTGCACACCCATCTTCAACCTTATCAGACTGCAGCCCTATTAATTCATTCAAAATAAACCGAGGCTCATTACCAAACTTCATTAATTCAGGTTTAGGTATAAATTCAATATGGTAATGATATAAGAATTTTCTATTATTTTCTGTTGTTATGGCAGCTTCTTTTTGCACCTTACTTTCATGAGGTAATAGTGTTTCTAAAATTTCCGCCAATTGACTTTTCACATTATACATTTGTAAAGGGGGCTCTTCAGATTCCACGCTTGCAAGCTGAACCAAATCACTTAACACATCATTTGCACGCAGTAAAATTTCACATAAATCAGCAGTCAGTAAAATTTGATTATTTCTTAACGCATCAAGTAAGGTTTCAAATTGATGTGCAAAACCAATTAAATTATGAAAACCAAAACTTCCTGCCCCCCCTTTAATGGAATGGATAGATCTAAAGACAGCGTGTATGCGATCTGGGTTATGATTACCACTTTGCAATTCAAGCAAATTTTCTTCAGATGTATTGAGAAGTTCATTACATTCTTCAAAATAAACATTTTTAAAATGATTAAAATCTACCATAACTACCCACAGACTTTTTGCACAACTTGAATCAGTTTTTCAGGGTCAAATGGCTTCACAATCCACCCAGTAGCCCCAACTTCTCTTCCCGCGTTCTTCTTTTCATCCGTATATTCGGTCGTCAACATTAAAATTGGCGTTGTTTTAATGCCAAGGTTGAAGCGAATATGGCGAATTAAATCTAACCCATTCATATTAGGCATATTAAGGTCGGTAATAATAATATCTGGCTTATTTACCGTCAAAATTTCAATCGCCCTAAGACCATCTTCAGCCTCTAACACCTCAAAGCCTATACTTTTCAGTGTGAAACTAACCATTTCACGAATGGTGCGTGAATCATCAATCGTTAATGCAATTTTTTTCATGATATTATTCCTAAACTCTTAGCAACCTGTGAGCATCCGACTTGATTTAAAGCATCCAACATCGTTTCTGAAGGAGACTCAAGCACGCAAGTCATGTTTTTTTCTTTACAGTATTGTCCGACTGACAACAAAATTTGTATACCAGCTGTACCAATCCTCTCGATACTTCCCGCATTAATAATAATGCCTTTATTATTTTGCAAAACTCTTTTACAATCGTCGTATATTGTTTGACACTCATCGTGATTGAATGTCGAAGGCAAATAGATTTTATCAGACACCGGGATAGTACCTTTCAAAGATTACACAGTCTGGTTCATTACTAACTAAAAGTTTAATAAGAAAAGATTAATGGCGAGTTAAGGTCGTTAAAAGAAAATGAGAAAAGAAAATTGTTTTTTACCACTTGCGCCGTATTATCATCAATGGCTCAATAATCTTTCCACACAAAGACGGTTATCACCCAATACAGTTAAAGCCTATGATGATGACTTTAAGCAGTTTCAAATCTTCATCAATCAGCACCTAGGGGGAGAACTGTATTTATCGGCATTTATAACGCTATCCCTAACGGATATCAGGGCCTATATCTCGCATCTGCATTATAGAAATCTTCATGCCCGCTCCATTTGTCGCATGATTTCTTCCTTAAAAAGCTTTGCGCGCCACCTCATTTTTGAGGATCTTATGAATGACCACCCTCTGCTGAGTTTAAAACTAGGCAAAACCCACAATAAATTACCACGCGCATTAAGTGAAGAAGACACACTTAAACTCGTCAACACCATTGGCAATACAGAAAAAAAAAAATGGCTGCAACTGCGTAATAAAGCCTTATTTATTTTGATTTACAGTGTAGGGCTTCGCATTTCTGAAGCTTTATCCATTACAACGCATCAATTACGGCGAGACCACCTTGTTATTATCGGTAAAGGGCATAAAACACGACATGTCCCCCTCCTCCCTCAAGTCAAGGCTGCAATTGAGGCTTATATGCAAGAATGCCCGCACCTCAACGCTTTAAGCGTTGACACCCCAGTCAACGGATGTCTTATTTTTAAATCCGTAAGGGGGAAAAATATGTCCCCTCCACAAGCTGAAAAAATTATACGTGACTATAGACGGCAAAATGGTTTACCTGAAAACGTCACCCCGCATGCCTTAAGACATAGCTGTGCAACACATCTCCTTGAGGCCGATGTGGACCTTCGATCAATTCAAGAACTGCTTGGACATGAAAGCTTATCGTCAACCCAACTCTACACAAAAGTTGCACAACAGCGTGTGCACACTGAATTCTTAAAAGCCCACCCCAGGGCCAAAAAATGAGGAAGATTGCATAACATCACATGCGAAGAAATCTTGTAAATTCGTCTTGGAAGTGTGCAGCAAAATGCATGAGAATAGCGCCACCTGTGATCAACATTACCATCAAACCTGCCCACAATTGAAATGGCAATGAAACGAAAAAAATCTGCATTTGGGGAATAATACGGTTCATGACGCCAAAGACAGTTTGCATCACAATAAATACAATCATAAACGGAAAAGAAAGCTGCACCCCCCACCAAAAAGTTTGTGCAAATAATTGCAAAAAACCTTTGGCCATATCGGCGGTTGCAAAATCAAGCCCAACTGGAAATAAATAATAACTGTGCATGAAACCACGTAAAATTAAGTGATGTAAATCTAAACTTAAAAAAACAACCGTTCCAAACATTGTCAACATAGAAGCCAATAATGTACTGCCTTGCAAGTTGGGGTTCATACTGGTAGCGCTAGACAAACCAATCTGACCGCTAATGACGTTTCCAGCTGTATCTAATATCAACAATAAAATTTTACTCACAATACCAATAAACGCCCCCACCAGTAATTCTTTCATGATGTACAACCCCATCACAGGATAGCTGATAGACGCCGACAGCGGGCCTAGATTCACAAAAGGCAGAATCATATAGGAAAATGCGAAAGCAAGCATCACACGAAACCTAGGAGAGATTTCCTTATGGCTGATAAATGGCATGAAGGCTGCCAACGCGATCATACGTGCGAGAACTAAAAAATAGCCAAAGAACTGTGTGACGACTAAATCTAACAACATAAATTTTCACCTATTAATTTTCTAGAGCAGTAACGCAAACAAACACCTCATTTCAAAGACTCATGATTCTTACAAATAATTCTTGTGTAAACTGCATTAACCCCTTCGTAATAAAACCCGAAAACAAAATTAACGCACCAAATACAGCAAATAATTTTGGCACAAAAGTTAATGTTTGTTCTTGAACTTGTATCAATGCTTGCAATAATGAGACAACAACGCCTATAATTAGTGCGACAAACAGCAAAGGTGAACTCATCTTTAAAATCAATAAAAGTGTCTCGCGTAGCAAATCTGCAACTTCAGCCGCCGTCATAATGTACCCTTTTTCAACAAAATTTCATTTTCTTATATAAAAATCTTGACACATTGGGGTAAAATGCGATAGAAAAAAGTATGTGACGTTTGTGAAAAACAAACGTTTGTTTTTTACATAACTTAAATAAAACTGGAAGAATTTCAAATGTTTGCGATTGTTAAGACTGGCGGCAAGCAGTACCGCGTTGAAAAAAATAGCGTAATCAAGGTTGAAAAACTTGATGGCGAATGTGGCTCAACTGTCACATTAGATAATGTGTTGATGGTTTTTGATGGCGTTAATGCGAATATTGGTGAGCCAAATGTCGCGGGTGCATCCGTAGAAGCAACTGTTGTTGCTCAAGCTCGTGCACCAAAAGTAATTATCTTTAAAAAGAAGCGTCGTCATAATTACCGTCGCAAAAAAGGTCATCGTCAGCCAATGACAATTTTGCGCGTAAGCAACATTATTGCAGCAAAGTAAATTAGTTAAACATGTGCGTTACCTTAAACACGGATAGTCAGCACAGATTATAGGGAGATAAAAACATGGCAACAAAAAAAGGTGGTGGTAGTACACGAAATGGTCGCGACTCCGATGGTAGACGACTTGGCGTAAAGCGCTTCGGCGGCCAACAAGTTTTAGCTGGCAACATTTTAGTTCGTCAACGCGGAACAAAATTTTACCCAGGTGACAACGTCGGCATGGGTAAAGACCATACATTATTTGCACTTGTTGAAGGTGCAGTTGCATTCACAAAGGGCCGTTTAAATCGTACTTTTGTTTCTGTTGTTAACGAAGCCTAATTCAGAAATTGATATCAACAGTTCAACTTGTTGAAAATTACACTGATCATCAAAAGCTCGCCAATGTGCGAGCTTTTTTTGTAACAATTTGTAATATGTGTAAATGCAGCAACAATGCTAAACTTTTAACATATTTTTAAAAAAGAATTCTGTTACTTTTTGAAAAAATCGCTATAATGTGCATCAAGGCGCAACACTTCTAGGGGAACATAATGGGAAATCATATTGCAGCATATTCATTCAAACTCAATCAAAGCACTAAAATGACAGCTGTTTTTTCATTAAAGAAAATAAATATTATTTTAAAACTAAGCTGTTGCACCCTGCTCGCTTTGACCAGCCTACACGCAGAAGAATCCACACAAGAAAAAACCCAAGCCGCTAAAAGTGTTGTACAAACGACACAATCAAAAACGGAAAAAACAAGACCTTCACTTGAAAGATTGGCATCAGACACTGTTAATGGTGACTTTGACAATTTGACAGCGAAAAGCGTAACCCAAACATCGACCCTAGCTGGCGCCTTAATTTCAGCCTATCAAAACAATAATTCGATAGAAGCCAAAAGACGCGAAGTCCTAGCATCTCATGCTAAAATTACAGATGCCCGTGCCGGCTTTTTTCCAACTATTGACCTACAAGGAAGCCTTTCAGGCAACAGAACAAAATACGACGCTGATGCAAGGCCTACTAGTGGAGCCTACAAAACTGACTCACAACTTTCGCATTCCCTAAGTGGGCAAATTACATTAAAGCAAAACTTATTTGCTGGTGGGTCAACCTTAGCGGCTATTACATCTGCTGAAAAAGGAATTCGCAGCAATTGGGCTGCTTTAATGAGCAACGAACAACAGCTGTTTTCACAAGTGATTGATGCCTACCTTACTTTAATTATGAAAGAAGCCACGGTTGATGCTAGAAAAGCTTACCGCGATTCTATGCAAAAAAACTATGAGACATCTTTTGAAAGACAAAAAATTGGTGAAGAGACAGTAACCCAAGTTGCGATCGCAGAAGCACAATTGATGAAAGCAGACGCTGAGCTTAGAACGGCTGAGGCTGAAGTTGTTGCGGCAAAAGCTACATATCAACAAATCACACTTTCCGCACCTTCAAAACTTGTGACACCTGACTTGCCAACGGGACTACCGACAACTTTACAAAAGGCAATAGACCTTGCAAGCGACAATAACCCACAGCTTTTGCAAGCACGTTATACACATGAATCGGCTGTCGCATCCATTGATCAAGCCAATGCGCAACTCTTTTCACCTAGCGTTAATGTTGAAGCCTCTGCAAGCCGTCAAGCTAATAATCAACGCACTGTAGGCATTCAAGAGAAAGCAACAGTTGGTTCACGTGCATGGACACGTCAAAATGCAGGCTCTGTCAGCTTAAATGTGACATACCCCTTATATGCTGGTGGCAGGTATTCTTCACAACGACGCGCAGCACACGACACAGCTTTGTCTAAACGCTTTGAAATTGAAAATACCAAAACACAATTAGAAGCACAAATAAAGTCTACATTCGAATCACTTAATGCCGCTAAAAGCAACATTGAAAACTACAACAAACAAGTTAAAGCTGGCGAGCTTTCTGTCAGTGCGATAAAACAAGAACTTGAAGTTGGTACGAAAGTTTTAAAAGATGTCCTTGACCAAGAGTCAAACTTACTTAACGCGAAGATAGGCTTGCTGCAAGCAGAAAATCTTCACCTTAAAACAGCATATAAATTAGTAGAATTGTTAGGAGGACTACATGCAAAAGCACTTAAGCTCGATGTCCCCTACTTTGACCCGAAAGCACACTATGATAATGTGCCTATCGGTTTTTAAACTTTACTTTATTCGAATTTTTCAGGAAGGAGTCATGGAATGTTAAAGTTACAACGAATTATATTGGGGTTAGTGGTATCAGTTTTACCTTTGCAAGTATTTGCATTGGATAATGATACATTAAAAGAGAGTTATAATTCATCACCTCAAATGATGTTAAGAAAAGGTCAGCCACGTAGCATGAGTGAAAGTATCCCTCATGAACCAGTGCGCAGGCCATCTTCTAGGGCAGCAACGATTCCTACAGCAACATCGGCGTGTGATTGTCCACCTTGGCTTTTTTTCATGCCCAACTCAACGATTAATTTTGGTGGACCAATCAATTTTGAACAATACTTAAAGATGCTTCCTGACGCTAAGCTACAGGAAACCTCAGAACCTTTAAGCAAACCGATTAATAAGCCTGCTGACCCTAACAGCCCGAAGACGATGACCTACAAAAAAACGAAGGAGGCGGTGTTGTCCAGAGATCCGGGGGAAATTTCAAAGGCACTCAAGCACGGTAAATATGGGCTAAACGATAGGGAATATAATAAGCTATTAAATCAGACAAATTCTCCTGCCATTCAACAAATAATCAATAATGCGATGAATGACTCAAAATTTGACCCCATTCATTTTACCAATTAGTGATTTAAAATAGAAATATCTATTTTATGAAAACAAGTTTGTTTTGGTTTCGCCAGGATTTGCGCCTTATGGACAATCCTGGCTTTTTTGAAGCGGTGCGAGGTGGAAAGGTTCTAGCCATCTATATTGATGACACAACCTTAAGCCATGAACACAGGCCAGGTGCGGCATCAAAGTGGTGGTTGCATCAGTCATTAGCGACCCTAAATGAACAATTAAACGGTAATCTTAATCTTTACCAAGGTGACCCGCACAACATCATTAATGACATCATAAAAAGACATAACATTAAAGATGTTTTTTGGAATCGCTGCTATGAACCATACCGCATTGCAGCAGATTCTTGGATTAAAACCCAACTCAAGCTTCAAAATATAAGCGTTAAAAGCTTTAATGCGTCCTTTTTATGGGAACCTCACAGTGTCTTAAAGAATGACGGAACACCTTATAAAGTTTTCACCCCCTATTACAAGAACGGTTGTCTTAAAGGTCATGCTGTACGAAGCCCCCTTCCTAAGCCAGATCATATTGAAACAATTAAAGACGGCCCTTCATTAGCGCTAGAACAACTAGGCCTCATGCCAACTATCCCATGGTACAAGGGTATGGAAAAGATGTGGAAGCCTGGCGAACAAGGTGCGCACATACGCCTACAACAATTTTTAGAACAGGGTCTTACCGGCTATAAGGAAAAGAGAAACGTTCCTTCATTAACGAATGTATCGCGTCTGTCACCCCATTTACATTTTGGTGAAATCTCACCCCATACCGTTTGGCATCAAACACAAACCTATTGTGAACATCACCCAGTTCCCTTAAATGACCTTGAACACTTCCAGTCTGAACTTGGCTGGCGTGAATTTTCAGCCTACCTGCTTTATCATTTTCCAAGTCTCCCAATAAAAAACTTTCAAAGCAAATTCGACAATTTCCCCTGGAATGAAAATGACACCCTGTTAACGGCATGGCAACAAGGTAAAACAGGTTACCCCATTATTGATGCGGGTATGCGTGAACTGTGGCAAACAGGATATATGCATAACCGCGTTCGTATGATTGTAGGTTCATTCCTTGTTAAAAATTTACTACAAGACTGGCGCAAAGGGGCAAGTTGGTTTTGGGATTGCCTTGTGGATGCTAACCTTGCAAATAACAGCGCAAGCTGGCAGTGGATAGCAGGTTCAGGCGCAGACGCCGCCCCGTATTTTCGTATCTTTAACCCAATAACCCAAGGCGAAAAGTTTGACCCAGAGGGGACCTATATCAAGGCATATATCCCCGAACTTCAAAAGCTACCCGCAAAATATATTTCAGCGCCATGGACAGCCCCCAGCAATATATTAAGCTATGCTGGCGTCACACTCGGCACTACCTACCCTCATCCCATTGTTGATATTGCCAAAAGTCGTCAACAGGCCCTTGCTGCTTACCACGATTTAAAGCTACACGGCCATAAAGAGGAAGCTTAATGACACACACAACTGACGCAGTTCAAAATTTATTAAAAAAAAAGAAGACCCTTGTGATGGGGATTATGAATATTACCCCTGATTCTTTTTCTGGTGATGGTTTACTGTATGCAAGTCCCGATCATATTTTAAAAAAAGCCAATGAACTTGTAGATGCTGGTGCAGATATTTTAGACCTTGGTGCTGAAAGCACACGGCCAGGTGCCCCCCTTCTAAGTTGCGAAGAGGAACTGAACCGCTTAATGCCATGCGTTGAAGCCATTGCCCAAAACATGAATACGATAGTTTCTATCGATACACGCAAAAGTGAAGTTGCAAAGCAAGCCCTGCAGTTAGGTGCGCATATCATTAATGACATTAGCGGTCTACAAGATGACCCAAAATTGATGACAACTGTGCGCGATAATAAAGGCTATATCATCATTGTTCATAATTTTGGCGATGACAACCTGCGTGTTGTAAAAACGGAACTGGGTTCAAGGTTTATACCAATAAATTCTGTTAAAACCCAACCGCTGTCTATTATAAAAAGGGTTAAGACCCAGCTGTTGACAGTCATAAATGCCTGTAAAGCATGCGGCATTAAAGACAAATATATATGGATAGACCCAGGCTTTGGTTTTCAAAAAACGGTAGATGAAAATATAGAACTGCTTTCTAAATTAAATGAACTAGGTGACCTTTCCTACCCTTTAGTCTTAGGGGTTTCCAGAAAGTCGATGATAGGGTATACAACAACGGCCACAGTTGACCAACGTTTAGGGGGAAGCCTTGCCGCCATGACGTATGGTGTTCTAAATGGAGCACGTATTGTTCGCGTGCATGATGTGTTTGAATCAAGTCAGGCTATACAAATGCTTGAAAGACTGAGAGATATTGCTTAAATGTAATAACGCCTTGGTGTCAGTACTTTCCATCTGGCATATAATAGCATAACTCTCATTATTGTAAAATTTTAATTAAAATACAGATAAATAGTTTTATTTGTACTTATTTTGAAAGAGTGATACTTTTAAAATATAAACTCATATAAAAGGATTATTTATGAAAACTTTTACAAATCTAGCAGCTAATGCAGCTGTTATGGCAATTTATTTAGCTTCACAAAGTGCTGCATCAGAAATGCTGGCACAAGAAATTACAGAAGGTGAGATAACATCCGCAGAAACTTCGGCTGTAGTTGATGAAACTAATAACAATACCACATTTGTTATTTTTGAAGCCGCAGAAGCACTGTACCACGCATTTACCGCACCACTTTGGCAAACTGATGCCGTGTACGAAGCAGCAGATGCATTAGTGCCTAATGATGGGAGCATCTTCGCAGAAAGCCTAAATTTTTCTTTAATGGGTTTTGCCAATTCTACTGAATTAGCAATTAAAAAATTGTATACTGAGCTTAAAAATAACATCTCACAACAACCAAATTTTCACGAAACTTTGCAAGCACTAGATGCTCAATACAGTTCTGTAAGAACAGCTGAAATGTTGTTTCATTATTATCTTGCAAATTATCAAGTGGAACAAAGTCAACAGTATGAAACAATTCGAATTGAACGTGAAGCGGCTAGAAACTATGCAGATGCTGAAAGCTGTGCTGCTGTTACTGATCAATTGATTGCTACCTATGGCACACAAGCTACATTACCTTACATAATTGAAATGTATTGTAGATATAATGAAGATTACAAAATGTACTTACAAACAATTTTGCCTGAATTAGCAACCAATGGTGAAAATTAAAAGTTGTACTCACAATTAAGTTTGTGATACAATATAGGTTCATTTGTTTATACATTAGGAAGGAGGTCGATTTCTGTGGAAGTACAAGTTCGTGACAATAATGTTGATCAAGCATTGCGTGCATTGAAAAAAAAGATGCAACGTGAAGGTATTTATCGCGAAATGAAGCTACGTCGTCATTTTGAAAAACCATCTGACAAACGTGTTCGTGAAGAAGCTGAAGCTGGACGTCGTTATCGCAAATTAATGCGAAAACGCATGGAACGCGAAGGCTATTAGTACCATCTTTGTTCTTGATCAAAATATTGATCAATATTTTGGAAACAAGAAATTGACTAAGAAAGGGAAAAGTAATTTTCCCTTTTTTTTATAAATAAAATATATCACCTAAAGTATTATCATGATCTCTACAGTTACATCCAGTTTAGAACCTGCCCCTTCTAACCCAACAAACAAAAACACAACACTTTGTTGCCCACCAACCAAAATGGGCTTTTGGACCTTAACCACATTAGTGACTGGAAACCTTATTGGTTCTGGGGCATTTATGCTCCCCCTTTCCCTTGCGGCTTTTGGGTCTTTATGTATTATTGGGTGGGTGTCAACTTCTATTGGCGCCATCATCTTATCCCTGATCTTTGCAGCCCTTAGCGCTACTATCACCAGTACCGGCGGCCCACACACCTATGTTGAAAAAGCCTTTGGAAGATCAGCAGGTTTCTTCACAGCATGGAGCTATTGGGTCCTATCATGGATAAGCAATGCAGGCCTTGTCGTAGGGGCCATTGGTTACATCTCCCCCTTATTTGGCGGGTTTGACTTGACCACTATTTTCATCCTCGAAGTAGGCTTACTCTTATTTTTGTCAGCAGTTAATTTAGCTGGGGTCCATTTAGCTGGAAAATTTGAAATCCTCCTGACTTTATGTAAAGTAGTGCCCCTCATTGGTCTTCCACTTATCGCTATTTTTTATATTAACCCTGAGCACTTTACCCCCTTTAATGGCAGTGAACATTCTACATACACAGCTATCAACATGACCGCCTACATGACTTTGTGGTGTTTTATTGGCCTTGAAAGCGGGACAGTTCCAGGCTCAGAAGTTGAAAACCCTAAAAAGACAATTCCACGTGCCATTATCGTTGGCACATCACTTGCTGCGCTGGTTTATATACTAGGCACCATTGCGATTATTGGCGTGGTTCCCAAAGCCCAACTCATTGCTTCAAAGGCCCCATATGCGGACCTGGCCGGCGTTATCTTCGGCGGGTCTTGGTCAGCTTCTGTTGGCATTTTGGCCTCTATTGCGTGTATAGGCGCCCTTAACGGGTGGATTATGATCGTCTCACGTATTGCAAGTGGCGCCGCAAAAGACGGCTTGTTCCCCGCAGTGTTTAAAACAACCACAAAATCTGGCGCCCCCTTGTGGGGAACGGTTATTTCAACAGTTTGCACCATTCCGTTTATGGCTTTATCGCTTTCTGAAAACTTGATGAACCAATTCACCTTTATTTTAGATTTTTCAGTTGTCTTAGTCTTAATTATTTATTTATCTTGTGTATTTGCTTACTTTTCTATCATGAAGAAAAATAAGATACTCACAAAAAAAGCGTTACTACTTGGAGTGTTAGGGGGATTATTTTGTGCTTGGACATTAACACAAGTTCACTATCAAATGCTATTAGCTTCAATTAGCATTATTGCAATAGGTTTACCGGTTTGGTTATGGACACGAAAGCAATCAGAGCAGAAGTAAGGATACCGTCTGATTTTACTTGACTCTGCGTGGTCAATTTGTAAAATAAGTATCAGTTAACCACCGCATTAATAAAGTAAATTTTATTGACTATCTTTTTACGCGTCTAATTTACTTTACCCCCTCAGGAGATTTTCATGTTTGTCGTAGCAGCCCTTTATCATTTTACCGTCGTACCCGATTGCCAAAAAATAAGAGCAGAACTGAAGCAAGTTGCAGATGACCTTGGCATTAAAGGCATTTTACTTTTGGCTGATGAAGGTATCAATGGTACAGTTGCAGGCACACGTGAAGGTATTGACCAACTCCTCGCATGGATCAAAAAACAACTATGCTTTGCTAACCTTGAACACAAAGAATCTTTTGCACACACCATGCCTTTTTATAGAATGAAAGTGCGTGTAAAGCCAGAGATTGTCACCTTAAGAAAGCCAGAAGCCAACCCTGCAGTAACAGTTGGTGAATACGTTAGCCCACAAGACTGGAATGCTGTTATTAGTGACCCAGATGTCATTGTGTTAGATACAAGAAATGATTATGAATTTAAGGTTGGCACATTTAAAAATGCAATTAATCCAAAGACTGACACCTTTGTTGAGTTTCCTAACTACGTAGAAAAAAATCTTGACCCTAAGAAGCATAAAAAAGTTGCTATGTTCTGCACCGGCGGTATTCGCTGTGAAAAAGCCAGTGCGTACATGCTGCAAGCTGGGTTTGAAAAAGTGTACCATCTTAAAGGGGGCATTTTGAAATACTTAGAAGAAGTGCCGCAAGACAATAGCCTTTGGGAAGGCAACTGCTTTGTGTTTGACCAACGTGTGAGTGTGGGGCATGGTCTAGTTTTGGGTGATGAGACAACTTGTTTTGGTTGCCGCCAGCCTTTAACAGCACAAGACCGTGAACGTGAAGAATACCGTGAAGGTGTACATTGTCATTATTGCCGCGCCTCGTTAGATGAAAGAAAATTAACCAGAAGAATACAGCGCCACCTGCAAGTCCAGTTAGCTGAACAGCAACACCGCGAACATATTGGCGCAACACATAAACGTCACCAATAGGGGGGCTATCCATCTTACTAGAATAATATTGGTCATTCTCGCCATCGTGGGAATGGTATAGCTTGTCATTTAGAACCTGGCTCAAGCGTCATGTCGCCTCTCATGTAGTCATACCTACGCTTTGGGTCCCATATCAATAACTAAAGTAAATTGGCTTAAGTCATATTTATTGCT
Source organism: uncultured Verrucomicrobiales bacterium (assembly GCA_964478775.1). Taxonomy (GTDB): domain Bacteria; phylum Pseudomonadota; class Alphaproteobacteria; order Paracaedibacterales; family CAIOTO01; genus PNMQ01. The sequence goes on along the minus strand of CAYZJC010000006.1, from coordinate 33,776 downwards.
TAGTCAATTTGTATCAAAAAGCACTTTATAGCGCAATTTTCCCTAAATTTTATTTTGTTTTTATTGATTTTTGCCTCCCCCCGCCCTATTCCACCCAATAATGGGTGGGGGGCTTAACCCTCGTTGTATAAGGCAAAGCTCCACCAAATGCGCTGCCTTTTCCTCCTCAAGCAGCAAATCAAGGGAAGATCAAAAGATATTTCAATACGTTAAGCTTAAAATGTAGAACATATTTCATCTCGGTTTAGAGAGATGTAGTTCACACTACACATTCTCCCATCCAAAATAAACCACCAAATCTACATACGTATCTGCAATTATCCATATTATAAAATAAAAATAATTAACAAATACTTAACAGCGCATTATTTTAGGTAAACCTTATTCATTTCTTGAATCATCACGTCTAACGAATAAAATTGTTGAATTTCCTGAATATGTAAAAAAATATCTCGCCTCGAAAAGGCTGAAAAAAGCAGCTAAGTTCTGCAGCGGTGGGATGCGCTGTGAAAAAGCCGGTGCGCACAAGTTGCAAGCAGGGTGTGATCAAAGTGCACCACCTTAAAGGGGCATTTTGAAATACTTAGAAGAAGTGCCGCAAGACAAGCACCTTTGGGAAGGGAATTTCTTTGTGCTTGACCAACGTATGAGTGTGGGTCATCCCATAGCAGGGGTAAATGAGACAACCTCTTTTGGTTGCCCCACAGCCTTTAACTGCACAATACTGTACAGGTGAAGAAGCCGTGAGTAACTATCGTCTTACCTCGCTAGATGAAAAAAAATTAACAAGAAGAATTAACACCACTTGCAAGCGCTGTTATTTTAACAAGACAGCATGAATAAAAAATGTTAAGCTCATTCCATAAAAATAATAAAGGAGAAGTTTGAAATGAAAACTATACTAACACCTAACATTCCCCATTCACAACTAGATGATGTCTCTAACACAAGTGAAAAATTTGCACCTGGAGAAAAGAAAGCCATTGCAATTGTCCTAACAGGAAACTTTCTTGAATATTTTGATTTGATGCTATTTACGCACTTAGCATTCGTGATTACACCAAGTTTTATGCCGAAGTCTGACCCTGTAGTCGCTAAAATGCTTAGCATTCTAACTTTTTGTTCTGCCTTTGTAATTAAACCTTTTGCAGCCTACTTTTGGGGTTACTTAGGTGACCATTTTGGCCGCGTTGTCGTTCTAACCTACACAACCATTATTATGTCATTGACATGTATCTTAATTCCAAATATTCCCCCTTATGCTGAGTACGGCATTTACTCAACGCTTGCAATTATTATGTGCAGAGTGTTGCAAGGGTTTAGTTCAGCGGGTGAATCAAAGTGTGCGGAGGTATTTATAGTTGAAATTTTACCACACATGCCAAAAATATTCATAGCCTCAGTCTTAGTTCCAATCACTTGTGACTTAGGTGGATTCTTTGCTGCAATCATTGGCAGTCTGTGTATGTCAATTTCACCAGAAGATGGTTGGAAAATTGCCTTTTACGTTGGGGCTGCAATCGCTTTTTCATCTTCTGTGTCTCGTTTAAAGCTTCGTGAAACAAAAGAATTTATTCAAAAGATTAAACACAAAACAGTAATTGAAGCCCCAATTAAAAAATATTTCGAAAAACGAAATTATATCGCCTTGATAGGTCTTAACTTAATTTGCCCGACAGCCTTTTATTTTGCATACAGCGTCTGTTCAGATTTATTAAAAGATAAAGTAGGGCTTTCAGCAAGCGCGATCATTTTTAATAATTCATTTTTGTTACTCGCAGAAGTGGTGTTTTTGTTATATTGCGCCAAGATAGCACGACGTTACCACCCCTTCTTGATTTTAAAACTGAGAACGTATGCGTCATTCCTACTTATGCCAATGTGTTTTCTTTCTATAGCAATATGGCCAGCCCATACGACAATTTTCATAACACAAGTGATTGCCATTATTTCAACTGCAAGTTTTGACCCAGCAGCACCAGTTGTTATAAGGTCCTTTGGAATTGCAAACCGCTTTTCAACATATGCGAAAGCATCTTCTTTTGCTAAGGCTATTATGTATCTTAGTACTGGATATTTATGTTTTTATTTTGAACAACTATTTGGTTTATGGGGCGTGTTGATACTGTTAATTTTCTTTTCTGCAGTATTCTTATATTCGGTTTATCAGTTTGTTCCAGCCGACAAGATGGTAGAAGTCTATAAAAATGAACTCACCAAAAAGAATATTCCTTTTGATGAAAATAGTATTGAGTTTAAGCAATTTTGCGAAGATATAATTGTTGAAGAAACAAATGAGAAGACAACACAAAATACGATTGATCAACAAGATATGCTTAATCGATGGGTTTCAGGTGGTGGAATTCAACATGATAAAGAATATAAGTAGTTTGTGAGAGCAACGAAAATAAATTTTCCCTAAATTTTATTTTGTTTTTATTGATTTTTGCCTCCCCCCGCCCTATTCCACCCAATAATGGGTGGGGGGCTTAACCCTCGTTGTATAAGGCAAAGCTCCACCAAATGCGCTGCCTTTTCCTCCTCAAGCAGCAAATCAAGGGAAGATCAAAAGATATTTCAATACGTTAAGCTTAAAATGTAGAACATATTTCATCTCGGTTTAGAGAGATGTAGTTCACACTACACATTCTCCCATCCAAAATAAACTACCAAATCTACATACGTATCTGCAATTATCCATATTATAAAATAAAAACAATTAACCAATACTTAACAGCGTATTATTTTATGTAAAGTTCATTCATTTCTTGAATCATCACGTCTAACGAATAAAATTGTTGAATATAAGCACGAGCGTCTTCATTCACATGGGTAACTGTTCGACCCTTTGCTAGAACAGCTTGAATTGCGTTAGCCAAAACTAAACTATCTCCAGGAGGAACAAGCGTTGCAAGCTTTCCATTATTTGACAATTCAATGCTCCCCCCATGCTGCGTTGCAATAACAGCTTTTCCCATGGCCAAGGCTTCTGCTGTTACGCGGCCAAAAGCTTCGGGGTCTGTTGAACAAGACAACACAATATCTGAACACGTATAGACCGCTGGCAGGTCCGCCTCATGGGTGACAAATTGTACCTTTATCCCCTCTGGCAACGTCTGTACCAAGGCTTGCAAATGCTCCAGATAGGCAGTACGCCCTTGCGCATCGCCAATCAACAAAACTTGCAAAGGCATTGCTTGTAAGGACTGCAAAGCTTTTAAGAGCACCCCTTGCCCTTTCCATGGCGTCAAGCGCCCAGGCAAGACAATCACAGGGACATTTGCGTCAAGGGCATACTTTTCTTTAATAACACCTATTCTTTCCGGCGACACTGCTGTAGGGCTATAAATTGTTGTATCAACGCCTTCAGGCACTGTGCAAATATTTGCAAGCGCATGGCTATGTTCATATTGGCATTCAATGTGCTTTTCAATAAATTTTGAGATTGCGATCACCACATCACCCTTTATCATCACACCATTATACCATCGCTTTAAAAAGTTGCCTGCGTTATAGGTGCCATGGTAGCTTGTCACAAACTTTATACTTGTAAAGAGCTTTGCAAACCGTGTTGCAAGGTAAGCTGACCACGCTGGGCCCCTTGACCTTGCATGCACAACATTAATATGGTATGTCTTCATTAATCGGTACAACACAACTGAATTCCACAAAACATTAAGAGGGTTCTTAGTTTTTAAGGGTGCTTTAAGGTGCATAATCGCCATCGAAGCCGGATGCGTTTTCTGGTAAGCTTCCAGCAATGTCGCGTCTTGCG
>CAYZJC010000006.1:1027-29991 GCA_964478775.1 uncultured Verrucomicrobiales bacterium | reverse complement strand
ACCCAATGCAGGTTTCAATTGTATTGCGTTCTACCCCACCACTCGACCCTAAGGAAGGGACAATCTGCAATATTCTGTGGCGATGCGGGCGTAAGCTAATATTTGTTTTATTTGAAGAGTTCAGCATAAATTTGTAAGGTAAAAGAAATGGTAAAGTTTAGGATAGATCATTATTTTGTTTAACGGGTTTTTCGAACCAGTACCAGTGTGAACCAAGCAGCATTACCGCAACGAAAGCCATATGAAGAAAAGGCACACCAAAATACAGAGCGCAAAATTCAATCAGTAACCAGGCATTGACTATGTTAAAATCTAACCCATAGGGATAATTCACATTAAACATTATATATTTTTGCGTCCACTTTTGCATCCACCAATACTGCAAATAGTTTCCAAAGGCCCCTAGCATTATAGAAATGAAAGTATTCCATAACAATATTAAAGGTATCACATCAGCAACAAATTGCTGTAAGTCTTGCCCTGGCGAACGAAATAGACTAAACAGTATCGTCGTGCTTAAGAAAACAACGAATGCATGTAAATAAAGGCGTTTTGCCGCCAACCAAAAGGGTGAGAGGCCCACCACACCAAATGCGAACGCAGCCCAGTTCCATGCAAAAAAATTCCCTTTTTGAAAGATGTCGAAAACCCTTTCAAAGTAAGATGTATTGCTTGCACCATTTAAAACAAAAACAGTTGCACAGTTTTTCACAAAGGCTGAACGTTGAATAACCACAGGGATCGGAAACAATGACATTACGCACTCACCTTCTTTTCAGCTAACTTAGTCAAATACGGTTTAAGATAATGGCCCGTATAGCTTGCTTTCACTTCGGCTACCATTTCAGGTGTGCCAACAGCAATCACTTTTCCACCGCCAACACCGCCTTCTGGCCCCATATCTATAATCCAGTCCGCTGTTTTAATAACTTCAAGGTTATGCTCAATCACGACCACCGTATTTCCTTGATCAACAAGGGTGTGTAAAACCTCTAATAGTTTTCGAACATCTTCAAAGTGAAGACCTGTTGTGGGTTCATCAAGAATATAAATGGTGCGCCCTGTTGAACGACGTGATAATTCTTTAGCCAACTTAATACGCTGTGCTTCACCACCAGAAAGGGTTGTGGCTGATTGCCCAACTTTAATATAGCCAAGGCCCACTTGTTGTAAGCACTTTAATTTTTCACGCACCTGGTTATGGGCTTCGAAAAACTCTACAGCTTCATCGACACTCATATCTAAAATGTCAGCGATGCTTTTATTTTTGTAAGTAATCTCCAAGGTTTCACGGTTATAACGTTTACCATGGCACTGGTCACATTTCACATAAACATCTGGCAAGAAGTGCATCTCAATTTTGATAACACCATCACCCTGACAAGCTTCACAGCGCCCACCCTTCACGTTAAATGAAAAACGCCCTGGCATGTAGCCGCGCATTTTAGATTCGGGAAGTCCTGCAAACCAGTCACGAATCGGTGAAAAGCAACCCACATAGGTGGCGGGGTTCGAACGTGGTGTGCGACCAATTGGCGCTTGGTCAATATCAATAATTTTATCAATATGTTCTAATCCTTCCAGGCGCGCATAAGCCCCTGGGTTTTCCTTTGTGCCATTAAGTTGACGTGATAATGCCTTAAACAAAGTTTCAATCACAAGGGTAGACTTCCCCCCACCTGACACACCACTCACACAGGTAAAGGTCCCAAGGGGAATAGAAATATCTACATTCTTTAAATTGTTTTCTGTAGCCCCATATAAGCTTAAAGTTTTCCCTTTATGCCCTAAACGACGCTGCGTTGGTGTTTCAATAAACTTCTTACCCGTAAGGTACTCCCCAGTTAAGCTATTTGGGTTATTCATGACATCTTGCGGTGAACCTTGTGCGATAATTTCACCACCATTCACACCAGCAGCAGGTCCCATGTCAATCACATAATCTGCAACACGAATGGCATCTTCATCATGTTCAACAACGACAACCGTGTTCCCGATATCACGAAGGTGTTTTAACGTTTCTAGCAAACGGTCATTATCACGTTGATGAAGCCCAATCGAAGGTTCATCTAGCACATATAAGACGCCAGTCAAACTTGAACCAACTTGAGATGCCAAACGAATACGTTGGCTTTCCCCACCAGACAATGTTCCAGCAGCACGCGACAACGTTAAATAGTCTAACCCGACATTTAGCAAGAAAGACAAGCGATTCTTAACTTCCTTTAATATACGTGTTGCAATATCAGCTTGCTTTTGCGTTAAAGGTAGGGTTTCAAACCAATGGTGTGCGTCCATAATCGACATTTCAGACACTTGCGAAATATGCAAACCATTAATCTTCACACATAAAGCCTCAGGTTTTAAGCGATACCCTTCACAATGGCTACATTTCACTTCATTTTGATAACGCCCAAGGTGTTCGCGCACCCAGTCGCTTTCCGTTCCATGCCATCTGCGCTTAAGGTTAACCATTACACCTTCAAATATACGGCGCACACGTCCACCAGCCTGGTCTTTGCACATAATATAGCGTTCACCATCTTTAAAGCCGTATAAAATAGTGTGCTGTACTTCTTGTGGTAATTTGGCAAAGGGGGCTTGCATGCTTTCATCAAAGTGTTCAACCACGGCTTCTAACAATTGGTAGTAGTTGGCTTGTATCAATGAAGAACGTTTACTACTCGTTGTTTCTTCAAACCATGGGGCAATTGCGCCACGCGCTAATGATAAGGCAGGGTTTGGCACAACTAATTGTGGGTCAAAAACAACTTCCACACCCAAACCATCGCACGCTGTACATGCCCCTTGTGGGCTGTTAAAAGAAAACAAACGCGGTTCAATTTCATCTAACGTGAAACCAGATTCTGGGCAAGAAAATTTTGCTGAAAAGGTAATGGTTTCATTTGAATCTAAATTTTCAACATAAGCCAACCCTTGGCCAATTTGTATGGCTGTTTCAAAAGAATCTGCTAGGCGTGTTTGAAATTCTTGACGTTGTTGGTCATACTCTTCACTGCTTTCATCTAATGATGGCATCACAAAGCGGTCAACAATCACAGAAATGGTATGCTTTAATGTCTTTTTTAATTCTGGGACTTCTTCTAATAGATATGTTTCGCCATTAACCTTAACGCGCTGAAAACCTTTTTTAAGTAAGTCTTGAAATTCTTTTTTAAATTCACCTTTACGGTTACGTGCAATAGGCGCCAAAAGCATTAACTTTGTTTTAGCAGGCATTTCTAACACACGGTCAACCATTTGTGAGATGGTTTGGGCTTCAATAGGAAGACCTGTCGCAGGCGAATGCGGAACCCCAATGCGTGCAAACAGCAAACGCATATAATCGTACAGTTCTGTCACTGTACCAACCGTTGAACGCGGGTTCTTCGACGTTGTTTTTTGTTCTATAGAAATAGCTGGACTCAACCCATCTATTGAATCAACATCGGGCTTTTCCATCAGTTGTAAAAACTGACGTGCATAAGCAGACAAGCTTTCCACATAACGGCGCTGTCCTTCAGCATATAAGGTGTCAAATGCCAGTGATGACTTACCCGAACCTGAAAGCCCAGTAATAACAACTAACTTATCACGTGGGATATCCACATTAATATTTTTAAGGTTATGTTCACGTGCCCCACGAATACGAATAGAGTCCATAGTTTTTCATTTCTTGTCAAAGGATATATCATAAGAAATAAACACTTTATCTCTTAAGTGCAAGGGGATAGATACAATATTTTTCACTTTTTGTTTTGGCAGTCTTAAAAATTGGCACTTATTACACCATCTCAATATTTTTTTACCACAGAGGTAACCATTCGTTAAAGTTTTCAAGATAATCTACAAGGTGAATACGACAATAAAGGTCTTAGAATATGGCTGAAGAAGCAGAATTTAAAATTCAAGAATTATTTTTTTCATTCACCGATAAACGCGGCATTATTTTAGGTGGAAATGAAGTCTTTACACGTATCAGTGAATACACAGATGAAGAATTATTTCAAAAGCCACACAACACGATTCGTCACCAAGATATGCCGAAAACCATCTTTAAACTATTCTGGTCATATCTTAAAGCTGACAAAGACATTGTGGCTTATGTAAAAAACAAAACCAAAACGGGTAAATACTACTGGGTACTCGCGTTAGCATTCCCTGTAGAAAATGGCTACTTATCTATTCGCTTAAAACCTACAAGCCCAACACTTAAAATTATAGAAGACTTATATGCAAGGTGTATAGAACGTGAAAAAACGCATAAAGACCTTGATGAAAACATCATCTGGCTACTCAGTGAATTAAAGCAGCTTGGGTTTCATTCATATGAAGCTTTTATGGAAAGCGTATTACCACAAGAATTATTGTCGCGCAATCATTGTGCTGCGCAACTTAAAATTGAAATGGTAAATCATTTTGACTTAAGCATTTATGATGATGCAAGTGAATTACTTAAAATTATCGAAGGCTTACTGATCCATACAGAACGCCTTAATGATGGTTTTTATGAAGTGAATATGATCACCAAAAACCTACTGATTGCAACTGCACATTTAGGAACCTTGGCACGTACCATCGCAACAATTGCCTTAAATTTGCAAATGCTCACCAAGGAAGTACAGGTTGGCTCTGTGCAATTTACTAAGCAATTTCAAGAATTTTTAAGCATACCCAGCAAAATAATATTCTCAGTCTCTAAAATTCACTTCCTACAAGAAATATACAAGTATAAATCTGACGAAGACACACATAATTGCGTTTTTACCATGACATCCACCCACTGTGGAAAAATTCTTCAAGGGTTAATGGAACAAAACCTCAATCAAATTATCGAGATGCTAGAGAGAACTGAAATAATTAACCTAGATTTACAAGCCTCACTTTCAGACTTTGTGCGTATCGCATTGGGAATGAATGTGGTGTGTATTAGTGGGAAAATTGAAATTGCCCATTTATCGTCTCATCGAGACACACAAGAACTTGCAGAACAATTGCTTGATATGAAAAAACAAAATGACAATATTAAAGAAGTTCTTTCTGCAATTATGCAAAGCCTTGAAGACAGTTCAGAAATAACAGAGGGTCTATCAAAAATCATGCATGGGATGCGAAGACTCATTATGTAAACACTGCAACAAAGTGTCATCTGTTATTATTGATCAGATCAAGCCACTTTTTAGCATCAGTTGAGAAAATAAACTCTGGTAAGGTTTTGACGCAGGCATCAACCAGTGTGACAACCCAGTCACTTATTTCATTTTTTGAAAAGTTAGAGAGAACATATCCACTCACAGCGTCCTTATGACCTGGGTGACCAACACCTAAGCGCAAACGCCAATAGTTCTTGCCAATGGTTTGATCAAGACTTTTAAGGCCATTGTGCCCTCCATGACCACCACCTTGCTTAATTTTCACTTCACCTGGTGCTAAATCAATATCATCGTGAATAACTAACACACGTTCAGGGGGAATCTGATAAAAACTAACAACTGGCGCAACACCTTGGCCGCTTAAGTTCATATAAGTTTGGGGCTTTACAATAATAAGGCGCGCCATATCAGCATTATTATTCTTAATGTCTACTTGAGACCAAGCAACCTTGCCTTTAACTTTAAAGGGATCTGCACATACATGTTCACGCAACACATCAGCAAAAATAAAGCCAATATTGTGTCTGTTGAGACAATACTGTGACCCAGGATTTCCAAGCCCGATAATTGCCCACGTTAACATGAATGCAGATCCCTTAAGAAATTAGATATATCTAATCTACTATTCTTCGCTTGCAGCTTCTTTTGCACCACCAACCAATGTTGCAACAACATGGTCACGTGTCGCATTAACTGCACTTACGTCTTGCGGTAATTTAATCGCATCTAAGTTTACGCTACAGCCCATTTCTAACGTTGACAAGTCAACTGTAAATGATTCAGGAATAGCAGCAGGTGCACAAGACACTTCTAGGTTGTGTAAAACAACATTCAATGTCGCACCACGCTTTAAAGCAGGTGACTTGTCTTCATTGATAAAATGAATTGGCACATGTACGCGAATACGTGAGTTTTTGTCTACACGAATGAAATCTACATGCATTGGACGATCTGTCACAGGGTGTAACTGTACGTCTTTTGCCAAAACTTGATGGTCTTTATTATCAATCTTTAATGTTAATAAGCGGCTAAAAAAACCAGCTGTTGATGTTTCAACAAGCAATTGCTTTTCATTAACGGCAATCATCATGGGTTGCTCGGAGCCACCATACACAATTGCTGGGACCAAATGATCACGGCGCAATGCACGCGCGACACCTGTTCCATTTGCCATTTTTTGTTGGGCATCTAACACGTGAGCTGTGTTCATAATTTTTACTCCAAAAATTCTATTTCTTTATCTATATAACTTTATGTGATAACGATTTTATATCATTTTTCAATCATTGTCACATCAAATCGTCTGTCGTTTTCAAAAAAAGCTAATTGTTGCACAAAATTTTTCATAATTGTTTATTTAAACGCCCCCATATCCGGCGTTTTAAGGCATAAAAAAGGCCTGTCATCACCAGCAAGTACATCACCACTTTAAAACCTAATTGTTTTCTTTGTTCCAATTCAGGTTCTGCAGTCCACGCTAAAAAAGTCGTAACGTCTGATGCCATTTGTGCAACGGTTGCTTTTGTACCATCAGCATACACCACTGCGTCATCATGCAAAGGGGGTGGCATCGCTATAAAATGCCCGGGGAATGACCTATTATAATATCTACCTGTTTCAACCACCACATTCTTCGGTGGTGTCACAAACCCTGTTAGCAAACTATACAGATAATTAGCACCATCAACACGTGCCTTCACCACCAAAGACAAATCAATTGGCATCGCACCATTGTTTGCAGCTTTAGCAGCATTGTCATTTGGAAATGGAGATACAAATTTGTCTTTGGGCAAGCCTGGCCGTTCAAACATTTTCCCTTCCTGATCGGGCCCATCGTGCACTGTCGCTTGCGCAGCTAGTGCTTTAACTTCAGCAGCACTATAACCTAACGCAGACAAATTACGATAAGCAACATGGCTTAAACCATGACATGCTGCGCATACCTCTTTATAAACCTGGAGACCGCGCTGTAATTCATTTCTATCAAATGTTCCAAAAATACGTTTAAAAGACCAATCACGTTTTTCAATATGAACTTCATGCATGTCTGCAAATGTTACTGTAGAACTCAAGGCAAACATCAGCGCAGCACACTTCGTGTGTATAGACTTTTTACAATAAGATAGGCTCATTGGGGTTTTCAATATTAAATTTACTATTAGTAAAATTTTATCTTATTTTAGGGCTTGAAAGCTAGAAAAAAGCACTTAACGAGCGCATGCATCTGGAAATCGGTCAAACCAAAGCTTAAAATTATAGCGTGCTTGTTCATACAAAAGGGCCTCACCCTTAATAACAACAGGAATAGTGTTACGTCTAGCCCAATTACACAAGCAAGTTTCTTTATCCCCATAAACCCAATCAACAAGCACTTTTACCTCATCTTCATTTAAACTGTTTAGCAAATCTTCAAACTGAGTATCGTCTTCAACCTGACGGCCCGCCCCAAGAGGTGTGGCATTTACAACAATTTGAGGATGAATGTCATTTAAATTTTCTTGATTAAGCTCCATCGTCAGATTTTCGTTAAAAGGCTTCAAGCTTCGGTTCATGCTTAAGATTTGAATAGGAATTTGTGCGTCTTTCGCCCATTGCTCTAGCGCGAAGACAGATGCAGCTGCTGCCCCCCCTGCCCCGAAAATCAATGCAGTTAGGGGTTGTTCATTCTCATGTGTTTTAAAATTAAGCAAAGATTTTGAGCTATTCAGGAACGAATGCAAGGCCATTGCATCTGTATTATAGGCATAAACTTTACCTTCACGAAACACAAGGGCATTAATTGCACCAGTTGCTAAGGCTGTCTCAGTTATCACAGCTTTATCATATACCTTTAAGAGATGAAACAATTCTTGCTTATAAGGAATAGTGACACACACACCTTTATATAGGTCTTGTAATGCCAATACTTTTGTCAAAGTCAACTCTTGCCAATCTAACAAATCAAACTGCGCTTGAATATGACACTCATCAAACCATTTATTGAAAACAGCAGGGGACTTTGAATAAGCAATGTTTCGCCCAATCAAGCCCACACGCAAGGTATCACATAATTGCGACATATTTTACACCTTAGGTTTACTTTTAGACTTCGTTTTTGGCTTAGACGATTTCACCTTAGGCTTTGTCTCAAACTTTACTTTAGGCTTGGACTTGGTTTTAGGCTTTGAATGCACCTTATCTTTTCTATCCTCACGTCTTGCCTCTTTTTTAGCGTCACCTTTACCAACTGATTTTTCATCATGGGGCTTCTTGTTTAAATGATGACGAGAAGATGTCTGTTCAACATGCACAACCTCACCATGCGCATTCATCTGCCTTGCTTTAGAAGGTCTTCTTTTTACAGAAGGTCTATCATCTACCCTTGCAAATTCGTCTGACTCAGCACGGTCTGAGCGCCTCGAAACACTTCCCTGGTTTTTTTCGTGGTTCTGCTTTGCATTACGTCGTTTACCAAATGGCGTACTATCATTACGTTGCTCATTATCCTGTCTTCTATGGAACTTTCGCTTACCCTCCCTATGATGCTCACTTTCCTCTATTGACCTTGTTTTATTATCTGACTTCTTAACTGTTTTACCAGTCTGTTGTGCAAACATTGGCTCAAGTGAAAATAAGGTAGAAGAGGTGTGTGCATTTGCAGCCTCTAACAACACACGAAGGCGGCTACCTAACTGGAAAACACGCTGCGTTCGCTTCCCATAGTAACGGTGACGTTCCTCGTCAAAAATATAATAATCATTTGGTAAATCTGCTTTATGAATGAATCCTTGCGCACCGTTATTGTCAAGCTCAAAGAAAATGCCCGCACCTGTAACCCCAACAATGGTTGCCTCAAAGGTGTGCCCCACATACTCTTGCAAATACTGCACAAGGTAGCGGTCCATCACATCTCTTTCAAGCTGGGCAGCTTGCCGTTCCGTAGATGAAATATGCAGTCCCACTTGCTCAAGTTTGGAATGAGGGATTTGCTCTTGCCCACCTTCCCCAAGACCCAAGGAATAAATTAATGCACGATGCACGCATAAATCTGCATAACGTCTAATAGGTGAGGTAAAATGTGCATAATGCGTTAAACCTAAACCATAGTGTCCAATATTTTCAGGCGAATAAAAGGCTTGTGCTTGTGACCTTAACACCAAGTCATGAATCATACGTTTGTAAGGGGAATTAACAGACAAAATCGCATTAAACGAATGTGCCGACATCTTTTTTTCACGTGGGACTTGCATCCCCAAAGACGTTACAACTTTTTTCAAATTTAAAATACGCGTATCATCTGGCTTATCATGAATACGATACAAGCAAGGCCATTTCAAAGACGATAATGTCTTCGCAGCCGCTACGTTTGCCGCCACCATGAATTCTTCAATCACGTGGTTTGAAACGTGTTGCACATAAGGCACAACATCTCTCACATGGCCCATTTCATCAAAAAGAACCTTTCTTTCATGGCCTTCCAATTCTAATGAACCTCTTTTATCACGCGCTTTCCTAAGGGCTTTATATGTGCCGTAAACAGCCTTTAGGGTTGCATTCCACACCTCAAAGTCTGGATGGCTTTCATTGATCTTATCTATATTCTCAATCATCTTTTGCACTTGCGTGTACGTCAAGCGCGCATGAGACTTCATTAAACCACGTTTAAATTCAAAAGCAATCAGCTCACCTTGCTTTGAAATTTGAATTTCTGCAACAAGGCATGCACGGTCTTCATGCGGCTTTAAGGAACACATTTCATTTGATAAAGCCTCTGGCAACATAGGCACAACGCGGTCGGGGAAATAAATGGAATTACCACGCTCATACGCCTCGTTATCTAAAGCATCAAATGCGCGCACATAATACGCCACATCAGCAATTGCAACAATTGCTTTCCAGCCCCCTATATTATCTGGGCTATCATCTTCACATGCATAGACAGCGTCATCAAAGTCACGCGCGTCTTCACCGTCAATCGTCACCAAAGGTAAATGCCTATAATCGGTCCTGTTACCAAGCTTTGGCACTTTCGCTTTTTGGGCTAATTCAACGGCTTTCTCGTCAAATTCAAATGGAACGTCAGCTTGTTGAATAGCCATGAGACTAAAAACTTTAGCATCATTAATATGTCCAACATGTTCTACAATAATAACATCCCCATTCAATTTCATTTTAAACAAGACAACGTCGTGATGCCTTAAATGAACACAGTTTCCTTTTTCATCTTTCAAATGAGTGGAGTCAACAAATATGGGGCGAAACGGCGATTTTCTATGCGCTGATTCTATAGAAGTTGTAAGGCCATTATCGCAAAACAAACCAAGCATGGTCACATGTGTTTGTAAACGTTTACCAGAGGTCGGCAACCCTTTGGGTTTTTCCGGCTTTAATGGTATATTTTGTCTACCTTTTAAAGAGTTGCGGGCAACCTTACTGCTTGCACCATTTGCGTTAATACTTCTGTCATCCAAAGCCCCTTCACGCAATAGTTCAGCTATTATTTTCTTCACCTGATTAACGGTCATATCCTTGATACTTAATATTGTAATAAGTTCACGCGCATTTACAAAGGTGTCTTGTCTACGCAATTCTTTTAAGATGGCGCTTTTTAAATCATCCACAATTCTATTCCCTGAAAATTTACAAAACAAACAAATCCAATAATTCTTATTTACTTGTTTTGGCCCATGATACCATATATTTTATAAAATCTTAGTAAATTTTTACACCCCATATTCTCAACCGACGTTTTGCGCATAATGTATATGATCTTGCTTACATGGTAACAGAACACTCACAATTGAACCTTTTCCAGGCCTATCTTTAAATGAGATATATCCATTGTGTAAGATTAATATTGCACTGACATGTTCTAGTGTATAGTCTGTGTATTGGTCAAAATGCGTCTTGTTGGGGTGAACAAAGTCATGGATTCTTGCGCGATCAAAATTAGACAAGCCAAAACTTTGGTCTGAAAATGTAACACAGTAGTAAGAAGTTTTATCTATCACTTTCAATTCAATAGAAACGTATATATATGTCCCCTCAGTTGAATAGTGGATGCTTCGGGAAAGTAATTGTACGAGCATTTGCGTCACCAGAAGTGGGTCAGCTTCAATTGGCATTTCATTGGTAAAGACATCTATTTTAACTTGAATATCATGCGTTAAAAGTTCCGCCTTTTGAATGCGTATTACCGTTTTTAAACATTCATAAAAGTCAAAAGTAGATATACACAAAGGCTCACCCAAAACCTTTTTAGTCAGCATAAGTTCTTTGGCGTCATTTAAAGATTCAAGTGAAATATCAGATAAAAATTTATGTTTTGCACAAAATGAATCTTGTATCTCAGACACTTTTAGTAATAGGTTGTGTTGTTGTTTGTATGACAAATCAAGCAGATGTCGCATTTTAAGGACATGGGTATAAAGGTTAAGAATTGTATGTGATATTTTGCGCTTAAAACGTTCTTTAGGTTTATACAAATCATCATAGTCAAAGCATTCATTAATCGTCTTTAACGGTTTTGAGACTTTAAAGTAAAAATAAAGCATGAATAATAATGACATTCCCAATATTGTTAAGATTCCAAATTGGAGCATCTGCTTAATCGCATTTAATCTACCTTCTAAGAATATTTTATCAAAAAAAGTAATGACATAATATGGTGCACACTGAACTTTTCTAACAGAAAATATTTGTACATTCTTTGAACTGATTAAAGAAAATTTATTATCTTTTTTGATTGCATCTAAATTCTCTTTTAAAAACTCTGCACAATCTAACATATCCTCTTTAGCGCACTTAGAGATAATTGGCTTCATATCTAAATCAACAACTAAATACCTTACCCCCACTTCTGAAATAGCATCATTAAGAATGAAAGTTAATTCATCCAATTTAAAGGCCACGGCCAATGCACCTTGATACTCACCTATTGAAGACAAGATTCCAAAAGATGTGGGAAGAACAGGTTTTTTCACATAAGGGCCTATTGTAGGGTTTCCAAAACGCAACACTTCAGGATGTTGTTTCGTTTTTTGTTCCTTCAACAAAATTGATATATCTATTGATTGCTTAAAAATACCTTCATTAGCATTTAATACTATATGATCACGCGTATCTACCCAAGACATTGGGGTCCAGGCCAATGGGTTAATCTTCCCACTTTTAGACGCATTATAAAAACGCTTAATGACTTGCTCAATTTCCTGCAGGTCCTTTTTATTGACAATTTGATTACTTAATATACTCAAAACTTCATTCGTGTGTGAAAAAATATCATTCAATGTTCTTTCCAGTAAAGTCGTTTGGATCTTAAGCCTATCTTGCTTTCTCATTCTATATTCATTATAAAGTTCTGAAGAATAAAAAAATTGACTAAATATTGCCATCATAGTCAAGACAATAACAATCACTAAGCATTCAAAGGCGATAGTTCTCTGTCTGAACTTTTCTCGCAAAATTTGCACAAATGTAAAAATATTTATATTTGAGATCTTCATCATTTAGACCCTGTTTTCTTGAGTTTCATTTTTCTGAATGAAACAAATGATATAAAATAGAAAATAAAGAACAGCAGTATTACACCAGATGTTAACCAAACATTTTCAATAAAAAGTTCATTTGTATAAGAATCAATATATGTTTTATCATAATCCACAACAATATAGTAAGGAAAATGTGCAAACTTACTGATATAACGCATACCCTTCATTGAACTATCAAGCTTTTCGTCATTAACATATTCAATAAAAGAGATATTATCAGCCGTCGTTTGCTTTTTTGCTATCGTATTAGAGATAATCAACTGATTTTTTTTATTATATATGTAGTAATTAATTTTGTCACTGGTTCGAAGCTGAGATAGGTTTTTTCGAACCTCTCTCAATATAAACCCACAAACAAGGATACCCTTCAATTTATTATCATCTGTATACACAGACATACTTAAGGGAAGAAAAACCAAGCCAGAAATCAGCCCAGTCACAACCTCACCTAATTGTATTTCATTCGGATTTTTAAGCGTACTAAGAACATATTCTCTGTGCGACAAGTCAAGAGGCCTTTCCATGACTGGCAAAGATGAATCACTAATCAACCTCAGCTGAGGATCAACCCAGCCAATATGCGACCAACTCAACATGTTCACATCACAGCCGAACGGATGAAAACCCTGGACGATCTGATTAATTTCATGCGTTGTGTTTGTACTTTTAATTCTATTGGCAATTAAATGCAACATTTCAATCGTATGGGAAAATGTATTATGCAGCGACCTACTCAGCAACATATTATTAGAAACTAATTCTTGTTTACACACTTGCTCAAACTTAGAAACACTTTGCTTATAATTACTTTGCATTATAAAAAGCAACACACACAATGAAACCACCCACAAAACAATAACATTTTTAACGACCTTGTAGAGACTGGGTATGTGTTTAAAAAGAAAAATATTGAACCAGAGCTTTGTCTGCATGAGTTCTTCATTAGGCATCATAAACCTCATTATTTATACATTATAACAAAATTATTAAAAGCAATAACATATCATTCTTTTCATTTTTTAAGAGCTGTTGACTGACTATATGAAACCAAGAAAACCTCTTAATCTTTAAATAATATTATAAAGCAACGACGCTCATAAAGTTGAAACATCATCATTTTTTCAACCAAATACATATAATTTTAATCAATTTGCATAAAATTTTTTAAGAATCGACACTCTTCACAGACACTACAAATTCATTTCACGCTTCCTATTCCCATAGAAATTGTTTATTATGCTCGTAATAGAAGTTTGGTTCACGTCTTGCGACTTGAACATGGACTATTTTTCAAAAGACTATTTTATTTTTTAATGGAATTTATTAATGTTAATTTTATTTAAAAACCTGCAATTGTGGCACAAGGTTTTAATTGGACTTTTAGCTGGAATAGTTGCTGGTTTTATATTGGGACCAAAAGCTTCTTACTTGCATCCTTTCGGCGTTTTGTTTTTGCGACTCATTAAAATGATAGTTGTACCACTGATTTTCTTTTCAATTATTAATGGGCTAGGCAGTGTGAAAAACGCCAACCAGCTAGGCAGAGTCGGCGTGAAAGCAGCATCAGCATATGTACTTTGTACGGCATTTGCTATTTGTCTTGGTATGGGGGCCGCTGTCTTATTTGAACCTGGCTATGGCCTCAACCTTGCCATGGGTGACACTTCTGCACTTCCTGTTTTTAAACCGCTTGAGATGCTTTTAGAAGTTGTTCCCGACAACTGTATTGGTGCAATGGCACAAGGCCTCGTATTACAAGTTGTTTTCTTTTCAATTTTTTGTGGAATCACAATTGTTTCAATGGGTGAAAAAGCAGATAGGATTGTTATTGCCGTAAAAGAATTGACTGAATTTGTACTTGCGATGGTGCGTATTATCGTGAGATTTGCACCAATCGCTGCCTTTTGTTTAATGGCATGGTGCGTTGGAACCCAAGGTTTGACAGTATTGATGAGCCTTGGAAAACTGATAGGCGCAGGCATAGCCGCATTTATTGTTCAATACTTTATATTTGGCGGCATGATTAAGGTATGGGGAAAACTTTCACCTATTCCCTTTTATAAAAGAAGCTTTGAATACCAAGCTATGGCTTTTTCAACCAGCAGCACAAAAGCATCACTTCCTATTACAATGGCAGTTTGTCGTAATAAGATGGGCATATCTGAGACGAGCACATCCTTCATATTACCGCTTGGTGCGAGCATCAACATGGACGGCCTAGCTATTTACTTAGGCCTTTGCGCTGTGGCAGTGGCACAAGCATTAGGCCACACTTTATCAGTATCTGACTATGGCATCATTATGTTTACAGCGACATTAGGGTCAATTGGGGGCGCTGGCATTCCAAGTGCAGCCATTGTTATGCTACCCATTATCTTGGCATCAATCAATCTGCCATCTGAAGCCGCTGTTGCACTGATTATGGGTATCGATAGACTTATGGACACCTTTAGAACCACGATTAGTATTACTGGCGATGCTGCCGTAACCTTAATTGTAGATAGTAGCGAAGGCATGCTCGATAAAGATAAATATTATGCAACTGATGCGCAGCTTTCTCAAATGAATGCAGCACAAGTATAAATAAACACATGTTTGAATTAGCTTTATATCAACCAGAAATCCCCCACAACACAGGCACACTCATGCGGATGTGTGCTTGTTTGGGGATTAGACTTAATCTCATTGCCCCAATGGGCTTTGCCCTCACCGATAAGCATTTAAAGCGTGCAGGCCTCGACTATAGGGACAGCGCAACAATTATAGAACATCTTAACTTTGAAAGTTTCTACACACAAATTAAACAAATAGAAAAAAAACGTTTAGTCTTGCTTGACACAAAAGGCGCAATACCTTTACCACAGTTCCAATTTCAAAGGGATGATGTCTTAATGTTTGGGCGTGAAAGTTGCGGTGTTCCAGATTCAATCATAGAACAATCTGATGTGTGTGTTTATATCCCCATGTGTGAAGGCATGCGGTCTTTAAACCTTGCGTTATCCGCTGCAATGGTCACATCTCACGCGATGCAACACCTCAATACTTGGCCTACACATTTATAAATTCTTCGCTTAATTTTGAAGTTTTGTATTGTGCAATTAACACATAATTAGCACTTACTGTTGCATAATAGTGTTGTGTGGATGAAGATAGAGCTTTGTTTTAACCTTCAATCTTGTTACAATAAACATTATTTATAATTTTAGACAAAACAATTATGGACAGTTTCGAATTAAACAAACTCTCTGCAGCCTTACTAGTTGCCCTTTTAGTTGCGATGATCGCTTCGATGTTTGGTGAAGCTGTTATGTCGCCCCATGTGAAATTGCAAAAGAATGCCTATCTAATTCCCGTATTGGAAGTAGATACATCGCAACCACAAGCCGCTGCAAAACCACTAGAACCCATTGGTGCTAAAATGAGCTCTGCTAATGTGGCAAGTGGGGAAAAAGTCTTTAAAAAATGCACACAGTGTCACCATATTGAAGCTGGGAAAAATGGAATTGGACCTACTTTGTTTGGAATCATTGGCCGGGCCATTGGCACGCTTGCAGACTATGCCTATTCTAGTGCAATGAAGGAAAAGAGCGCCCAAAATTGGGATGTAGAACTTCTCAATCAGTTCCTACATAATCCGCGTCAGATTGTAAAAGGCACAAAGATGAGCTTTATGGGGCTTGAGAATGAACAAGACCGTATTGACGTAATTGGGTATTTATTAAAAGCAGCCCACTAAAGAGCAGCTGTCTTTCAATTTGAGGACATTATCATTTCTGCTTACAATTGCATTCCACACCTTGCTTTTTTAAGCAAAGTCACTTAAGTTTATAAGCAAAGAGATACTTCAATTGAAGGGCAAATCTTGGTGTTATTTATAACCCAAGAGCTCTGCATTCAAAAGTATGTTGCCATTGAACTAAAGGCTTTAAAGAACATATGACACAACAATCTTATACTGTTTTAGCAAGACGTTACCGCCCTACGCGCTTGAGCGATCTTGTTGGTCAAGAAGTTTTACAAAAAAGTTTAAGCGAAGCTATTTTGCAAAATCATCTCCCTCATGCCATTTTATTACACGGCACCAGAGGTGTTGGAAAGACAACCACAGCACGTATCATCGCACGGGCTTTAAACTGTGTGGGGCCAGACGGAAACGGCAGCCCAACGCCAGACCCATGTGGGGTGTGCCAATCTTGTATAGATATTCAAAATGACCGACACCTTGATGTGTATGAAATTGACGGTGCCAGCTTTACAGGTGTAGACAATATTAAAACGATTATTGAATCTGCCCGTTATAAAGCTGTTAAGGGCCGTTTTAAGATTTTCATCATCGACGAAGTGCACATGCTCTCTAAGGCAGCGTTTAACTCACTTCTTAAAACATTAGAAGAACCCCCTTCACATGTGAAATTTATTTTTGCAACAACGGAACTTAGAAAAGTCCCCGACACGATTATTTCTCGTTGTATGCATTTTGATTTGCAAAACATGACCCCGCAAGTAGCGCTTTCACGCTTAGAGTATATTTGCAAAGCAGAAAAAATTAATGCAAGCACCAATGCTTTAGGAATGATTGCCAGAGCCGGTGAAGGGTCTATGAGAGATAGCCTTTCCCTGCTTGATCAAGCCATCGCACTTTCTTTAGGCGATGAAGAAGGCATAACCATTGAATGTGTTGAAAAAATGTTGGGCACCACTAATCGCGCCCATATCTTTGATATCATCGAGATGTTATTCAAGGGGCAAACACCAGCTCTGATTGAAAGATCTCAAAAACTCTTTGAACTTGGAAGTGAACCCTTATCCCTCTTACAAGACATCTTAAATAGTATCTACTGGCTCACTTGCCTTAAATCTCACCCGGCATTGCAACAAGATATCACCTGGTCAGCAGATGACAGGAAGCGTGGCACAGAGATTTGTGAAACCCTTAGCATGATTTCATTAGCAAGAGCATGGCAAGTGCTATCAAAAGGGTATGAAGAAGTGCAACGTAACCCCTTGCAAAAACAAGCTTGTATTATGGTTTTGGTGCGTTTATGCCATTTAGGAACATTGCCTTCTGTTGAAAAAGTATTGGAAACGTTGTCTGGTTTTTCTAATGATAACAGTGGTGGAAATAATAACACAAACAATGGAACAAGTGGTCAGTTCACCCCACACAACCCAGAAAGTCAGCCGCCTTCAACAGCTGCTGCTGCCCCAAGTTTGAGTCCATCTCAGCCCCTTCCAACAAAAGCAGTGGCTGAACCTATTGAAGAATCACAAGCTGCAATCTACCCTATACCGAATACTTTCAAAGGTCTACTTAAAGCTTTGGAAAGGAATGGCGAACTGTTGCTTGCCGCTCAGCTCACACAAGAAGTCCGCCTTGTCAGTTACCAAATAGGAACAATTGCCTTAAATATAGATGCCAAGCATACAGGGTCATTACCCGTTAAGTTAAGAAAAACATTACAACAATTGACACAGCGCGATTGGACGCTTAACATAAGCCAAAGTAGTCAAGGAACAACGCTGTTTGAAGAACAAGAACAGTATAAAGAAAGGCTCATTGAACAAGCCAAAACAACACCACTACTCAAAGAAATTTTATCCGTCTTTGAAGGTGCTACATTAACTATGGAGAAAGTACATGAAACAATTTAGTCAAATGATGCAACAAGCCCAACAAATGCAAAAAAAGCTTGAAGATTTGCAAGCAAAATTAGACACCGTTGATGTCGAAGGAAATTCTGGCGGTGGCATGATTACTGCAACAGTTTCAGGAAAAGGTGAACTTAGAAAACTTAAAATTTCCCCTACCCTAGTTGACCCAAATGATGTTGAAATGTTAGAAGATTTAATTGTGGCTGCTGTGCGCGATGCAAAAGCAAAAGCAGACCAACATGCCTCTGGTGAAATGAATGCATTGACAGGCGGTATGAAATTACCGGGCGGAATGTCACTTCCCTTTTAAGGTTCAAGAAGTTGGGTCGAACAAATGAATAAGCTATCTAAAACAAATATAGCCTCACTTATTGTTGGGTACGCGTTTATCTATACGCCCATATTGTTTGTGATTGCTATGTCATTTAGTGAATCGCGTGTACCAGGAATATGGACTAATTTTTCCTTCAAATGGTACGCTGACCTTATGGAAAACACTGCCATCATTTCGGCCCTGATGACCAGTTTTAAAATTGCTGCTGTTGCGGCAACTTTAGCAACTGTGTTAGGGACACTTGCTGCTATATCGATGGTACGGCTTGGTAAGTTCAAAGGAAGAATGCTATTTACAGGCATGATATCGGCTCCCCTTGTGATGCCAGAAGTCATTACTGGGCTTGCACTCCTTTTAATGTTTGTTACCTTGGAACGGCTCATTGGCTGGCCTTCTGAACGTGGCTTTACAACCGTAATGATTGCACATACCACCCTCGCACTTGCTTATGTATACCTTGTGATACGTGCACGTTTGCAAGACTTTGACAAATCAATTGAAGAAGCCGCAGCCGATCTTGGGGCAAAACCTGTTAAAGTTTTTTTCACAATCACCCTTCCCCTGATATTACCAAACCTATTAACGGGTTGGTTTTTAGCCTTCGCTCTATCGTTAGATGATGTGGTTTTGGCAAGCTTTTTATCGGGCCCCGGTGCGACAACACTCCCTATCCTTATTTTTTCAAATGTGAAGCTTGGCATTACACCTGAAATTAATGCACTGGCCAGTATAATTATTGGTATCACCAGTGTGATAGTCCTCACATCAAGCCTTATCATTAATCGATCATTAAAAAAACCAAGTCATTAAAAACTAACAACATTATACTTCTTATCATTTTAGGCATTTTACATTTTATGAACATCAACTACTTTCAATACGACCTTCCAGCGAACTTCACCCCTGATTCTTGCGTCGCTATAGACACTGAAGCCATGGGGCTGCTTTACCATCGTGACCGTTTATGTTTAGTTCAACTGACTAATGGGGACGGTGAAGTTTACCTTATTCATTTTCCAACAGCAGACTTTTCAAAGTCTCCCAATCTTTGCAACTTATTGACGAATGAAAATGTACAAAAACTATTTCACTTCGCAAGATTCGATGTTGGCATATTAACCTACACATTCAACTTAATTGTAAAAAATATTTATTGCACAAAAATTGCTTCCCGTTTGTGTCGCACATTCACATCTAAGCATGGCTTAAAAAATTTATGTAAAGACTTGCTTGAAATTGAAGTATCTAAAGAAGAACAAACATCTGACTGGGGTGCACCGCACTTAAATGATAAACAACAAATGTATGCAGCGACAGATGTTATTCATTTGCATGCCCTTCAAGCTAAAATGAATGAGATATTACAACGTGAAGGCAGACTTAGCCTTGCGCAAGAATGTTTTGATTTCCTGCCAACAAGGGCACAGCTCGACATACTGGCGGGTGATTCTTTTGACATTTTCAGCCACTCTTAAAAAATAAAAACCATCACAAGGGAGAGGGTACAGCACATGGACAGTCTAACACAAGCAGCATTAGGTGGCGTTATTGCCCAAGTGGGTTTTCATAAAACGCTTGGTAGAAAAGCGATTGCATGGGGCATTGCCCTTGGCACCGTTCCCGATTTAGATGTGTTTGCCGCAAAGCTCTCCAGCAACCCCCTTGCGATGGAAATAATCCACAGAGGGTTAACCCACAGCATATTTTTTTGCCTAGTCTTAGCTCTTATTTTTGGCATTATGCAATTTGCGATTCATGATGGTAAATACTACAAACATAACTACGCACGGTTAGACGACAAAGAACGCTTTATCAAATGGGTCAGTCTAAGCTTTTGGGTATTAATAACGCACCCACTGCTTGATTTATTCACCTCATATGGAACGCAGCTGTTAGCCCCACTATCTGATCATCGCTTTGCCCTTAATGCCATTTCAATCATAGACCCCTTATATACACTACTATTGATTATCAGCCTTGTGATTGGGCTATTTGATATACGTAAAAGTACGAGTGTTTCCTGCATTGCTTTGTTTTTATCAACAGCTTATCTACTACAAGGTTTAGTTGAACAACACAAAGCTTTAAAAATTGCACGTGATTATGCAACATCAAAGCAATTACCCACAACACGCATTGAAGCCTTTCCTACCATGATGACTATTTTCGCAAGACGTCTTTGGGTTGAAACCCCAACAGCTGTGTATATAGGCCACGTTTCCACATGGAACAATAAACCTGCCACATGGGTATACCTTGACAAGGAAAAGCTTTCAGAAAAAGACAATGCAGTACTTCAATCTCAAGACAAAGCCGTGCAAGAGGCTATAAAAACCTATGACTGGTTTACAGATGACATATCCATGACTGTCAGCCATAAAGACTTTGGTATATGTAAACTGGATGGTCGCTACGGCTTAGCCCCTTTACCTCACTTTAATGTCCCCACGATCCCTCTTGGTTTCTTTAATCTCTGCATTAAAGATGATAAAGTAATACGCAATGCCCCGTATTGGAACGCGTCATCCACAAAAGAATTCACCAACTTCAAAAAAATAAATTATCTATTTGAAATATTAAAACACACCTTTTCAAAATAAACATTCAAGACTATTGACTAGCCAAAAGAAAGAGAATAAAAATGAACTTATATGTAGACGTATTAAAATGGGTAAAAGAAGCCATTGTTGAAATTAATCCGCTAGCTAGTGAATTAGATATGTCAAAAGTCAATGTGGAACCCACCAAAGATGCGTCACATGGAGATGTTTCAACGAATGCGGCAATGGTTTTAAGCAAAGCTTTAGCAACAAACCCTCGTGAACTTGGCAACCTGTTATGCCAAAAATTACAAGCACATAACGAAATAGAATCTGCAACAATTGCAGGCCCAGGATTTGTTAATATTACCTTTAAAAACCATTTCTGGCACCAACAACTAAATGGCATGATTCAAATGGGAACAAGCTTTGGAAAGCCAGCCCAAGATGGTACACCAAAAGAGCCCATACTTGTTGAATATGTTTCAGTGAACCCAACAGGCCCATTACATGCAGGTCATGGTAGAAATGCAATTTTAGGTGATACAATTGCTTCACTCCTTGCCTTTTGTGGTCACAAAGTCACCCGTGAATATTATATAAATGATGCAGGTGGACAAGTCGACGCCCTTTCCCGTTCAGCATATGTACGCTATTGTGAATGCTTTGGTAAAGTCGTGACGCCCGCAGACTTTGGCCCTGACATGTATGGCGGTGACTACCTTGTTCCAGCGGGTCAAGAACTTGCCAAACGTTATAGTGACAAATTTGTGAATGCAGATGAATCTGAATGGCTTGAAATTTTTAAAGACGATTGCGTCGCCCTCATGATGGACATGATTAAAACAGACCTTACCAAAGCTGGTATTATGATGGATGTTTATACATCTGAAAAGGCTTTAGCAAAGGCCGGCCTGATTGACCAAATGCTAGAGCACTTAACACAAACTGGCGATGCTTATGTAGGTGTACTTGCGGCCCCTAAAGGCATTGAATTAGATGACTGGGAAGAAAAGCCACAAACCTTGTTTAAATCACAAGAGCATGGTGATGATGTTGATCGCGTCATTAAGAAATCTAACGGGGCCTGGACATACTTTGCAGGTGATTCAGCCTACCACTTTGACAAATTTAAACGAGGCTTCACACAAATGATTAACGTCTTTGGTGCAGACCATGCAGGGTATTTAAAACGCCTTAAAGCCGTTGTACACGCCATGACTCAAGGTAAAGCCAACCTTGAAATTAAAGTCACCCAAATGGTTAACTTCATGGACAATGGCAACCCCATTCGTATGAGCAAACGCCTTGGTACCTTTATTACCTTTAGAGACGTTGTTGAACGCGTTGGAATAGACGCAACACGCTACATGATGGTTTCACGCCACCAAGATTCAGCCCTCGACTTTGACTTTGCTGCCGTTATTGCACAAATCAAAGACAACCCTATGTTTTATATTAACTATGCCCATGCACGTATTCATTCCGTAATTCGTCATATGAAAAATTTAAAGTCTGACTTTGACACGAACAATCTTATAGAAGCTGACCTTTCAACCCTTACCGATGCAAGCGAAATAGATTTAATAAAAGTTTTGGCAACCTTTCCAAGGCAAATTGAAATGGCTGCACACTACCGTGAACCCCACCGCATTGCCAATGCTTTGTATGATTTAGCAACGCAGTTTCACAGCTTATGGAACAAAGGTAAAACAAATACCCAGCTAAGATTCATTGACGAAAACGATTTTAACAAAACGAAAGCCAAGCTCGCCCTTATTTGGCAAGTTGCAACAGTCATTAAAACAGGCTTTGGTATTTTAGGTATCGCTGCCATTGAAATAATGACATCACAAGACGAAAATGAGACTGAGGAGTAAACGGAAGATGAATAAATTATTCTATAGACGTCTGCTAATATTTATAGCCTTAGCAACCACTTTTTTATTCATTCGAAAAGGTGACGCTGAAAATTACATTTCAAAAGAAGATATGCCAAGCGAACCTTTTGTCTGTATAAAAATTCTGGGTGGTCTTGGAAATCAAATGTGGCAATATGCTGCAGCTACTCATTTTGCAAGAACACAAGGGGCACAAATCTATCTTGATTTATCTGAAGTTAAGACCCGTGCAGATCGTCCTTTTCAATTAGATATCTTTAAAGTTTCTTATAAAACAATACAACTACATCATGCAAAGAGATTATACCAAAAAATATGGCACAAGCTAAATGGAAAAGTCAAAATTCAAAGTTTTTTTGAGCAAGATGGAAATATAAACGATAACTTTTTTAAACAAGACACAAAGAATGGGCTTAATATACATGGCTATTTTTCCTGCCCAGGTTATTTAAAAAACAGTGAAGGAAACATTAAAGAGCTTTACACACTAAAACATGACTTAAGCGCTTATGCACAAGAAATAAGTAACGCAATTAAGTCTGAACCTGTAAGTGTATCTATTCATATACGACGGGGTGACTACCTTAAAAAGGGCTTTAACAATCTGTTTCACGCTCAGTCACTTGATTACTATCAAAGAGCAATCACCCTCATGAAACAAATCCATGGATCTAATATTAAATTTTTTGTCTTTTCTGATGACTATGAATACGCAACACAAAACTTTAAGAAAAAAGAATTTCATGTTGTAAAAAGCAACCCCGAATTTAGCTATGAAGACATGGTACTTATGTCTAAATGCCAGCATCATATTATTGCAAACAGCACATATAGCATTTGGGGCGCCATTTTAAATACACATCCGCATTCACCGACAGTCATCGCACCATTCATGTTCCACACACGTGAACACACAAAGAAGGCCTACCCACTTGATTTATACAAAAAAGAATGGATCATTGTTCAGTAAAAATGGTGAAACAGAATAAACACCAAACCTGGTTACTCAGAACTTTTAAAATTTAGCAACTTCTTGATAGCGGAGCGCATTTTTTCTTTGAGAAACAACCATTCTAAAGAAGAATTTTCTGATCTACGCTGATGAATTGCCACATTACCTCTACTATCTCTAATCATAATTTTATTTGGAAACTTATAATATAGTAAGGATAAAATTGCTTGATCATGACGATGATCAAGAAAATCTTCAAATTCAGGATTACTACTCTTGACATCTGTCAGCAGCTGTTCATTTTGACTATAATGTAACCACTTTTTGATAAATTCACGACTATGTTGAGTATTTTTAATAACAATAAAGCCTGCAGCGAATTGAGGATCATTCCTATGTTTCTCATCAACATTCATGACTACGAATGCATCTTTCTTACAATACACCCTATTCATATGTCCTGATTCAACCAACAACATATCTGCTTTTGCATTTTTTAGCATATCTAAATACTCACTTGTATGTTTGAGCATCATATACCCAGCGTCACAATAAAATAAATACTCTCCTTCTTGCATCATAGCTAATGTTCTATCTATGATATAGGGTTTCCAAAGCCAATATCCTACACCATGTTTTTGATCCAATATCTTTTTATTCTTCTGATAAAATTATGCTTCTATATCACGTGGCTTATAATTAATGTTAGCTTCAAACCCCCATCCAGAAGCATGCTTACTCAAAAAATTTTGTCCAGCCTCATAGGCACTACCTGTTCCATAGGTTATAAGCCATGTTTTTTCAGCATTTTGAAAGGGAATGTGCGTTGATATATCTTGCAGTAAAAATATTTGTCTTAATAAAAATAAAAACACAAATAAAACTGATACATAAATTAATTTACTTTTTTTCATTATAAGATCTCACTCTCAGCAGTTAGACGTTTTAAAAATATGATATTTACCCCCAGCGCCTTAAGCTGCTAAAGATTTTGTATAGTCAATCAAGTCGCCATCAAAGCCTTGCATGGTTCCATCTTTAACAATCCACAAACGGTCAGCGACGTGTTGTAGTAAGTGCCTATCGTGGGTGATGAGGATGACTGCCCCTGTATAGTCATTGAGTGCTTCAATCAATGATTCACGCATTTCCATATCTAAGTGGTTTGTAGGTTCATCCAAAATAAGAAGGTTCGGTTGCTGCGCTGTAAGGCAAGCGAACAAAAGACGGGCCCTCTCCACACCAGACATTTGTGACACTAACTGGTCAGCTTTATCTTTTACGAAACCAAACCTGCCTAAGTGACCGCGAATAATGGTTTGATTTCCATGGGGCAACATATCTGCTATCAAATTGTAAGCCGTACGGTTAAGTTCCATATGTTCAAAATGGTCTTGTCTATAAAATGCGATCTTCATTTTATTGTTTTTATGAATATGACCTGAAAACTCTTTAAGCTCACCCGCCAAGAACTTAGCCAGAGTTGACTTACCATTACCGTTAGAACCAACTAAACCAATACGTTCATCAGGGCTTAAAGATGCCGTTAAGTTTTTCAATATAACTTTATCATCATACCCTAATGACACTTTTTCAAACGACAATAAAGGTGGAGATAAGGATTCAGGTGCAGGAAAGTTAAAGGCAATCGTCGGGTCATCTGCTGCAACAGGAATGAAGTGGAGTTTTTCAAGGGCCTTCATACGGCTTTGGGCTTGCCTTGCTTTAGAAGCCTGCGCCTTAAACCTGTCAACGAATGACTGCATGTGTGCACGATGTTGCGCCACTTTTTCATTATAGGCTGCAATATTAGCTTGTTGCATTTCATAAGCTGACAAGAACGCATCAAAGTTTCCAGCATAACGTTGAACTTTACCTTGCTTTAAGTGAAGCACTGTGTTTACAGTCGCATTTAAGAAGTCACGTTCGTGGGAAATTAAAACAAAGCTTTTCGAGTACTTACTTAAAAAGTTTTGAAGCCACTGTGTTGTTTCAAAGTCTAAGTGGTTTGTAGGTTCGTCTAATAATAATAAATCTGGTTCTTGGAAAAGAGCTGCTGCAAGTGCAACACGCATTCTAAAACCACCAGAAAAAGTTTGTAAAGGTCTGTTTTGTGCTTCATCGTCAAAGCCTAAACCTTTTAATACAATCGCTGCACGTGATTCTGCTGTATAAGCATCTATCTGAATTAAACGCTCATAGATATCGCCCATTCGATCTGGGTCAACGCATGTTTCAAGTTCAGTCATAAGGGCAAGACGTTCTTCATCTTGTTCCAGCAAGAATTCAAGTGGGGTTAAGTCGCCCCGTGGCATTTCTTGTTTGATGGTTAAGATCTTCATATTCTTAGAGCATTCAACTTCACCCTTATCAGTTGATAATTTGCCAAGCATCAAATTAAACAAAGTTGACTTACCACTCCCGTTACGCCCGACCAAACCGACACGTTGGTTCGTACTGATTTGAACCGTAATATCGTCTAAAATAGCTCTACCGGCAATGTAATAACTAACCTTATTCAATGATAGCACAATACCCCCCTTTAAATATGAATCGAAACTACTCATCTCATAAGAGAAGAATAGCAAAGTAGCTACTATATCATAATATAGTGATTTGCAAAACTTGTATTTTTATCTATAGGCTTAAAAATGAGGAGTTTTACTAAAAACCGCAGGTCCAATTCGTCTTCAAAAATTGCATCATCTGTTTACCAAGCAGTTTATCGTGGAATTTTGTCAATAAGATATTGAAATGAAGACAATAATTCTTTAAAATGATTTCAATTCTAATTGACAAATTTGTTCTATTTAACAACAAAAGCGTGAATTGATTTTATTAAAAAAATATTTGGAATACATAAATGGATTTAAACCAACGCATTGAATTGTTGCTAGAGAAAGTAATAGCCTTAGATGGCTATGGAATTGTGCGTGTTAACGTTTCTGGCAATTTGCGCAAAACTTTGCAAATTATGATTGAACGGCTTGATGGTGAAAACATTACTGTTGAAGACTGTGAAAAAGTTAGCAGACTAGCGTCCCCTATATTAGATGTTGAAGATGTGATTACCGAAGCCTATACTTTAGAGGTCTCTTCACCTGGGATAGATCGCCCCTTAACGAAACCAAAGCATTTTATTCAGTTTGAAGGACACACTGTGGTGATTCAAACAAACACTGGAATTAAAAACAGAAAAAAGTTTAAAGGAATATTGGCAAATCCAACGCAAACGGGTATAAAATTAATATTAATAGAACCGTTAGATGAAGATACGCAAGAAATTGAGCTTATGTATGCAGATATTCGAAGCGCACGTTTGCATGTTGAATTTTAAAAAAGCACAAACAAGACGAGAACTGCTTTAAGCAAACAAAGTGATTAAACAACTAATGATTAACAAAAACTATACGAGGTGTTAAATTGGCAAGTCGAAAAATTAAACCATCAGAAACCACAATCTCACAACCTCGCCACGAACTGTTGCAAGTCGCAGATATTGTTGCACGCGAAAAGGGCATTGAAAAAGATGAAGTCCTTTACGCCATGGAGCAAGCCATTTTAAAAGCGGCTAGAACAAAATATGGTATAGACCATGATATTCGTGTGGCTGTAGATCGTGCAACTGGTGAAGTTGAAATCACACGTGCGAAGATTGTGTGCGATATTGTCGAATTTCCAAGCACACAAATTTCAAAAGAAGACGCCCTCAAGCTTGATGCCAATTGTGATGTTGGTGATGAAATCATTGAAGAACTTCCACCTATTGAATTTGGTCGTGTCACGGCACAAAGTGCCCGTCAGGTTATCTTCCAAAAGGTAAGGGATGCTGAACGCTCACACGTTTATGAAGAATTTAAAGACCGCGTTGGTGAAATTGTAAGCGGACTCGTCAAGCAAGTGGAATTTAATTGCGTTATTTTAGACCTTGGCCGTGGTGAGGGTGTGTTGCGCCGTGAAGACATGGTCCCGCGTGAAACATTTCGTGTGGGAGATCGTGTTCGTGTGGTGATTAGCGAAATTCGCCCAGATGCACGCGGACCAATGGTGTCAACATCCAGAACACATCCCCATTTTATGGCACGTTTATTTGAACAAGAAGTCCCTGAAATTTATGATGGCGTCATTGAAATCAAAGGCGTTGCACGTGACGCCGGTAGCCGCGCAAAGATTGCTGTTACATCAAGCGACCCTTCTGTTGATTTGATTGGTTCTTGCGTCGGAATCAGAGGCTCACGTATACAGGCCATTGTGAACGAATTTGGTGGTGAAAAGATTGATATCATTCCTTGGTCAGAAAACGCAGCAACATTTGTTGTCAATGCCTTAGCACCGGCTGAAATCATTCGTGTTGTGCTAGATGAAGAAACAGGCCGTGTACAAGTGGTGGTTGCAGAAACTCAATTAAGCCTTGCCATTGGTCGACGTGGGCAAAATGTTCGTTTGGCCTCACAACTGACTGGCTGGCATGTAGATATTGTAACTGAAGCAGAAGATTCAGCACGCCGTGCACAAGAATTTGAACGTCGCACAAAAATATTTATGGATGCATTAGATGTTGATGAAACATTAGCGCAGTTGTTAGCCGTTGAAGGCTTTATTAGCGTTGAAGAATTAGCCTATACAGATGCAGAAGAAATTGCGACCCTTGAAGGCTTAGATGCTGACTTAGGTGCAGAATTACAAAAACGTGCGCTCACAGCTATTGAGATGCGCAAACAAAAAATGCTTGAAGAATGTAAAGCTTTAGGTGCAAAGGATGATTTATTAAACTTTGATGCCCTAGAGACACAAGTATTGCATAAATTGTGCAAAGCTGGCATTTTGACACTAGATGATTTTGCTGATTAAGCGGGTGATGAAGTGATTGATATCGTTTCTACAGATTTGCTAAGTCTTGATG
>CAYZJC010000006.1:0-1017 GCA_964478775.1 uncultured Verrucomicrobiales bacterium | reverse complement strand
GCGAATGCTCTTATTATGAAAGCCCGTGAAGGCTGGTTTAATTAAATTACGTGCCCATGCCCATAAACAGTAACTTTAGAAGATAGTGAACTAATGACTGGAAAAAACGAAACAGATCTTGAAAAAAACAATGATGGTAGCGAAAAGAAGACGCTAACCCTTAGTCGTAAGGCTGATGGAAGACCAGTTATTGAGCGTGATCATATTCAACAAAGTTTTGCGCGTGGGCGCTCTAAAACTGTAGAGGTTGAGGTTAAAAGACGCCGAACAGGAGGCCACCCCCATGACAAGTCAAAGGGTGATGCAAACTCAGCAGCATCATCCCGTGGCTTAACAGGCAGTGAACTTGATGTGCGCATGAAAGCACTTAAAGATTCTTTAGTACGCCAAAAAGAACAAGATGAAAAGAGATTTATTGAAGAACGTGAACGTGCACTGCAGGCTGAAAAAGCAGCTAAGGAAGCGGCATTGAAGGCTGAGGAACAAGCCGCACATGAAGCAATTCAAAGTCAGACAGTTGCAACAAGTGTGCCATCTATACCACATGTTAAACAGGCCTTGGGTTCAGATACAAACTCAAAAAGCCACGAAGCGTATGAACCACAGACATACCGTCAACAGTCTTCTTATGAGAGAGGTTCAAATTCACAGAGTCCTCACGAACGTAGGAGCTATGACAGACAGCCATCAGATAGGCAAAATGACAGAAGACCAGATAGACCATATGCTGATCGTTCTCCTTCAGATCGGGAATCGTCTGATAGAGGTTCTACAAGCAGGCCAACGAACGATCGCCCAGGCTACAATAATCGTGACAGAGGTTACCAAGATAGAGCCCCTAGCGATAGGGCCCCTGGTGATAGAAAACCTTATGACAGAAATAATAATGACAGAGGTTACCAAGATAGAGCCCCTAGCGATAGGGCCCCTGGTGATAGAAAACCTTATGACAGAAATAATAATGACAGAGGTTACCAAGATAGAGCCCCTAGCGATAGGGCCCCTGGTGATAGAAAA